>DATITA010000001.1:0-7913 GCA_035468355.1 Candidatus Dormiibacterota bacterium
GAGCGACCAGCTGAGGGGAATCACGCCATCTGTGTCGATGCTGCCGAGGGCGGGCTTGAAGCCCGCGACGCCGCACAGCGAAGCCGGGATCCGGATCGAGCCGCCCGTATCGGTGCCGACAGCCCAGTCGCACATGCCGGCCGCCACCGCGACGGCGGATCCGCCGGAGGAGCCGCCCGCGGCGCGCGTCGGGTCATGCGGGTTGCGAACGGTCCCGTAGTGAGGGTTGGCGCTCGTCACGCCGAAGGCGAACTCGTGCAGGTTCGTCTTGCCGGCGATCACGCAGCCCTCGCGCCTGATCCGGCGGATCAAAGGGGCGTCTTCGCGCGCGGGGATGTCGGGAAGGATCACTCCTCCGGCCGTCGTCACCATGCCCGCCACGTCGACGAGGTCCTTGACCGCGACGACGATCCCCTCGCCCTGCTCGGACGAAAGGGAGATGAACGCGTTCAGGTCGGAGCGTTCCCGGATCCGTTTACGCGCCTCATCCAGCTCCACGACCACCATTGTCCAGCGTGAAACGCGGCCCGGCGAGTTATCCTCCCGCTGATGTCACCCACGACCGCATCCCTCAACCCGGCCGTCGCGTGGACCAAGGTCGACATGCTCACTCCCAACCAGAGGATCACCGCCGAGATCCAGATGCGGGGCCGGCTGCGCGAGACGATGAACGACCCCGAACCTCTTTTCCACATGCGCAACGTCAGCGCGGAGCCCCTGCTGCCCGGCGCGGTGCAGCTCAACGGCGTGCCGGAAGGCGTGTTCAGCAAGGCGCTGGTGGGAGGTATCCGCACTATCGAGCCAGAGCCTCCGCCGCCCGACCAGATCATGGAGGTGGTGCGCCGTTACGTGATGTACCAGGCCGGGGTGTTCATGGTCACCGGGGCCGCCGAGTTCCCCAAGGCGGTCGAGACGACCATGCACAACGAGATCATGCTCAGGAACCGCTTCTTCCAGATCGTAGATGCCACCATCGCGGTCATCGGCGTGGCGGGCAAGAGCTGGACTCAGCCCGCCATCTGGGTCAACCGCGACCACATGCTGGCGCTGTACTTAGGCTGACTTCCCCGAGAAGAGCCTCTTGATCCGCGCCCAGAGCACGGAGAAGAGCAGCGCGAGAGCGTTGACCGGTTTTGCGGTCGTGGCCGGCGGCGCGACGGGTGGCGCGCTCACGGGCGCGCCCGCAGCGGCTGGCCCCACCGGTCCTCCGGCGGCCGGCGCGCTCGGCGGCTGCGCCGCCTCGAGGTTGGCCTTGATGCAGGCGGCCATGTCGTTGACGATCCGGCGCGACACGTCTTCCATGACGCCGCGGCCGAACTGCGCGACACGTCCGGCCACGCTGTAGTCCGTCACGATCTTGACCAGGGACCCTGCGCCCTCCGGCTCGACGCTCATGTGCGCGGAAGCGCGGGCCGACCCCGGCCCGGTCGTCTCCCGTCCGTCGGCCTTGAGCGTGGCGGTGCGCTGGGCCTCGTTGCGGTCCGCAATCGTGGCCGTGCCGCTGTAGGCGACCGTGATGGGTCCGACCTTGACTTTGACCTTGCCTTTGAACGTGGCCGGGTCGACCACCTCGGACAGCTCCGCGCCTGGTACGCACCCGACGACTTTGTTCACGTCGAGCAGGTAAGCGAACACCTGGTCAGGGGGCGCCCCGACGCTGAACGAGTTTTCCAGTTGCATTTCGGCGCTAAAAGTAGCGCAATACACTTGTTCACTACCGGCTCGCCAGTGGTACAGGGTCGCTGCGAGCGCCGCCCAGGGATAGGAGAGCTTATGAAGCACAAGGTCGCCACCACCGTCAACGGCCGCGAGCACGAGCACGAGGTCGAGCCACGACTCCTGCTCGTGCACTACCTTCGAGACGTCGTGGGCCTGACCGGGACCCACGTCGGCTGCGACACCAGCCAGTGCGGCGCGTGCACGATCCTGGTCGACGGCAAGGCCGTCAAGAGCTGCACGATGTTCGCCGTCCAGGCCGAAGGCCGCAAGATCACGACCATCGAAGGCATGGCCAAGGATGGAGAGCTCCATCCGCTCCAGCAGGCGTTCTGGGACGAGCACGGCCTCCAGTGCGGCTACTGCACGCCGGGGATGATCATGGCGGCGGCCTACCTGCTCGAGCAGAACCCCAACCCCACCGAAGCCGAGATTCGCAAGGGACTCGAAGGAAACCTGTGCCGCTGCACCGGGTACGTGAACATCGTGAAGTCGGTCCAGTCGGCCGCCAAGACGATGGGTGGTGCGGCCAAGAAATCGGGCCAGACGGCCGCGGCGAGGAGCTGAGCCCATGGCCATCACCACGATGATCGGGGCCAAGATCCACCGCCGCGAGGACCCGCGCCTGGTCAGCGGCGAAGGCCGCTACATAGACGACTTCACCCGGCCGGGCACTGTCTTCATGTCGGTCGTCCGCAGCCCGCACGCGCACGCCCTCATCAAGAGCATCGACCTCTCGGCGGCCTCGAAGGCCCCTGGCGTGGTGGCGATCTACACGTACAAGGACATCGCTAAGGTGATCGCCGGGACGATGCCGGCCGCCCCGGCGTTCGTCGCAGAGAAGAAGCAGGTGCCGCCCAGGTTCCCGATCGCCGAGAAAGAGGTCGCCTACCAGGGCGAGCCCGTGGCCGTCGTCATCGCCGAGAGCAAAGGCAAGGCTGCAGACGCGGCCAACCTGATCGACGTCGACTACGAGGTTCTCCCGGCGGTGATGGACCTGGACAAGGCGCTCGACCCCAACAGCCCGACGGCACACACCGGCGCGCCCGACAACGTCGGCTGGGACCTCACCTACATCCCCGAAGACCCTTCGGTCATGAAGGGCGCCGACGTGGTCGTCAAGCAGCGCATCCTTCAGCAGCGCCTGGCACCCACCCCGATGGAGCCGCGAGGCGTGCTCGCGGAGTACTCGCGCCCGGACCAGAGCATGACCATCTGGATGTCGAGCCAGAACCCTCACTTCATCCGCCTCTTCCTGGCGGGGGCGCTCGGCATGCCAGAGACGCGCATCCGCGTGATCTCGCCTGACGTAGGCGGCGGGTTCGGCGCCAAGATCAGCCCCTACTCGGAGGACTATCTGGTCCCTGCTGCCGCCAAGCTCAGCGGGCGTCCGGTCAAGTGGATCGAGACGCGCACCGAGTCGATCATGACCACCACGCACGGCCGCGGTCAGATCTTCGACGTGGAGGCCGGCGCGATGAAGGACGGCACACTGGTCGCCCTCAAGGTCACGCAGTACCTCGACATGGGCGCCTACGTCGGCACATTCGGCGCCTTCCAGGCCGTCGCATGTCTACTTTCGACAGGCGCCTACAACTGGAAGCACGTCTCGGCCAGGACGGTCGGCGTGCTCACCAATCGCGTCCCGACCGATCCCTACCGCGGCGCGGGAAGGCCCGAGGCAACCCACCAGTGCGAGCGCATGCTCGATCTCCTCGCGGGTGAGCTGAAGATGGACCCAACCGAGATCAGGCGCAAGAACTTCATCACGGAATTCCCACACACCAGTCACTTCGGGATGGTCTACGACTCCGGGGCGTACGAGAAGGCGATGGACAAGGCGATGGAGATCGCCGGTTACGACAAGCTGCGCAAGGAGCAGGAGGAGGCCCGCAAGAACGGCCGGTATCTCGGCATCGGCGTCTCGAGCTGGATCGAGATCTGCGGGTTCGGCCCCAGCGCTGCGACGGCTCCCGCCACGGGTGGTCTGGCCCTGGTTGAAAGCGCGCAGGTGCGCGTGTTCCCGACCGGCTCGGTGACCGTCTACGTCGGCACCCACTCACACGGTCAAGGCCACGACACCACGTTCCCCCAGATCGTCGCCGACACGCTCGGGATCCCCTACGACATGATCGAGCTGCGCCACGGTGACACCGCCGAGGGCCCGGCGTTCGGCTACGGGACGTACGGCAGCCGCTCGCTTGCGGTGGGCGGTATGGCGGTGCACAAGGCATCCAAGAAGATCGTGGACAAAGCCAAGAAGCTCGCGGCGCATATCTTCGAAGCCGCCGAGGAAGACGTTGTTTTCGACCAGGGGCACTTCTACGTCAAGGGCAGCCCGGACAAGCGCAAGGCCATGGGCGAGATCGCGTTCGCCGCGTTCGGCGCCGGTCTGCCCGAGGGCATGGAGCAAGGTCTGGAAGCCGTCGCCTATTACGACCCGACCAACTTCGTCTGGCCGTTCGGCACGCACATCGCTGTGGTCGAGGTCGACCCCGAGACCGGCGCGGTGGACCTCAAGCGCTACATCGCGGTCGACGACTGCGGCAACATCATCAACCCGATGATCGTCGACGGCCAGATCCACGGCGGCATCGCCCAGGGCATCGCGCAGGCCCTGTACGAAGAGGTCGTCTATGACGACGAGTCCGGGCAGCTGAAGACCGGCTCGATGATCGACTACCTCATACCGGGCGCGAACGAGTTTCCGAACTTCGAGCTCGGGAGGACGATCACCCCGACGCCGACCAACGAGCTTGGCGTGAAAGGTATCGGCGAGGCCGGCACCATCGCCAGCTCGGCCGCGGTCATCAACGCCATCTGCGACGCGCTTTCCCCGCTAGGCATCAAGCACGTCGACATGCCCGCCAGCCCAGACCGACTCTGGAAGCAGATCAAGGAGGCTCGCAATTGATTCCGGCAGCATTCGAGTACGCGCGGGCCTCATCGGTGGACGAGGCCACCAAGCTTCTCAACAAGTACGGCGAGGACGCCAAGGTCCTGGCGGGAGGGCACAGCCTCATCCCGCTCATGCGCCTGCGTCTCGCACAGCCGAAGGCGCTCGTCGACATCAACGGCATCAAGGAGCTCGACCACATCAACGAGTCCGGCGGGAAGCTCCACATCGGGGCGCTCACGCGCCATGTGACCATCCAGCACTCGGCGGTGGTGAAGGAGAAGCTTCCGATCCTCACCGAGGTGGCGGGCGAGGTTGGTGACAACCAGGTCCGCAACATGGGGACCATGGGCGGCGTCATCGCGCACGCCGACGCGGCCGGCGACTACCCGACCATCGCGCTCATGCTCGACGCCGACATCGTCACGAACCAGCGGACGATCGCGGCCAAGGATTTCTTCAAGGACCTGTTCACCACGCCGCTGGCGGCGGACGAGATCGTCATCGAGGTCGTCTTCCCGGTGGCCGACGGCCCTCACAAGTACATCAAGTTTCGTCGGCGGATGTTCGACTGGGCGATCGTCGGCGCGGCGGCTCAGAAGATGAACGGGGGCTGGCGCATTGGGCTGACCAACGTCGGGCCGACTCCGGTGCGGGCCAAGGCGGTCGAGGACGCTCTGCAAAAGGGGGCCAAGGCCGAGGAGGCGGCGCGGCACGCATCGGACGGGCTCAACCCGTCCGGTGAACTGCGAGCGAGCCCGGAGTACAAGAAGCATCTTTCGCGCGTGCTCGTGAAGCGCGCGATCGAGCAGGCGAAGTAACAAAGAGGCACGTGGTGGCCCGGCGAACGCGTCGGGCCACCAATCCTGTCTTCTGAAGGTCGTACGCTTTTGCGCGTGACGGGGGGCTCGCCGGCGACGATCGAGGACGTCGAGCAGCGCCTACGCGAGCGCAAGTACATCGGCGATCGAGCCCTCGCCACGTCCATCTACCTGGCCCTCAAGCTGCAGAAGCCGCTGTTCATCGAAGGCGAGGCGGGAGTGGGCAAGACGGAGGCGGCCAAGGTCATGGCCGACGTCCTGGGCGCCCGGCTCATCAGGCTCCAGTGCTACGAGGGCATCGACCTTGCTCACGCGGTGTACGAGTGGAACTATCCCCGCCAGCTGCTGCACATCAGGCTGCTGGGCGAGAGCGAGGATCGCCATACGGCCGAGCGCGAGATCTTCAGCCCGGAGTTCCTCCTGCGGAGACCGCTGCTCGACGCCATCGACAACGAGGACGCCACACCGCCCGTGCTACTGATCGACGAGATCGATCGCTCGGACGAGGAGTTCGAGGCCTTCCTGCTCGAGCTGCTCAGCGACTTCCAGGTGTCGATCCCCGAGATCGGCACCATCAAGGCCAAGCATCCGCCCTTTGTGGTGATCACCTCCAACCGCACGCGCGAGGTGCACGACGCCCTGAAGCGCCGCTGCCTTTACCACTGGATCGATTACCCCGACCTCGAAAAGGAGGTGGAGATTGTGCGCGCACGGGCGCCCGAGGCCGCCGCCGGGCTGGCCCGGGAGGTGGCGTCCCTGGTGCAGGGCCTTCGCGGCATGGATCTCTACAAGGTGCCCGGTGTCGCCGAGACGCTGGACTGGGCGCGCTCGCTGGCCGCTTTAGGCGCCACCCGGATCGACTCCGCTCTCGTCAACGCGACGCTGGGCTCGGCCCTGAAATACCAGGAAGATCTGGAGCGCGTCAGAGAGCAGGTCCCGGCGCTGGTCGAGAAGGCCAGAGGTGCCTGACCCGGAGGTCGACCTGCTGCCGAGGCTGGCGGCGTTCGCGCGGCTCCTGCACGACGCCGGCGTCGAGGCCGGGCCGCGGCGGTTGACCGACGCGACTCGAGCCCTCGGGTTGATCGACCTCAAGCAGCAGACGGACTTCCGCAACGCGCTGCGTGCGGTCTTCGTGAGCCGCAAGGAGGACATCCCAACCTTCGAGGCCGCGTTCGACATCTTCTGGGCGCCTGCCGACCCGCGCGCATCAGCTGGTGCGGTGCCCGGTCGCAGCCGAGCCTTGCCGCTCGCGCCCGAACGAGCCAAGGCCTGGTCGGCGGCCCTTGGGCTTCACGGCTCGCAGATGAACCGCGAGAAGGAACCGACCGAGGTTCCGGTCAGCTCGAGCGGCTACAGCAAAGACGAGCTGCTGCGCCACAAGGATTTCGACCAGATGACGTGGCAGGAAACCGAGCAGGTTCGCCGGCTCATGGAGCAGACGCCGTGGCGGGTGGCCGAGCGGCGCACTCGCCGGCTGAGGCCCGCTCGCTCCGGGCAAATCGACTTGCGGCGCACCTCCCGCCATGCGATCCGATCGTCAGGAGAGCTGATGCGGCTGTTCAACCGCCGCCCCAGGGTGCGGCGGCGGCCGCTGGTCCTCATCTGCGACGTGAGCGGCTCCATGGAAAGGTACTCGCGGCTGCTCATGATCTTCGCTCACGCCATCGCGCGCCGCGAGGACCTGGAGGCCTTCGTCTTCTCGACCCGCCTCACTCGCATCACGCGCCTGCTTCGCTATCGAGACCTCGATCGGGCGCTCGAGTCGGTGAGCAAGAAGGTCCACGACTTCAGCGGCGGCACGAGGATCGGCGACGCGCTGGGGGACTTCAACCGCCACTGGGCGCGAAGGGTCCTGGGCCACGGGGCGGTGGTGATCATCGTCAGCGACGGGTGGGACCGCGGCGACCCCGGCCAGCTCGCGGCCGAGCTCGTGCACCTGCGGCGCTCGGCCTACCGCCTGATCTGGCTGAACCCCTTGCTGGGTTCCGAAGGGTACGAGCCTCTCACGCGAGGTATGGCCGCCGCAGTCCCTTTGTGCGATGACTTCCTTGCCGCGCACAATCTCCAGGCGCTCGAAGACCTAGGGCGACTGCTCGCCGGCCTGGACAGCCGCAAGAGGAACCGCTGATGCGAGAAGTGCTCGCAGAGCTGAACGAGTGGACCGCGGCGGGCGAGGAGATCGCTTTGTGCACCGTCGTAGAAACTTGGGGTTCCAGCCCGCGGCCCCTGGGCTCGAAGATGCTGGTCACGCGAACGGGCAAGATGGCCGGATCGGTCTCCAACGGGTGCATCGAGGGCGCCGTTTTCGAGGAGGCGCAGAAGGTCTTGAAGAGTGGCCGCCCCAAGATCGCCGCGTTTGGCGTGGCCGACGACGTCGCTTTTGAGGTCGGTCTGGCCTGTGGCGGCCACATCGAGGTGTTCATCCAGCCGCTCGCCGATGTGCACCGCGAGCTGGTCGGCATGCTGAACCGCGATGAGGC
>DATITA010000002.1:0-56869 GCA_035468355.1 Candidatus Dormiibacterota bacterium
TCGTCTTCGGGGAGCAGTTCGGCAGGGCGCATCCGCCGAGCAACACCAAGAGCGCCGTCATCACGACAGCGCGCGGCCACCTTCCTCTCACGGCTTCACAACGCACGAAATGCGATGCGAAGTCTAAGTTGCGGTCAGCGAGTTTTGATCAGTCCAGGCTGATGGCGTCGCGAAGTTTCTCGAAAAAGCCTTTGGAGACCTTCTCCGGCTTGCCGGTCAGCCCCCACACCTTGCGCAGCAGCGCCTTCTGGTCGGCGTTGAGGTCCTTGGGGATGACGACCTGGACGACGACGTACTGGTCGCCGCGCCGGCCACCGCGCACGTCCGGCATGCCCCGGCCCTGCAGCCGGAAGGACTGGCCGTGCTGGGTGCCGGCCGGGATCGCGATCTCCACGGGGCCCTCGAGGGTCGGGATCTCGATCCGGTCGCCGAGCGCCGCCTGCACCATGTTGACGCGCAGCTCGTAGACGACGTCCTGGTCGTGCCGGGCGAGATGAGCATCAGCTTTGACGCGCAGCACCACGTACAGGTCGCCGGGCGGGCCTCCGCGAACCCCCGCCTCGCCCTCGCCGTTCAGCCGGATCTGCGACCCGGTGTCAACCCCGGCGGGGATCCTGACCGCGAGCCGCCTCGGCGTCTCGATCCGCCCCTGGCCGTGGCACTGCGCGCACGGGTTGAGCAGGATTCGCCCGGCGCCGGCGCACGTCGGACAGGTGGCGGTGGTGACGACCGATCCGAAGATCGACTGCGCTGCGCGCCGGACCTGGCCGGAGCCGCGGCACCCTGGGCAGGTCTCGGCCCCGCTGCCCGGTTCCGCTCCGTTGCCCGAGCACCGCTCGCAAGTTGTGAGGCGCGCGATGTCGACCTGCTTCTCGACGCCGGTGAACGCCTCTTCGAACGTGATCGTCAGGTCGTAGCGGAGATCGTCGCCGCGGTTCGAGCGCTCCCGTCGCGAGCGGCCGCCGCCGAAGAAGGTGTCGAAGATGTCGCCGAACGGCATGTTGGTGAAATCGACCGCCGGACCGCCTCCGGATTCCACGGCCGCGTGGCCGAACATGTCGTAGCTGCGCCGCCGTCCGGGATCGGAAAGGACGCCGTAGGCCTCGCTGGCCTCCACGAACCGCGCGTGCGCCGCCGCGTCGTCGGGGTTCCGGTCGGGATGCGAGTCCATGGCGATCTTTCGAAAAGCGCGCTTGAGCTCGTCTGGCGAAGCCTGGCGGCCCACGCCGAGCACCTCGTAGTAGTCGCGCTTGACCGCCACCTAGCTATTCGTCGGTTGATTCGCCGTCGGCGGACGGAAGCGCCGGCGGCCGGGCGACCCTGACGAGCGCGGGCCGCACCACCCGGTCGCGGATGCGATAACCGCGGCGCAGCTCCGACACCACCGTGTCCTCGGGGTGCTCTGACGACTCCTCGTGGCCGATCGCCTCGTGCAGCTTGGGGTCGAAGTGCGCGCCGACCGACTCGATCGCTTCGAGCCCATGCGCGTCGAGCGCCTCCTCCAGCTTGCGAACCGAGAGCTCGATGCCCTTGGACCAAGCCTCGTCGACGTCGTCCGGCTTGTGCTCGAGCGCATTGTGGAGGGCGTCCAGGCCTGGCAGCAGCCGCCCGATCAGCTCGGCCGAAGCGTGCTGGATGGTCTCCACCTGCTCCTGGCGCGCGCGCTTCTTGTAGTTGTCGAAGTCGGCTGCGAGCCGAAGGTGGCGATCCTTAGCCTCTGCCACCGCCGACTCGAGCTCGGCGATTTTGGCTTCCATCGGGGCCGCGTCCGTATCGGGCGAGGGATCGGCCGTCCTGCGGTGGCTTTCCGCCTCGTGCGGCTCCTGGGGGTCGTGCGGGTGCTTGCGCTTGGTCATCTCGGACTAGATACCTCGAACCGGCTCTTGCTCAAACTCCCAGCTCGGCCATGCGATCGCTCGCGGCGGTGGCCACTGCCTGCAGCCGGGCCACGGTCTGGCTGTAAGCCATGCGGGTCGGACCGATCACACCGACGACGCCTTTCAACCGGTTGGAGGGTCCGTAGGTGGTGAGCACCACGGCGCACCCCTGGAGCTGGCTCGAGGCGTTTTCGGAGCCGATGACGATCTGCAGGTCGGATTCGCCGATCAGCTGCCTGAGCAGCAGCGTCAGGTAGCGCGTCTCCTCGAGGACCTCCAGCACCTGCTGGAGGCGCGACGACTCGGCGAACTCCGGGTGGCGCACCAGGTTGCGGACGCCGTCGTGGACGACCAGGCTCTCGGTGCCCTTCTCGTAGATGTCGAGGACCGTCACGACCCGACCGAGCAGCTCCTTCTCCAGGCCGAGCGCGGCGGTGTCGTAGTGGCGCCGGACCTCCTCGCTGCCCCTTCCGGCGAGCGAGCCGTTGAGGCGCGCCGCGAGCTTGGTCAGCTGGGCCTGGCTCGCGGGCTCCGCGACGCTGACCACTTGCTGGCGCAGGAGGTTGCCCTCCAGCAGGAGGATGAGAAGCACCTCGGTGGGCTCCAGCGACACGAGGTCGACATGCTTGACGCGCGCCTGCGCCCCCTGGGGCGCGCTCGCGACCGACGCGTTCTGGGTCACCGCAGCCGCGGTCATGGCCACCTTCTCGACCATCCCCTGGACGTCGGCCGGCGCGCCGCGCAGCTCTTCTTTGATGAAAGCGCCTACCCGCTCGGGGATCCTCTCCACGTCCATCAGGAAGTCGACGAAGTAGCGGTAGCCGGAATCGGTCGGGATGCGGCCGGCGGAGGTGTGAGGCTGGGTCAGGTATCCCTGGTCCGAGAGCTCGGCCAGCTCGCTGCGGATGGTGGCCGACGACAAGTTGACGAAATAGCGGCTCTGCAGCGCCTGAGAGCCGACTGGAATTGCGCTGGTCGTGAACTCGTGGACCACCGCCCGGAGGATCGCCTGTTTCCTGTTTTCCATCTCTTTTTCGGCACTCTGGGAGCCAGAGTGCTAGTTACAGTACCGCGAGAGCGATCTGGTTGTGCAGGTCCAGGCCCCGCCGGGTTGGGACGACCCGCCCATCCGCCCGCTCGACCAGGCCCGCGGCGCTGAGGCGCGCAAGCTCGGCTTCGAAGCCTTCGGGCGCGGCCATGCCCTCCACCGTGCGCAGGCCGAGCATGAGCGACTCGGCAGCAGCCTGCCGCGAGGGAAGCTCCTCCCCCTCCGCCCGCGGCTCACTGGCGGCCGCAATGTAGTCGCGGGGGCGGGCGACGTTCCACCAGCGCCAGGCGGTGAGCCCGTCAGTGGCATACGAGTGGGCGCCCGCGCCGGCGCCGTACACGGGCCGGCAGCGCCAGTACGCGCGGTTGTGGTGCGACTGGAAGCCGGGCCGCGACCAGCTGGAGACCTCGTAGCGCTCGAAGCCGGCCGACGCGAGCTCGGCGCAAGCCGCGTCCAGCTGGTCCCACTGCACATCCGGGTCGACCTCCGGCAGGCGGCCGTCGGCCCGGCGACGGAATAGCAACGTCCCCTCCTCGAAGGACAGGCAGTAGGTCGACACGTGGTCGGGGCCGAGCGCGATCGCCCGCCGCAGAGTGTCGAGCCACGTGTCGCGGTCCTGGAAGGGCACCGCGTAGATCAGGTCGACGCTGATGTTCGAGACGCCCATGTCGCGAGCGAGCTTGAAAGCACGCGCCGCCTGCGCGCCGTCGGTCTTGCGCTCGAGCACCGCCAGGGCGCGCGGGTCGAACCCTTGCACGCCAAGGCTCAGGCGGTTCACCCCAGCCTGGAGCCACGCCGCGATGCGAGTCTCATCGGTGCTGGCCGGATTGGCCTCGAGGGTCACCTCCGCGCCGGCTGCGACGTTGAAGTGGGCGCGGATAAAGGCGAGCAGGCGCGTCATCAAAGCCGGCGGCAGGAGACTTGGGGTGCCGCCCCCGAAATAGACCGTCTCCAGCTCGCCGAACGGATGCCGGGCGAGCGCGCCGGCCAGCTCGCGTTCCAGCGCGTCGACATAGTCCGGCATCAGGCGGTCCATGCGGGCGTAAGCGTTGAAATCGCGGTAACCGCACTTGTGCTTGCAGAACGGGATGTGGACGTAGAGATGCGTGAACGGCCTCATCACACGCCCTTGATGGTGTAGCGCTGGCCGCGCGCCGACTCGAGCTCGCGCCGCAGATAATCGATGGCATCTCGCTCGTTCGACACCAGCTCCTTGATCCGCTGCGCCATGCGGTCCTCCACTCGCGCGATCTGCCGCCCTATCTGTTCGGCGTTGGCATTGTGGCTGCGGTACCGCTCGCGTTTGCGCCACAGGCGCGCGTGCTCGTCGCGCAGGTCGGCGACCGAGCGCACGACTTGGCACTCGAGGCACAGGCCGTCGCGGACCTGCGAGCTCGGCACCTGCTTTCCGCAACTTCGGCAGAAGAGAAGAAGGGGGCTCAAGGGACCTTCAGGTCGGCCACCGTGGCCCCGCTCAGCTCGCGCAGCCGCTGGGGGTCGATGTCGAAAACGGAGTCAGGACGGCCGGCGGCCGCCCACACCACGCGGTGCGCCATGAGGTCCCGGTCCATGAACACTCGGACCTCGGTGGCGTGGCCGAACGGCGGTACGCCCCCGATCGAGTAGCCCGTCGCCACCCGCGCCGTGTCCGCGTCTGCTTTGGCCACCGGCTCACCGGCGACGGCGCCGAGCCGCTTCTCGTCGAGACGGTTGGCGCCGCTGACGAGCGCCACCACGGGCTGCCCGGCCGCCACGAAGACCAATGATTTGACGATCTGCCCCACGTCGCAGCCCACTGCGCGAGCCGCGTCAGCGGCCGTGCGAGTGCCCTGCGGGAACTGGCGAACCTCGACCCCGACCTCCGATTCCGCGAGCCACGACTCGAACCGCCTCATGGCGTTTCAGGATAGGGGCCGGTTGCAAAGCGACGTCGCCAGCGGTCACGCTAGTCCGCAGTGCTCGAGCAACCATCGAGGGTCGTCGTGACCGGCGCCGCCGGGTTCATCGGATCGCACCTGTGCGAGCGATTGCTGGCCGACGGCCACGACGTCGTCGGCATCGACTGCTTCAGCGATTATTACGAACGCTCGCGCAAAGAGCAGAACCTCGAGCCGTCACGGGCGAACCCGAGCTTCAGCTTCCATGAGCTGGACCTGGTCGAGGACGACCTGCGCGAAGCAATGGCCGGCTCTCAGGTCGTGTTCCACCTTGCGGGCCAGCCCGCGGTGCGGCCCAGCTGGGGCAGCGATTTCGACCGCTACGTGCACGACAACATACTGGCGACGCAGCGCCTCCTCGAGTACGTTCGTGAGAACCCTGTGCAGCGGCTGGTCTACGCAGGCAGCTCTTCGGTGTACGGCGAGGCGGAGATGTTTCCCACCAAGGAGACGACCCTCCCGCGCCCGCTGTCGCCGTATGGGATGACCAAGCTCGCGGCCGAGCACCTCGTGCACGTCTACGTGCGCAACTTCGGCGTGCCGGCCGTCTCGCTGCGTTACTTCACGGTGTACGGCCCGCGGCAGAGACCCGACATGGCGCTGGCGCGGTTCATGCAGGCGCTTTCAGACGGCAAGGAGATCGAGGTGTTCGGTGACGGCGAGCAGACGCGCGAGTTCACCTACGTGTCAGACGCTGTCGACGGGACCGTGAAGGCGGCGGCCGCCGACGCAGTCGGACTCGTGTTCAACCTCGGTGGCGGCAGTCGCGTCACCATCAACCGGGTTCTGGCCACCCTCGAGGACATCAGCAGGATCAAGGTCTACCGCCACAACCTCCCAGCCGCGGCCGGCGATCCGCGGCACTCAGGGGCATCGATCAACCTGGCCCGCGAAAAGCTGGGGTGGGAGCCGCGTGTGTCCCTGCGCGAAGGCCTCACCCACCAGTGGCGCTGGTTCCAGGAAACTCGGAAGCAGGCCGGCCTGAGGATCGCCCCCTAACCAGGCTTAGCGTCCCTGCAGGCTCACCTGCCAGGCCGGGCCGACGCGCGAGAGTGGCGCCTCGCACGAGCGCGACGCCGCCTCCACGGCCGACGTCGAGCGGCAGACCAGCATCGCCCCCTTGGTGCCGGCGCTGAACACGCTGAAGTACTGTCCGCTCGCGTCGTCGTAGAAGCTCGACAGGCCCTTCGTATCCACGGCGGCCGTGCCACGCAGCGCATTGACCCAGTCGTCCGCCGCCTGGGTCGTGCTGAAGTCCAGCAAGCCCGCTCTCATCTCCATGTGTGTGTCGGCGTCCAGCACGTAGTCTCCGAAAACCATGCTGTCCACCCCGTCGCCATGCAGGATTCCGGCCAGCATTTCCGGCGACGCGAAGCCGAGCATCACGACCACCGCCTCGACCGGCAGCCGGGCCGATCCGAGCAGCGTCACGTCCGGGCCCGCCGGCGGCAACAGGGTCCTGTCCGAGCTCGGAACCGGGCTGGGTTTGAGCTTGCCGGCGAGGACGTTCTTCAGCCGCGAAACGATCTTGGTCGCGATCCTGCCCAGCTGGCTCACGCTCGGGTATGCGCCCTTGCGGTTCAGGCTGATCGTGGTCACGACCTGGCCTGTTCGGACGAAGGTGGCCGTCTCGAACGGCGCCGCCGTCGAGGTCTGCGAGCCGTAATAGAGGACCTGGTCGCCCACCTTCGGGCCGGACGCCGACGTGCCGAAAGCCGACTGGAAGTTGGTCATCTGCGTGGTCGCGGTGGCCGTCGTGCTCCACAGCGCGAACTGCACGGCCAAGGTCTCCGCAGTGCCGATGTGCGAGAAGCGCTCCACGACATGGAAGCGCTCCTGGAACGGCGTCGAGGCGGAGTCGAGCGGCCGCACGCCGAAGGACGGGGGCCCGGGCCACCAGTTGGACTCGCCGAGCAGCGACTGGACGTCGGCCTGGCTGGGCTCCGCGGTGTAGAGGTCGATCGGCGAGGCGTTGGAGCCGCTGCCCGTCGAGCGCGTGCAGGCCGCCGCGAGAAGCGCTATGCCCACCACCAGGGCGAACGTCCGCATCGCCTTAGCCTGCATCCACGCTTCAGTCAAGCTTCAGCACCGCCATGAACGCCTCCTGCGGGATCTCGATGGATCCGACGCGCTTCATGCGTTTCTTGCCCTCTTTCTGTTTTTCCAGGAGCTTTCGCTTGCGGGTGATGTCCCCTCCGTAGCACTTCGCCAGCACGTCCTTTCTCATCGCCGAGATGGTCTCGCGAGCGACGACTTTCCCTCCGATCGCCGCCTGCAGAGGCACCTCGTAGAGCTGGCGCGGGATGATCGTCCTCAACTTCTCGACGAGGCGGCGGCCCTGGCTCTGCGCCTTGCTGCGGTGAGTGATGAGCGAGAGCGCGTCGACCGGCTCGCCGGCGACCAGCACGTCGAGCTTGACGAGCTCGCCTTCGCGGAACCCGATCATCTCGTAATCCATCGATGCGTAGCCTTTGGACCGCGACTTCAACTGGTCGTAGAAGTCGTGGATGATCTCGCCCAACGGAATCTCATACTCGAGCACGACACGGTCGCCCGGCCGGTGCTCGAGGTGCTTGAACATTCCGCGCCGCTCCTGGCACAGCTCCATCATCGGACCGACGAATCCCGAGGGCACGATGACCGAGAGCTTGACGAAGGGCTCTGAGATGGATTCGACCAGTGTCGGGTCGGGCAGCAGCGCCGGATTGTCGACCGCGATCACCTCGCCACGCTTCAGCATCACCTGGTACTCCACCGTCGGGGCCGTGGTGATGAGATCCAGTTGAAACTCTCGTTCGAGGCGCTCCTGGACGATCTCAAGGTGCAGCAGGCCGAGGAACCCGCAGCGAAAACCAAAACCCAGGGCAGCGGAGTTCTCGGGCTCGTACGAGAGGGCCGCATCGTTCAGCTGGAGCTTCTCAAGCGCCTCTTTCAGGTCCGAGAATTGGTCCGATTCGGTCGGGAACAGGCCGGCGAAGACCATCGGTTTGACCTGGCGATAACCCGGCAGCGGAGTGGTGGCGCCGTGCTCGAGCGAGGTGATCGTGTCGCCGACACGCGCGTCGACCACATTCTTGATCGCCGCGATCACGTAGCCGACCTCGCCGGCGGTCAGCTTCTCCGCCGGCCTGGGGCGGGGGGCGAACCAGCCGACCTCGTCGACCTCGTGAACCTTGGCCGTGTTCATCATCCGGATCTTGCTGCCCGGGATGATCTCGCCGTCCACGACGCGCACGTACGTGATGACGCCACGGTAGATGTCGTAGTACGAGTCGAAAATCAGGGCGCGCAGCGGCTTGGCCGCGTCGCCGCGGGGATGCGGCACCCGCGCCACGATGGCCTCGAGGATCTCCTCGGTTCCGATGCCCTGCTTGGCGGACGCGAAGATGACCTGGTCGCGAGGGATGCCGGTGACGTCCGAGATCTCCTCGGCGACCATCTCGGGCTGGGCCGCGTCGAGGTCGATCTTGTTGACGACCGGCACCAGGGTGAGGCCGGCTTCGACCGCCTGGTATAGGTTGGCCAGCGTCTGCGCCTCAATGCCCTGGGCCGCGTCGACCACCAGGATCGCCCCTTCGCACGCGGCCAGCGAGCGCGAGACCTCGTAAGCGAAGTCCACATGCCCCGGCGTATCGATCAGGTTGAGCTCGTACGAGCGCCCGTCGTGGGCGGGATACGTCATGCGAACTGCCTGGAGCTTGATCGTGATGCCTCGCTCGCGCTCGAGGTCCATCGTGTCGAGGACCTGGTCCTGCATCTCGCGCTGGCTGATCGATCCTGTGTATTCCAGCAGCCGGTCGGCCAGCGTCGATTTGCCGTGATCGATGTGGGCGATGATGCAGAAGTTCCGGACCTGGGCCTGGACGGTGGGCACGCTCAAATCCTAGAGAGGGTGAGAATTGCGGACGTGGCCGTCGTCCTCGCGCTCGGCGTCCTTCTTGTACTGGCCGGCGTCATTTTGCTCCTGAATCTTTTCGGTGCCGGTGACTACGTGGTACGGCGCGTGACCTCGAGGTCGCTCGGCGAGCTGGCGCCCGGTTATGCCGCCACGCCGCGCGGCTTCAAGACCTACGCCGTCCTGGTGCTCTCGGTGGGAGCCCTGTGCGCAGGGATCGGCCTAACGGCGGTCTTCGTACCCGTTGCCGCAGGGGTGATCGTGCTCGCGGCGGTCACTTTCGGACTGGCTTCGATGATCGCGATCGCCGGCGAGGTCGAGACGTACCGCGCTCTGAAGCGCTGAGCTCAGCGGCTCGCGAGAGCGACCGCTAGCGCGACGAGGGCGGCGGTGTCCGCGCGCAGGTTGCGCGGCCCGAGGTCTGCCTTACGCTCGACGAGGGCGAGCTCCCGGTCGGTCCAGCCGCCCTCCGGCCCCACCAGGAGGGTGAGTTCGCGGGGCTGGGCCAGCGCGGAAAGCGGAGTCTCGGCTCCACGGACGAGCATCACGGGATCCGTCGATCGCGCCAACACCGCATCCAGCGAGGGGGCGTGGGTCACCTCGGGCACGTACAGGCGGCCGGCCAGCATGGCGGCTTCGCGGCAGATGGTCATCCAGCGTTCGGGCTTCGAGCCGCGCGCCACGCTGCGATCGGCCTGGAACACCAAGAAGGCGCGGGCGCCCGCCTCGGTGCAACGCGACAGGACCAGCTCGAGCGCCGGCGCGGGCAAGTTGGCGATTGCGATCGTGACGTGCGCGGCGGGCTCGGGCCGGTGCAGCTGCTCGTCCACGATGATCCCGACCACCCGCTCGGTGGATACGGACTCGAGCCGCACCCGCAGCTTGAACCCGGCAGGATCGATGACGTCTATCTCCTCGCCCACTCGCGCTCGCAGCGAGCGCGCAAGGTGCTGCGCATCGCCGCCCTCGATCACGGCGCGGCCGTCTTCACGTCTCGCGAAAAAAGACGGCAATGTCACATCACGTTGAACGTTTCGTAGACGGCGACCTGCGCGCCGCCTCTGATTACCGGGCAGCCCCTGGCCATTTTCGTCGCAGCGTCGAGCGAAGGCGCTTCGAGGATGCTGTAGCCGGTCGCGCGCTGGCCGACCGGCCCTTTGGCCACGGTGCCGTCGGGCCGCACCTTGTTGACCGCGCCTGAAAAATGATTGCCGCCGTCCACGACTGCTGCGCCCAGCTTCGTGAACCACGCCGTCCACTGCTTCATCAAGCGCGACTGCGCCGCCGGGGTCTCCGGCGTGCTGCCTCCGTAATAGACCAACACGTATTTCAACTCTTCCTCCTCGATCCGCACGGACGGGCTCCATCGGCGGCTTCGCTATTTCACGCGCTTGCTCAGCCCGGCGCAAGGGTCGAACGGAGCTGGCCGATCAGGCCGAGCGCCGTATCGAGACGGGCGCGGTTGCCGCGGTCGTTTAGCCAACGACTTTGCCCCGAAGGGTGTGGCAGCGGGACCAGAGTCGGCCTGTCTCCAAACCGCTCGCCCACGCGGTCCTCGAGCCGGCCCGGTTCCAGGAAACGCCCGATCGCCATCTGGCCGACCAGGATGATCGCCTTCGGCCTGAGGAGCTGGAGCTCGGAATCTAACCAATGCGCGCAGTTGGCGATGCCAGCGGGCGGCGGGCGGAGATCGCCAGTCCCCGTGCGATTGCGACCCGGACAGCAGCGCATCAGCGAAGCGATGTAGGTCAGGCGGCGGAATTCTTGGGCGCTGGCGAAGCCCGCCCGGACCATCCACCGGTCGAGCTCCTTGCCGGCGCGCCCCGAAAACGGCACTCGTGACACGCGCTCGGCGGGGCCCGGCGCCTGACCGACCAGCAAGAATGGCGCGCCCCACGAGCCCGAGAAGGTGGGATTGGCCTCGGCGATGATGCCGGCGTCGGCGCAGACAGTGCACGCCCGGCATGCCGCCTGATGAGCCGCGAGAGTGAGGCGGCGGTCTACCGGTGGCACCGGCTGTTCGACCGCTAGAAGACGCGGCGGAGCCGGGGGTTGGCGGCCGTGCCCGGGATGCGGCCGCGCTTGGCGATCGGCTTGCCGGTGATCTCTTTGATGTCGGCCGTGAACGCGATCGGTGGCGCGGCGCTGATCGCCATCCCGACGCCGTATGAATCGACCGGGGCGCGCGCCGCCTCGAAGTCACGGATGCGCTGCGCGTCCAGGCCCCCTGAGACGTAGATGCCGACCTGCTCGTGGCCGGCCTGGTCGAGCCTCGCGCGGACCTCCTTCACGAGGTCGATGGTGACCTGGCCGCGTTCCTTCGGGGTGTCTAGGCGCACGCCGCGCAGCCGCTTGCCCAGCGCTTCGGCGACCCGCAGCGATTCCTCCGCCTCGTCCTTGAAGGTGTCCACAAGCACGATCCGCAGCACGTCGTCCGGCATGTGCGCGTCGAACGCGCGCGCGGCCTGGACCGTGTCGCCGAAGACCAGGATCATCGCGTGTGGCATGGTGCCCGATGGCGCCTTAAGTCCCGCGAGCTGAGCGCCCAGCGGGGTGGCGCAACCGGCGCAGCCGCCGACGACGGCCGCGTACTCCATCACCGGGCCGATCAGAGGGTGCACGTGGCGCGCTCCGTAGGAGATGACCCGCTTGCCGGCGGCCGCACCGACGATTTCCTGGGCCGCCGTGGCCCAACCCGAGCAGCTGGACAGCATCCCCAGCAAGGCCGTCTCGTAGACGCCGAGGCGGGAGTAGGGCGCTCGCACCCGCAGCACGGTTTCGCGTTCGGTCATGGGCTCGCCTTCGCCGATCGCCCAGGCCTCATCTCCCTTCTGGAGCACGGCGCCGAGCAGGCGCAAGGCCTCGGCGATGCCGCAAAGGACTCCCGGGCGGCTCGAGAAGAAGTCCATCGCGACCACGGCGTCGACTCCCGCGGCCGCGAGGGTGTCGTGGGCCCGCTGGAAGTAGACGTCGGAGGCAGGTCCGGCGAAATACGCAAGGAGGTCCGAGCCCGGGCTCTGCGCGGTGACCTGCTTCATCGCCGTGAAAATTAACAGGCAGGGTTGTCAAGGGTTCGCCCTCGCGCTAACTTCGGTGGCGGTTTGGCGTGAAGGCTTCGGGGGAGGGAAGCCAAGAAAAGAGGGAGGGCCCCGCCTGGGGAGCGTCCTTCCTTTGGGACGCGACGCAGCACCCCATCGCACGCGACTCGCCACTTTCGGGCTCCCGGTAACATGCCGTGGCGATGCCCGCCCCTTCGTCTCAACAGGTCCTGGCCGCGCTTGCGCAGATCCAGGACCCTGACCTCGGCCGCGACGTCGTGGCCCTCGGGATGATCAAGGAGCTCGAGGTCAGCGCGGCCGGCCATGTCAGCTTCACGTTCGAGCTCACGACCCCCGCCTGCCCCGTGCGGGACCGTTTCAAGTCACAGGCCCAGGACCTGGTCGGAGGGATCCCGGGTGTGACCGGTGTCGAGGTCCGGATGACCGCCAACGTGCGACCGGCGTTCTCGCGGCCCAAGCCTTCGGAGATCCTGCCCGGCGTCAAGCAGACCATCGCGGTCGCATCTGGCAAGGGCGGCGTCGGCAAGTCCACGGTGGCGGTCAACCTCGCGGCCGCTCTGCGCCTCAGCGGCGCGGAGGTCGGCTTGCTCGACGCCGACATCTACGGCCCTTCCGTGCCGGCAATGACCGGCTCACGATCTGTGCCGGAGCAGGTCAACGGCATGCTGCGCCCGATCGAGGCGCACGGGCTCAAGCTGATGTCGTTCGGTCACATCTACCCCGGCGACCAACCGACCATCTACCGCGGTCCCATGGTCGGCAAGGCGATCGAGGCGATGATGGTCCAGGTCGACTGGGGGCGTCTCGACTACCTCGTGATCGACCTACCTCCCGGGACGGGCGACGCCTCGCTGACGCTCGCTCAGGCCATCCCGATCACCGGGGTCGCCATCGTCTGCACGCCGCAGGACGTGGCCACCGACATCGCAATCAAGGCGCTCCAGATGTTCCGGAAGCTCAACGTGCCGCCGCTGGGGCTCATCGAGAACATGAGCTGGTACATCTGCCCGAGCTGCGGACACCGGCACGAGATCTTCAGCCACGGCGGAGCAGAGGACGCGGCCAAGCGCCTCGGCGTGCCGTTCCTCGGCGCCGTCCCGCTGGAGGAAGGCATCCGCGAGGACGCCGACTCAGGCACACCGGTCGTCATCTCTCGACCCGAGTCCGCCGGCGCCAAGGCATTCATGCACATCGCGTCGCAGGTTGCGGCAAGGACGTCGATCCAGTCATTCCGCCAGCTGCCCGTCATCAACGTCCGGTAGGCGCGACGGTGCAAGACCCCGATCCGTTCCCGACGTCGGTCGACGTCGACCGCGCGCGCCAGGTCATGGACATCACCTGGGAGGATGGACGCCACACCGAGTACTCCGGTGAGCAGCTGCGATGGGCGTGCCCGTGCGCCGAGTGTCGCGGCGAAGCCGGCGCTCCCGGTCGTCTGTCGAGGGTGACGAGCCTCAGCGCCGACGAGCTACGCATCAACGACGTTTCGCTCGTCGGTCAGTACGCGCTGCAGGTTGCTTTCGACAGCGGGCACAACACAGGCATCTACACGTTCGCCCTGCTGCGCCTGCTCGCAGAGCAAACGCAGCCGCCGGTGGCAGGTCCCATTTGACATAATTTTCGCGGCCCGTTGTCCATTTCCACGTCGCTGCCACAGATCGAGCCGCCGGTTCCTCCGGCCCCGCCCCCGAGGCGAAGTCCGCGCCGTCGCAACCGTTTCGGACGCCGAGGTTGGCTGGCTGTCGGATTGACGCTGCTCGTCCTTCTCGTCAGCGGCGGCTCGTATCTGGCTTACGAGAGCACTCTTCCCACCACCGTTTCGACCAACTTCAAGAACGGGGAGAAAGACGTCCCAACCGACAGCCGCATCGTGCTCGACTTCAGCCGGCCCGTCGCCAAAGCCGCGGTTCAACAGGCTTTTTCGATCACACCGATCATCGCCGGCTCGATCTCATCCGTTTCCGGCGACACCCACTACGCATGGACTCCGAACAAGCCGCTGGCGGAGCTGACCAGCTACACAGTTGCCATGAAACCGATCTACGACGTCGGCCGTCACCGCGTGCATGGCGCCACGTGGAGCTTCACCACCATCATCGTGCCGCGAATCACCTCGGTGGCCGGTCCGGGAGGGGCCGCTCTGATGGAGGGCGCCGAGATCGACCCAGGCGCGACGTTGACCCTCAGCTTCAACGACCAGATGGAGCCGGCGACGATCAAAGTCTCGATTGGAACCCAGATCGCAACCCTGAAGTGGGCCGGCGACGACCGCAGCGCAACGCTGTCGACCACGGGCATCCTCGCAGGCCCGATCACACTGTCGATGGCCCCCGGCGGACGTGATCAATCGGGCCACGCCGTGCCCAGCGCGTTCGCGCTGAACAGCGGCATCTATTATCACGACGCCGAGCACACGACAGGCCTCAAATACCCCGCCCTGATCCAGATCCCGAACGACGTGGGCGCGTGGGACCAGGACGGGCTGCAGGGGGCCGGCATCGTGTTCGAGTATCTCGCCGAGGGCGGCATCACCCGCCTGACCGCGGTATTCGGCAACGCGCCGGACCTGATCGGGCCCATGCGATCCAGCCGGTTCATCTCGTTGAAGCTCGGCCGTCACTACAAGGGCCTTCTGTTCCAGTCCGGTGAATCGCAGGCGACTCGCGCGCAAGCGGCCCTCGACCCCACACCGCAGCTCTTCGACACTGTCGGCTACCAGTTCCGCACCAGCTCGCGATACGCTCCCGACAACCTGATGATCAAGGGCCCGCAGGTCCTCGCCGCCGAGCAGAACTACTTCTCGAGCATCGCCGCGTACACCATCCCGAAGGCACGGCCGGCTCTTTCAGGTGGCGCGGCCGAAAGCTCCTTCAACGTGGCGGAGCACTACTCGACGTACACGTACGACCCGGTGACCGGCACGTACGGGAAGAGCGAACAAGGGCACGCGTACTCCGATGCCGGCTTGCGCCAGCCTCTGCGCATCTCGATGCTCGTCACTCTTCACACGCGGGAGAGGCTGCTCGACGTGGGAGACGGCCACGGCTCCCACATCCATGACTACGACCTCGACACCAACGGCCCCATCGATGTGTACTACCTAGGCCAGCACTACAGCGGGACGTGGGCTTCAACCGATAGCCACGGCCCGCTTGTCTTCACCGTCAACGGCCAGCCGCTGAGCCTGCCTCCCGGCCTGGTCTGGGTCGACGTGACGCAGTAGCGCCGCCCGCGGCCTAGGCTCGCGCTGCGTCCTTCAACGACGAGACGTAGGCCGAAGCGGCGACCGCTGCCGTCGTCCCATCGCCCACAGCGGTCGCGATCTGCTTGGTCAGTTGGGCCCGGACATCGCCGACGGCCCATATGCCCTCGACCGAAGTCTCCATCTTGCTGTCGGTGATGATGTACCCGGCGGCGTCGTGATTCACGTGCACCTTGAAGAGGCCCGAGTTGGGCACGAAACCGATGAAGATGAACACACCGCCGACCGCGAGCTCATTGAGGTGACCATGCTGCTCGTAGCGCACGACGCGGACCTTCTCATCCCCGCCGATCTCCTTGACCTGGGCGTCGAAGATGAACTCGATCTTCGGGTTAGCGCGTGCACGCTCGACCAGGATCGGCTGAGCGCGCAGCTCGCTGCGGCGGTGCACGATGTAGACCTTTGACGCGTAGCGCGTGAGGAACTCGCCCTCTTCGACCGCGGCATCGCCGCCGCCGACCACAGCCAGCTCGTGGCCCTTGAAGAACGCGCCGTCGCACACGGCGCAGTAGCTGACGCCGCGGCCCCAGTATTCCTTCTCGCCCGGGACCTCGAGGTATCGGGGCAGCCCCCCGGCGGCCATGATCAGGGCGGGGGCGCGAAGCTCCTCGCCTGACTCTAGGCGCACAACCTTCGTGGCCCCCTCGACGTCGACCTCCTTGACCGGCTCGAAGTCGCGGACCTCGACCCCGAACTTGCGCGCGTGATCCCCCATCCTGACTGCCAGCTCCGAGCCCAGGATCGACTCGATGCCTGGATAGTCCTCGATCAGCTCGGTGTTCAGAAGCTGGCCGCCCAGCGGCCCCCGGTCGACCACCACGGTGCGAAGGTTCATGCGCGCGGTGTACAGGCCGGCCGCCAGCCCGGCCGGTCCGCCTCCGACGATGATCACGTCGTATTCGCTCATTGCATCAATAGGAAGTGCGGGAGGACGGCGCCGTATTCCTGCACGCCACTAGCCGTGCTTGAACTGCGCCCCGTAGCCGCCCCTGGGGGTGTGGCAGGTGATGTTGTCGAATGGGCAGCCGATGGAGCACGCGCCGCACTCGATGCAGTTTCCGAAGCTGACCAGGTTCTTCTGCTGCTCCTCGTTCCACTCGTACACGCCCGCGGGGCAGAAGTGGTTGCAGTACTTGCCCTTGCACTTGGTGGCACACACCGCTTGGTCGACAACCTCGATGTGGGCGTGGCCGGAATCCTCGTTGTACTTGACCGTAAACAGCTTGTCGGTGAGCTTTTCCATCAACCGGCCCCGAACCGCTCCCACACCCGACACATCAGGCGCACTGTGTTGATGTAGTCCGCCGCATGGATGTTTTCGTTGGGCGCATGAATCCGGTTGTCAGGACGGCCGACGCCCACGGGCAGCACCGTCGGCACGCCGAGGTCGGCGACGACCGGGTGCATCGGTCCGGTGGCGGGCATGAACGGCCAAAGGATCGGCTCGCCGTACATCTCTCCTACGCACTCGATGACGCTTTTCGCGACAGCCGACGCGGGGTCGGAGCGCGCCGGCTTCTCACCTTCACCGGCCAGGATCTCGACCTTCTCGAACCCGTTGCGATCGAGGTGCTTCCGCAGCTGGTCCAGGACTTCCTGGGGATCCTGGTCTGGGATCAGCCGGAAGTCGAGCTTGGCCGTCGCCTCGGCCGGGAGGACGGTCTTGGAACCCGGCCCCTGGTAGCCGGTCGTGATGCCTGCGACGTTGCAGGTGGGCAGGAAGAGCAACTGCTCGACGACCCGCTCGGCGCCAGGATCGCGGACCAGACGCTCGAACCCGACGAGCTGCTTGCGCTTGTCGACCTCCGGGTCGATCTTCTCCATCATCCGGCGGTCGCCGTCGGTCGGCTTGACGGCCTTGTCGTAGAAACCGTCGATCTTGATGTTCATCTCCTGGTCGCGCAGGCTGGCCAGGGCGCCGACCAGGTACATCGCGGCGGAAGGGTAGATGGATGCGAAGCCGGAATGCTGGTCGAAGCCGAGCAGCTTCACTCGCAGGGTGACGTAAAGCAGGCCCCGACAACCGAACTGGATGGTGGGGCGTCCTGCGTCGTCGAACGACGTGCCCGACTCCCACAGGCAGCCATCCGCATGGAGCTTGTCGGCGTGGTCGTGGGCGATCTTCTCGAAGCTCTTCGAGCCGATCTCCTCTTCGCCCTCGACCAGGAACCTCAAGGTGACCGGCACCTCACCCAGCTCTTTCAACGTCTCGAGGGCGTGGATGCGCGCCATCACGTCCGACTTGTCGTCGGCGACGCCGCGCGCGATGATGCGTCCATCCTTCTCGAGCGGCTCGAAAGGGGGCGAATCCCAGAGGTCGATCGGATCGATCGGCTGGACGTCGTAGTGCTGGTACAGCAGCAGCCTGCGCTTCCCGCCACCGGGAACCTCGGCGTAGAGCGCCGGCATCCCTCCCGCATCGAAAGTCTCCACGCGGTCGGTGAACCGCGCGAGGCGGTCGGCGAGCCAGTCTCGCGCCGGCGTGATTGCTGCTTCGCCGTGGTTGGAGATGCTGGGGAAGGCGCAAAGCTCCTTGAGGTCTTCCACGAACCGGCGCGAATTCTTTTCGATGTAGGCGTCGACTGCGCTGGTCGAGATCACGAAGCCATCGTAACCTTGTCCAATGTCCGAGGACTCGGCGCCGGTCGAGACGGAATTCCACTTCTCACCGCGACCCAACCGCGCTGCCGAGATTCGCTGGCAGCCGTGGTCGACCGGCGCGTTCGACCTCGCCCGGCGCACCGGCCGGCCCATCCTGCTCTCGATCTCCGCGGTGTGGTGCCACTGGTGCCACGTCATGGACGAGACCAGCTACTCCCACCCCGGCGTCATCGACCTCATCAACCGCGAATACGTGCCCATCCGCGTCGACAACGACGTACGCCCGGACATCAACCAGCGCTACAACATGGGCGGCTGGCCGACGACCGCGTTTCTCACTCCGTCGGGCGACATCCTGACGGGCGCCACCTACATGCCGCCCGAGCAGATGGCGGACGCCCTCGCGAGGGTGGCCGCCTACTACCACGCCAACCAGGCCGAGATCGCGAGCAAGGCGCTGGAAGGGCGCAAGCGCGCGGCCCTGGGCGTCTCGCGCAGCGCGGGCGAGCTCGATTCGGCGTCGATCGACGCAATCCTCGAGGCTGTCAAATCGGCTTACGACCCCGTGTACGGCGGCTTCGGCAGCGCCCCCAAATTCCCCCAGGCCGACGCCCTCCTCCTGCTGATCGAGCAGGCGAACCTGCGCGGCGAGACCTCGCTCGCGCAGATGGCGGCCAACACCCTGGAGCACATGGCCCGCGGCGGCACGTACGACCACGTCGAAGGCGGGTTCTTCCGTTACTCGACGACGCAGGACTGGAGCGTCCCGCACTTCGAGAAGATGCTCGAGGACCACGCGGGCCTGGTCGATGCGCTCGCGCTGGCGGCCATGTCGGATGTGCTCGACACGACGACCGGGTATCTCGACCGGGTGCTTCGCGACCCGGAATCCGGCCTTTACGCCGGAAGCCAGGACGCCGACGAGCACTACTACTCGCTGGACGGCGGCGGGCGAGCGGGAGCGCCGGCGCCTTTCGTCGACCGGCGCGTGTACACGGCATGGAACGCCGCGCTCGCGATCTCCTACCTCGACGCGGCGTTGCGGCTCGACCGGCCGCAACTGCGCGATCGAGCCGGCGTCCTTCTCGAGCGCCTGTTCCACGAGGCGTATCGCCAGGGTGAGGGCATGACGCGGGCGGCAGGCGTCGGGGGCCAGCTGGCCGACCAGGCCTGGTCGATGTGGGCCGCCGTGCGCGCCCACCAGCACGGCCTCGGCGAGCGGTGGATGCCCACAGCGCTCGACCTCGCGGAACATCTCGAGGAGCGCTATGGCGATCGCGACCTGGGGGGCTACTTCGACCGGGTCCGAGACGACGAGCTCGGCCGGCTCGGTGACCCCATCAAGCCGCTGGTCGAAAACTCGGTGGCGGCGATGGCGTTGATGGAGATCGACACGCTGACCGGGGATCCCTCCTCCCCACATCGCGCCCGGGCGCGACGCGCGCTGGAATCAGTCGCCGCCCTGCCGCGGCAGTACGGCCTGATGGCCGCCGCTTTTGCGCGTGCGCTCGACCGCCTGAATCACTCGATCAAGGTGACTACGAAGAACGTTCGGCTTGCTCGCGCTGCAGTCCTCGCGCATCCGTATGCCGTGATCGATCCTGCGGGTGACAGCCGCGCCGTCGTGTGCATCGGGACCATATGCTTGGCGCCGGTGACCACGCCCGGTGCGGTGGAGCAGGCCCTGAAGGAAGCCTCCGCCGCGCGTGCCTGAGCCGGGCGCAAGCATGGCGCTCCCTTGACCGAGACCCGGCGCCACTTCGGCCGGCGCGTCAACAGGGCTCTCGACAACCCCAGCCTGCAGCGGGCGCTCGTCGAGGCGATGACCGGCCTGCGCGAACGCAGGAACACGGCGTTCGAGAGCTATGACTTCGAGAAAGGCCGCGCCGACCTCAAGGACCGGCGCATGGAAAACCTGGAGCGCCTGCCCGAGCTGGCGCAGCAATTCAAGCAAAGACTCGAGGCGGTCGGCGGAAAGGTCCATTTCGCCAAGGACGCGGCCGAGGCGCGCGACATCATCGGGCAGATCTGCTGGAATGCGGGGAGCGGCCGTCAGTCGGGCGAACGGATGGTGGTGACCAAGGTCAAGTCCATGGCCGGCGAGGAGATCGAGCTCAACCCGTACCTCGAGGGCCTGGGCATGGAGGTGGTCGAGACCGACCTCGGCGAGCGGATGGTGCAGTTGACCCACACCCGTCCCTCACACCTCATCGCGCCGGCGATCCACCTGACCAAGGAGGATGCGGCGGGCGTGTTCGGGACCGAGGCCACCGTCGAGGCCATTCAGCTGCATGCGCGCGAATCGCTGCGCCAGAAGTTCATCGACGCCTCGGTCGGGATCAGCGGCGCGAACATGGCGATCGCCGAAACGGGCACCGTGGTGCTCGTCACGAACGAAGGCAACGCCGACCTCACGACCACCCTGCCGCCGGTGCACGTCGCGCTGTTCGGGATCGACAAACTGGTCGCGACGCTGGACGACGCGGTGGCCGTGCTGCGAATGCTGCCGCGCAGCGGAACCGGTCAGGTGATGACCAGCTATGTCAACTGGATCACGGGGCCCTCGCGCTCGGCCGACATCGAGCAGTCGCTGACCATCGGTGTGCACGGGCCTCGCGAGATGCACTGCGTGATCCTCGACAACGGCCGCGAGACGATGCGGCAAGACCCCATGTTTCGCGATGCGCTGACCTGCATCAGGTGCGGCGCCTGCTCCAACGCATGCCCGGCGTTCATGGCGGTCGGCGGCCACCAGTTCGGCCACATCTACACAGGGCCGATCGGCCTCGTCCTGACCCCGTTCCACCACGGCCTGGACGCCGCCGACCTGCCCAACACTCTGTGCACTCAGTGCAACGCGTGCCAGGACATCTGCCCGGTCGACATCCCCCTTCCGCGCCAGATCCTCGAGCACCGGCGCTCTGGTCGCAAATCTCTGCGCAAGCGAGCGCTCCTCGGGGTCTGGGAACGGCCCGCGCTCGCCGACCGCCTCATGCGCACCGCCGCCCCGATCAGCGGCATGGTCCCGGGGACTCCTCGGCTGGCGCGAGTGCCATATCGAGATCGCGTGGTGGCCAGCAACGTGGACGGAGAGCCGCTCACGATTTTCGCCTCGTGCATGGTCGACCGCATGCTGCCGCAGGCGGCCGTGGCGCTGGAGCGGATCGCGACCGCGGCGGGCTTCAAGGTTGGATTTCCCAAGGCCCAGTGGTGTTGCGGCCTGATCTCGGCCAACGCGGGAGATTTCCATGGCGCCGGGAAACTCAACACGAGTCTCCAGGCGAGTCTTCGAGATTCCAAGGGCTTGATCGTGACCCCCTCGGCGTCGTGCTTCGGAGCGTTCACGATCGACGCGCCCGGTTGGGGCGCCGAGACGGAGGCCTCGATCAAGGCGCGGTTCAGGGACTCGACGCGCTTCGCGCTCCAGCTGCTGGAGGCGAATCCCGGCCTGGTCGACGGTGATCGCATGAGCCTCAAGATCGCCTACCACGACTCCTGCCAATCGCTGCGACAGCTGGGACTCAAGTCCGAGCCCCGGCGACTCCTGGAGCTTGCCGGGTACGACGTGATGGACATCCCCGACATCGCCAACTGCTGCGGGTTCGGCGGCACCTTCAGCCTGGAATGGCCGCGCGTGGCGGACCGGCTGGCGCAGTGGAAGCTCGATGCGATCGCCAAGACCGGGTGCGCCGTGATCGCCTCCGACAATCCCGGCTGCCTCGTGCACATCGAGGCCGCCGCCCGGCGCAGGGGCATCAAGCTGAGGGTGGCCCACGTGCTGGAGCTGGTCGCGGAGCACCTCGCTTAACGCCCACTCGGTACGCTTATCACTTCGTGAAGATCAGCCTCGTCGCAACACCCGCCGCAGAGCTCGCCGTCGACGCCCTTGCCGTCCCCGTGTCCACCGGCCAGCGACTTGCCGGGCCCGCTCTCGACCTCGATCGCGCGATGGGAGGGGTGCTGTCCGAGCTAGTCGCCAACGCGGAGTTCCGCGGCCGCATCCACGAAGTCCTGCCTATCCCTTCACCCAAGGGCATCGGTCCACGTCGCGTGGTGCTGTATGGCGTGGGCGCGCTCCATGACCTCGACGGCCAGAGGCTTCGCTCCGCCCACCACGAGCTGATCCGGGCTTCGCGGACTTACGGCTACAAGCGAATGGGGCTGATGCGCACCGACCCGCTCGGCCTGGACAGCCTGAAAGGCGTGGTCGAGGGATGCGTCATGGGTTCGTTCGAGCGTCGGTCCCGGCAGACCGGCGCCCATCCGGAGCGGCGCGAGATCGCGGAGCTGGTCCTGACCGGGTTCGGGGCGGGGCGCGAGCACGAGGTTGTGACCGCGCAGGAGAACGGCGAAGCCACGAACAAGGCGCGCGAGTGGCAGAACGCCCCGCCCAACGAGCTGACCCCGGAGGCGTTGGGCCAGGAGGCCCTGCGAATCGCCCAGCGGCACAAGCTCGAGGTCGAGGTGCTCGGGCCCGACGAGCTTCGCGCGGGCGGATACAACCTCTTGCTGGGCGTGGCGGCGGGCTCGGCCAGGCCGCCGAGGCTCATCCGTCTGCGGCATCGGGGCGGCCAGGAGCCCGGGGTGCCCGCCCCCGCCGGGACGCCCGTGCTGGCCCTGGTCGGAAAGGGGATCACCTTTGACACGGGTGGCATCTCTTTGAAAGACCCCGAGCACATGAGCCTGATGAAGGCGGACATGGCCGGCGCCGCAGCGGTGCTCGCCGCGATGGACGTCATCGCGGGCCGCAAGGTTCCGCTGGACGTGATGGCCATCGTCGCGGCGACCGAGAACATGGTCGGGCCCGGGGCCCAGCGCCCTGGAGACGTCCTGGTCAGCGCCGACGGTAAGACGGTCGAGATCGTCAACACCGACGCCGAAGGCCGTCTCGTGCTCGCCGACGCCCTGACCCACGCGCTCCGCAACGGCGCGACCCACATAATCGACCTTGCGACCCTGACCGGCGCCGCGACCGTCGCCATCGGTCACGGCGCGACCGCGGCCGTCAGCAACGACGACGCCTTCTGGTCCGTGGTCGACCGGGCGGCGCGCGAAGCGGGTGACCGCGTGTGGCGCCTGCCGATCTACGCGGACTACCGGATTCTGCTCCGGAGCCAGATCGCGGATTTGCGCAACGCCGAATACGGCGAGGCCGGCGCGATCCTGGGCGGAATGTTCATCGGCGAGTTCGCGGGCGGAAAGCCCTGGGCCCACCTCGACATCGCCGCCTCGAGCTGGAACACGAACAGCGAGCTGACCACTGTGCTGCGCGGACCCAGCGGAGCAGGCACAAGGCTATGCATCGAGCTGGCGGAACTCATGTCGGGCGCGGAGCGTTAAGCATTCGTGTCCATCCTTGAGACGATCCACTCACCCGCCGACCTGAAGGCGCTCGACCAGAGGAAGCTGGACTCGCTCGCCGAAGAAGTCCGGGCCTTTCTCGTCGAGCAGACCTCAAAGACCGGCGGCCACCTGTCGCCGAACCTCGGGGTGGTCGAGCTTACCTTCGCGCTCCACCGCGTGTTCGACAGCCCCAAGGACGCGATCGTCTGGGACACCGGCCACCAGGCATACGTGCACAAGCTGGTGACAGGGCGGGCCAAGGATTTCCCGACCCTGCGGCAGGGCGGCGGGCTATCGGGGTACCCGTCCCGCAAGGAGTCCAAGCACGACCTGGTCGAGAACAGCCACGCGTCCACCTCGCTCAGCTACGCCCTCGGCATCGCCGAGGCCAGGCTGCGCAAGAAGGTGGGCGGGTTCGTGATCGCCGTGATCGGCGATGGCGCGCTCACGGGCGGCATGGCTTACGAGGCCCTGAACCAAATCGCGCACCTGCAGCCGCCCAATCTGATCATCGTCATCAACGACAACGGACGCTCCTACGCACCGACGGTCGGCGGGCTGGCGCGTCACCTTTCACAGCTGCGCGTCGACCCGCGCTACGAGCGCATCAAGGACGACATCTCGAAGCTGCTGCGGGACCTGCCCCTGGTGGGCGCGACCGCCGACCAAGCCGCATACCGCGTCAAAGAGAGCCTCAAGCAGCTGCTGCAGCCTTCGACGATCTTCGAGAGCCTTGGCATCAAATACGCGGGTATCGTCAACGGCCACGACGAGCCTGCCCTCGAGGAGGTCCTCTCGCGCGCCAAGCGCCTCGGCGAGCCCGTGGTCGTGCACGTGGTCACAGAGAAGGGCCACGGTTATTTGCCGGCGGTCGAGGACGAGGTCGACAAGCTGCACGGCGTCGCCGCGTTTGATCCGCTGACCGGCCGGCCTCGCTCGACCGAGCTCAAGTACACGGACGTTTTCGGCGAGGCGCTCATGAACGCGGCCGCGAAGCGGCCTGAGGTGTGCGCGATCACCGCGGCGATGGCCTCATCGACCGGGCTCTTGAACTTTGCCAAGGAATTTCCGGACCGCTTCTTCGACGTCGGGATCTGCGAGCAGCATGCCGTCACGTTTGCGGCCGGGCTTGCCATGGCGGGGATGCATCCGGTCGTCTGCATCTACTCCACCTTTCTCGCCCGCGCCTTCGACCAGACGATCATGGACGTGGCGCTGCACAAGCTCCCGGTGGTCTTCGTCATCGACCGGGCGGGCGTGACCGGCCCGGACGGAGCGTCTCATCACGGGATCTTCGACCTTTCGTATCTCCGCCTCATTCCCAACCTCAAGATCGCAGCCCCGGCCGACGCCACCGAGCTGTGCGCGCTGCTGGAGACGGCCCTCGCCGCCGACGGGCCGATCGCGATCCGCTACCCGAGCGGACCGGCGCCGGCCACCCCCGAGCTGCCGGTCGAGCCGCTTCCGATCGGGCGCTGGGAGGAGCTTCGCAAGGGCTCGGATGCGGTGATCTTCGCCGTCGGCCGCATGGTGGGAATCGCCCGGGAGGCGGCGGAGCGCCTCGAGATGCAGAAGGTCTCCTGCGCCGTAATCAACGCCCGCTGGGTCAAGCCGGTCGATCCGCGAATCGTTGATTGGGCCCGCAGCCATCCGGTCGTGGTGACAGTGGAGGACAACGTCGGCACCGGGGGTTTCGGCGGCGCGGTGCTGGAGACGCTGGCGCCCCATGGTCTGGCGGGCAGGGTTCGCACGATCGCTCTGCCGGACGAGTTCCTGCCGCAGGGAAAGGGGTCGGACATCATGAGGGACAAGGGCCTGGACGCCGCCGGGATCGCGAAGACGGTCTACGAGGCGGTCAAGAGCCGGGTCGCGACGGAGAAGACCGACTCCTAGAGCCTCTTGCGGCCGGCGAAGCCTTCGCCGACGTGGTGCCAGTGCTCGACCCTCTCCTCGCCCAGCTTCCAGCACAGCTCGACCAGCTCGCCCTCGCGGTACGAAGGAAAGTCGATCAGGCCCTCGAGCGGCCCTTTGAGCTGGATTCCCAGACCGTTGAGGTTCGCGACCGCCTTGAGGAGCTCGAGCTCCGCCCCACCCACGGCGTCCCGGGCCTGCTGGCTGCGATCGCGGTCCTCGGCGCTAGCGGCGGCCCTCTTCGAGTCGTACTCCGCGATGCGCGCCTGGTCTTCGAGCTCGGGCAGCATCGCCGAGAGCTCCGCGATCTGGGCCACGATCCGCCGCACGCGCGGCAGCTCCTTGTTGGCCTCCTCGACGGTATATGTCCGGAGCCTCTGCACGGGATCAAAGATAGCCGCAATCGCCGCGCGGAGCCCCGCTATACGCACCAGACTTTCCGGTATGGAAATGGCGGAAATGCGACGGCTTGTCGACCGAGCCCGTGTCGCGCGGCTGGCGACATCGGGGCCCGACGCAGCGCCGCACATCGTGCCCGTCTGCTTTGCGCTCGATGGAGATACGGTCTACTTCGTCGTGGATGCGAAGCCCAAGCGCACACGTGACCTCAAGCGCCTCCGCAACATCGCGGCCAACCCCAGGGTGTCGCTCCTGGTCGACCACTACGAGGACGATTGGGGAAAGCTCTGGTGGGTGCGGATGGACGGGCGCGCACGCGTACTCGCCGACGGCGCAGAATCCGAATCCGCGATCAAGCTGCTCGCCATGAGGTACGCGCCCTACAGGACATCCCGGCCCGCCGGCCCCGTGGTTGCCGTCGCGATCGACCGGTGGACCGATTGGAGCGGCTCGTGACATCACGTGGCCACAAGCTCCGGCTGAGCCTGCTGCACCGGGTAAAGGAGAGCCCGCGCGCCGAGCTCGGCGCTGCCGAGCGGATACGGTCCGAATGACCGCCCGTCCACGGTCGCCGTCCAGCTGACCGCGTACCGGACCTGCGCGGTCACGTCGTAGCCCGCCTGGTCGTGCGACTGGTACATGTGTGCCACGGGCGACGCCTGCGGATAGCCGAGCCCGAACCCCGCCGGGGCGGCCATGCGCGCGGATGCGCCGTCTCCGAAGGTCCAATCCACCTCGACCGGGTTCGCCACCAGGTCGTATGTCGTCCCGTTCATAAGCTCGACGGCCGACATGACGGGCGGGGATGGATCGAGCCAGAGCCAGGTGTCCAGGCCGACCAGGCCGGTGGCGGCGGGGTTCGCCTTGACCTGCGGCTCAACAGGCGACCATGCGGGCATCGGCGGTGCAGAAAGAGGTCCAGCACACCGGACCTCCTCAGGCGTGGAGTTCTGCAGCCGGTCGACCGCCTGGACGTGGACGCAGACGTTCTCGCCGGCTTGCAGGCCGTCGAGCTCCAACACCCGAGGAGTTGTCGTCCACCCGGGCTGGAGCTGGCCCGGTCTACCGTCGACCGTGAGCCACGAGACGTAATGGTCCATGCCGGACATGAAGTAGTCCTGTCCAGCGCCGTCCCCACGGTCGCTGACGGCATCCCAGGTGAACGCGACCGAGGTCGCGGTCACGGCCGAAACGTACGGCTTCGGCGGAAAGGGCGGCACCGAATCGACGTAGATGTCGACGACCGGAAACCCGTACTGGTCAGCCATGTAGGGAGGCGGCGACACCCCGTCCCGCGCACCGAGGCCGCACTGCCCGCCGAACGTCCAGTTGTAATAGGCGATGTACTCCTTGACGTGTCCATGCACCGCCCAACCACTGTCGGCGAAGTTCCAGTGGTAGTGGTCGGGATAATCCTCGTGCAGCAGCTTCACCCAACCGGACGCATCGCCCGGACGCCCTCGGAAATCGCCGTAGAAGAAGCCGTACCAGTCGTCGTATCCGGGGTTGCGATGAAAGCCATAGAACGTGTACCGCTCCGGGTTGGAGCCCACCAAGGGATCGTTCGTCTTGACCGTGGCGACCCACATGTCCGAGAACTTGGTGCACCAGCCCGGCGGGTCGCCATATCCGGGGCTCCCCCAGGTCGATGCGGCCAGGACCCGAGCTGGAGCCATGGCGAGCAACAATGCGATCAGGACGGCCAGGGCTCGCAGCACGCCCGCAAGCTACCGGCGACGGGACAATTTGGGAACCCGGCCTGTTAAGGTCCGCCTGAAACTTGACGAGATGCCTTGTCTCATTTAGTATCACGACGATTTGGCCGAACACCGCGTCCGCGACCGCATCGTGACCCGGGCGGGCGGTCTCCTCGCCAAGGGAGGCAATCCCACCGTGGAACAGCTCGCTCACGCGGCCGGCGTCTCGAAATCGAGCTTCTACCGGGCCTTCCGGTCGCGCGGCGCGCTCCTGGCCGCGCTGGAGGTCAGCCCGGAGCCCGCGGCGCGGGAGAGGATCCTGGACGCCGCCCTCGCGATGGTCGGCGCGCGCGGGCTGGCCGGGCTCTCGATGGACGAGCTGGCCGACCGGGCGGAGGTCTCGCGCGCCACTGTCTACCGTCTCTTCCCCGGCAAATCGGCCCTGTTCACCAGCCTGATCTACACGTACTCTCCGCTCGAGCCGGTGACCCAGGTCCTGCGGTCGTTGTCGGATGAGCCCCCCGAGATCGTCATGCCCGAGATCGCCCGCACCGTGTACCGGACGGTCTACGGCGGCGGCGAGAACCGCGCCGGCGTTCTGCGGACGCTGGTCTTCGAGGTCAGCGGCCTCGGGCCCGACACGGAGGAGGCGGCACGCGAGGCGATCAGCCGCCTGGTCGGGCTCCTGGTGATGTACGTCGTGACGCAAATGGGCGCCGGCCGGCTGCGCCAGTCATCTCCCCTGCTCGCACTGCAGTCTTTCGTGGGACCGATCTTCTTTCACCTGATGACGCGGCCGGTCGCGGAGCGGGTGCTGGGGATGCAGCTCGAAGGCGAAGAGGCCGTCACCGAGCTCGCGCACACATGGCTGCGCGGCATGAGGCCGGCATGAGCGAGCAGCTCGCCGTCGACGTCGAAAACGTCTCGAAGACCTTCGGCGCCGTCAAGGCGCTCGACGGTGTGAGCCTGAAGGTCAAGCGGGGCGAGATCTACGGGCTCCTCGGGCCGAACGGGGCCGGCAAGACAACTCTCATCCGCATGCTGGTCGGCCTTCTGGAAGCCCAGACCGGGACCGTGACCGTGCTGGGGAGCCGCATGCCCGACATCGATGTGCTTCGACACGTGGGCTACATGACCCAGCAGGCGGCCCTCTACCCGGGGCTCTCAGTCGAAGAGAACGTCCGCTTCTTCGCCGCCATCAACGGCGTCGAGGACGGGGTCAAGGAGGCGATCGAGATGGTCGACCTTTACGAGCGTCGCGCCTCCGAGGTCTCCACCCTGAGCGGCGGCATGCGCCAGCGCTGCTCGCTCGCTTGCGCGCTGGTCCACCGCCCGCAGCTCCTCCTCCTGGACGAGCCGACCGTCGGCGTGGACCCGCAGCTGCGCGCCCAGTTCTGGGAGGACTTCAGGCGGATGGCGGAGGGCGGCGCCACGATCATCGTGTCCAGCCACGTGATGGACGAGGCCGAGCGGTGCCAGCGCCTGGGTCTGATCCAGTACGGGAAGGTCCTCGCGGAGGGCACACCTGGCGAGCTCCGCGAAATCGCCGGCTCATCGAACCTCGAGGACGCGTTCCTCAAGCTGGCGGGAACAGGAGTCCGCGGGTGAGCGGCCGGCGCGTCGCGGCGATCACGCGGCGGCTGCTCCAGCAGTTCCGCCGCGACCGCCGCACCCTTGCCCTCCTCTTCGTCGCGCCGATCGTCCTCCTCGGCCTGCTCGGGTACCTGATTCGCGGCTCCGCGTCTGTGCCCGCCGTGGGCATCGCCAACGAGGACCAGGGCCCGGCCGGAGCCACCATCGCGGCGGCGCTGGAGCACTCGAGCGCGATCAGCACCACGACCATCAGCGCATCGGACGGCGACTCGAAGCTCAGGGACGGGTCTCTGGCCGCCTATATCGTGTTTCCGTCCGAGTTCAGCCGGCGCGCACAGACCGGGACGATCGACCCGCAGGTGCACCTTGAAGGCTCGCAGCCCGGCACGACCGCGCCGGTGCTCCAGGCGCTCCAGCAGGCGCTGTTCACGCTGGCATCGCAGGCGCCCGGCACAGGCCTTCACGTGCAGCCTCAGATCACCTTTCTGTACGGCGGGCCCGGATTCGACACTCTCGACTACTTCGGAGCTGCCTTCATCGGTCTCGTGGTCTTCTTCCTCGTCTTCGTGGTCACGATCGTTTCATTCCTCAACGAGCGCTCCCAGGGCACCCTCGAACGCTTGATGGCGAGCCCGCTGAGGCGCGGCGAGATCGTTCTCGGGTACATGCTCGGGTTCGCGGTCCTCGCACTGGTGCAGTCCGTCGAGGTGCTTGTATTCTCGCTGGCCGTGCTGAAGGTCCATAACTCTGGCAACGTGGCCCTGATCTTCGGCATCGAAGCGCTGATGGCCATCGCCGCGGTGAACCTCGGCATCTTCCTCAGCATGTTCGCCCGGACGGAGTTCCAGGCGGTGCAGTTCATCCCGCTGGTCATCGTGCCCCAATTCTTGCTGTCCGGGATCCTGTTCTCGGTCTCGTCGGAGCCCAGGCCGCTGCAGGTGCTCTCCGACGTGCTGCCGCTCACCTACGCGGTCAACGGGCTGCGTGACGTGATGATCAAGGGTGCCGACCTGAGCTGGGGATCGCTCCAGCTCGACATCGGCGTTGTCTTCGCATTCGTCGTCCTTCTGATCGTCGCCGGCACCGCCACTCTCCGAAGGCGGATCGCCTGACCCGGCTACGCTGGAGCTGACATGCTCCTCGTGTGCTCGCGCCGGTGCGGCGCCCATCTCTTCCGCGCGCTGTTCGCGGAGGTTGAGATCGACTCGGCCGGGGTGTACCAGTCCCACCGCATCGCGCAGCCCGGGTACGTGTGCCTGAACTGCGGATCGCCGGCGCTCGACCTCAGCGAGGTCCGCGGCGAGATGGAGGCCGACGGCGACGAGGAGGCGACAGAGACCATCTCGGACGTCCTCTGCCCGGTCTGCGAAACCATGGTGCAGCTCGACGGCAGCATGGAGTGCCCCAACTGTGGCTCCCCGCTCGAGGTCGGGTAGCGACTAGTGGACCGTACCAGCCACATCTGGCCGTTACGGTCCACTAGCTCAGGGCGGCGGTGCCCACCAGGATGCCCAGCATCCACCTCGCGGCGGCAGGGTCGCGTTCGCGTAGCGCTGCACGCAGCGCGCGCACCGCGCGTGGGGTGTCCAGGTCGTCAGCCAGCGCCGACTCGAACTCGGCGACCAGCGCCCGCCCCGGCACGGCCCTCGACGCCTTGGGCCGGGCGGCATCTTCCGCCAGCAGGGAGCGGGTTCGCTCGACGAGGCGGGAGGCTGTCGCGAGCCCATGCCAGTTGAAATTCCAGTCGCGTTGATACCGGTGCGAGACAAGGTACAGGCGCACAGCCGCGGCCGGCGCGCGCTGAAGCGCCTGGCTCACCTTGACCAAGTTGCCGAGCGACTTGCTCATCTTCTTGCCCTCGTAACGCACCATCCCGGTGTGCATCCAGGCGCGGGCGAACGGAGTCTTACCCGTCATAGACTCGGACTGCGCCCGCTCGGATTCGTGGTGGCTGAACTCGAGGTCGCGCCCGCCACCGTGGATGTCGATCTGGGGGCCGAGGTAGCGCATCGCCATCGCGGAGCATTCGATGTGCCAGCCGGGCCTCCCTGGTCCGAACTTTGAAGGCCAGGCCGGCTCGCCTGGACCTGAGGACCGCCACAGCGGAAAGTCGAGCGAGTCCCGCTTGGCGTCGGGTCCGACGACGCCCAGCAATTCCTCGTCACGCAGCTTGTTCAGCATCGAGCGGCGTGTGCGGTGCGAAAGCCTGCCGTAGCTCTTGAACCGCTTGACGTCGAAATACAGCGCGTCGGTGCGATATGCGTATCCCTTCTCGTTCAGGATGGTGGCCGCGGCGAGGATGCGCCGGATCTCGTCCGAAACTCGCGGCATCACGTCCGGCGCGCGCCAGCCCAGCACGGTCATGTCGCGGATGTGGACCTGGGTCTCCCGGTCGGCAAGCTCGCGCCAGTCGATGTGATCGCGGCGCGCCCGCTCGAAAAGGGGGTCGTCGATGTCGGTGACGTTCTGTACGTAGCGGACGCGGCCGCCCTTCGCTTCCACGAAACGGACGAGGACGTCGAAGATCGAGAACGTGAACGCATGGCCCATGTGACCCGAGTCGTACGGCGTCACGCCGCACACGTAAAGGGTGAGGGGCGACCTGCGGCCGGCGGTGGCCGGCGAGAACAGCACCTTGCGCCGCGACAGCGTGTCATTCACGCGGATCCGCAGACCCGCCGGGCGCTTGGGGGCCTTCAGGTTCGTGTCAGCTGGACTGCCGCGCCGCCACGGAGGCGTCGGCGCGAAGCGCCTCCACCCTGTTCGTCGACTCCCAAGGCACGCCGAGGTCGTCGCGCCCGAAGTGGCCGTACGCGGCGGTCGGACGGTAGATCGGCCGCATCAGGTTCATGCTCGCGATGATCCCGCCCGGCCGCAGGTCGAAATGGCGGTGGACGAGCTCCAGGAGCTCCTCCTCCGGGATAGTCCCGGTGCCGAAGGTCTCGACCGCGATCGAGGTCGGATGGGCCCGGCCGATGGCGTACGAGACCTGCACCTCGCAGCGGTCGGCGAGCCCGGCCGCGACCAGGTTCTTGGCCACGTGCCGCGCGGCGTAGGCCGCCGAGCGGTCGACCTTGCTGGGATCCTTGCCGCTGAACGCGCCGCCCCCGTGGCGGGCTACTCCTCCGTACGTGTCGACGATGATCTTGCGGCCGGTCAAGCCCGCGTCGGCGGCCGGCCCCCCGACGATGAACTGGCCGCTTGGATTGACCATGATCTTGGTGTGTGCGTCGACGACCATGCCTTTCAGCACGGGGTCGATGACGAGCTCCCGGACGCCCTCCGCCACTTCCTTCTGGGTCGCGCTGGCGGCATGGTGGGTCGAGACGACGATGGCCTCGATGCGCTTGGGCTTCCCGAACTCGTATTCGACCGTGACCTGGGTCTTGCCGTCCGGGCGCAAGAACGGTAGCGACCTGTCCTTGCGCACCTGAGCCAGACGGTGCGAGAGCCGGTGGGCGAGCGAGATCGTGAGCGGCATGAGCTCCGGGGTCTCGCGGCAGGCAAAGCCGATCATCATGCCCTGGTCCCCTGCGCCCTGCAGCTCGAACGGATCGTCCTCGAGGGTGCCTTCACGCTCTTCGAGCGAGTGGTTGACGCTGGCGGCGATGTCGGGAGATTGCTCCTTGAGATACACCTGGATCAGCGCGTGGTCGGCGTCGAACCCGGTCGCCTCCTCGTCATAACCGATCTCGCGGATGGTGTCGCGGATGGTGCGCTGTATGTCGAGCTCGGCGTGGGTGGTCACCTCGCCGATCACGATGCACAGGCCCTTTGTGATCGCTGTCTCACACGCGACGCGCGCGTGTGGATCCTGGGCGAGCATGCCGTCGAGGACGGCGTCGGAAACCTGGTCGCAGATCTTGTCGGGATGACCTTCGGTGACCGACTCAGAGGTCAGCAGGTAGGACGGAGAAGAGCCAAATGAAGTTGTCACAACGGGAGCCAATGATACCGGCGGCCTGCTTTTGGCCTCGACGGCGGGCTAGGAACCGTTGTGGTGCCGGCTTTCCTCGGGGTCCTGGCCGAGAAGCTGGGCCTGAAGGGAGAAGATGTCGTCGAGCACGCGGTCGATGCGGCGGCCCTCGACGCGATGTTCCGCGATCACCCCGGCTCGTTCCAGGTGGCGGCGGAGGAGCCTCCCGAGCGGCCCGTCGATGCGGGCCTGGCCGTGCATCTGCGCCTCTTCGAGCAGCTGGAGGCATCGGTCAAGGGCCAGCTGTCTCGACCTGTGCACCCTGACGCTCATCTCAGGCGGTCCCCAGGACCTCCACGCGGCCCGCGGACGTGACCCTTGCGTACACGGTGTTGAGCGAAGGGAGCGGGTACTGCGTATCGGTGGAGCGACCGTCGATGGTGAAGGAAGCAGGGTGGCACGGGCAGTCCAGGTGGGCGGTGCCACCGTTCCACCACAGCTCGCACGGAAGATGCGAGCAGATCGACGAAACGGCGGTCACGTTGTCGCCATGGCGGAAGACGAATGCCCCGACGCTTCCCGCCTTGACGTGCTTGCCCTGGCCTTCCACCAGGTCTGCGAGCGCCGCGACGTCGATCCAGCTGCCGCCCTTGGGCTTGATGGGGCCGCCACTCGCCACCGCGACGTGGGCTGGTTCGAGCGCGCGCCCAACCAGGCCTCCGGTGGCTGCGCCTGCAGCCAGGCCGAGGCCCGCAACAAGGGCGGCACGCCTGGTGATCCAGCCTTCACTGGGCGCATCTTCCAGCAGACGGGCCAGCCGCTTGCGGAAGGCTGGGCTCATGCGCTGCGGACCCTGCCGCGCCGCCGCCAGGCGCGCCGCCGCGGTGATGGCGGCCTTCTCCTCGGCGTCTCCCCCGCCCACCTTCAGCCGCCGGCCGCGCAGCAGGTCCGAGACGATCTTGTCGATTCGATTCTCGGGCTTGTTCATTCCGTGTCGACCTTGGCCGCGGCCCGCAGGGCACGCAGCTGCATCACCTTGATGGCGCCGACCGTCGAGTGCATCTCCGCGGCCACTTCCTTCAATGAGTACCCGTGCAGGAAACGCAGCTCGAGCACGCGCCGGTAGTTGTCCGAAAGCTCGGCCAGCACTCGCTGCACCGAAGCCACCCCCCGGTCCGGGTCGGCGCGGGGCGGCGTCACCAGCGCGAGGTCGTCGCGCAGCTCGGCCTCGGAGAGCCCGAGCCGGGTGCTCCAGAAGCCTCCGAGGACGGAACGGGCCGTCGCGAACAAGTAGCCCCGGATCGAGCTCGCGGTCGCGCCTTGGTGCAGCCTGGGGATCGCCTTGAGCGCCACCTGCTGGGTGAGGTCCTCCGCATCAGCGCGGTTGCCGACCCGCGCGTAGATGAACGCGTAGACGAGTTCCAGCTCGTCGAGCGCGATGTCTGCGGCGCTTGGGGCGGTCGGAAGCTCGAGGATGTCTCCAGCCTCGCCGGCCGCATGCTCCCCCGTCCCCCCTCCGCTCACGATGGGCTCAAGGCTCCGCGGCGGAGCGCATGATCCACGTCCAGAACACAGTCACAGCTCATGTTCACTACCGCCGAAGGTTACGGGAGGGATCCGCGGACGGCGCCGCGGGCCGGGTGTGAGCCCGGCCCGCATGCGGTCTCCGTTACGCGTGCTTGATCGTCGGGGCGAGTCGACGGCGTCGCCACAGCAGGTAGCCGAGGCCGAGCAAGACGAGGAACGGCCCGAGCGCCCCCAGCCCGGCCACGACGTAGTTGATGGTGGTCACGAAGTTGTGAGCAGCCTCGCTGAGAGCGGTGGCGAAGCCCCAGCTGTCGGGCTGCGTCTGCTGCACCGGCGCGCCAGACTCGGTGAGGGTCACGGCGATGGAGCTGAACGCGGTGTGCTGGTCCAGGTACTTGATCTGTCCCTCGAGCTGCTCGATCTGCCCCGTGATCTGGCCGACCTGGGTCTGGATGTTGATGATGTCGTTGATCGAGGTCGCCCTGGCGAGGAGGGCGAGCATGGCGTTGCGCTGCGCCTGCGCATTGGCGAGGCGGGCGTTCAGGTCGACGTACTGCGCGCTGACGTCGTTGCCCGTGATGTGCTCGCTCTGGACCTTGCCGACCTTCGTTAGAAGGTCGATCGTGGCGTCGAAGTTCGCAGCCGGGACCATGAAGTTGATGACCCCGGTGCGGATCTGGCTGTCGACGGGGCTGCTCTGGGCGTCGGTCCCCGCGATGTAGCCCTGCTCGGACTCGATCAGCGACCTCACGGAGGCCAGCCTGGAGTCAAACGATCCCGAGCCGACCGTGATCTCGAGCTGCGCCTGGCGGATGACGGGCGGCCCGAGCAGGGCCGGCACAGTATCGGTGCCGCCAGGGTTGGTCGTCCCGCCTCCCTGCGCCGGCTGGGCCGGCTGGGGGTTGGACTTGACCGGCAGCCCGGAGTTGTACTGTGTGCTGCCGCTGCTCGAGCGAAGGGCGAGCGGGCTGCCCGCGCCGGCGCTGCCTCCGCAGGCGGCCGCCGCAGCAAGGATGGCGACGATGACGATGAGCTTCTTCATGGTTCGGCCTCCTACGGAGTTGATGCCTTACCAAACGCCGGCCGCGCGTCCACGTAACATCGCGCCGTGCTCCAGGTCCGAAACCTCGCCATCGACGTCGCGGCTCGACGCGTCCTGTCCGACGCCAGCTTCAACGTGGCAGCGGGGGACAAAGTGGGCCTGGTCGGCCGCAACGGCGCCGGCAAGACGAGCCTGCTCAAGGTGCTGGCGGGCGAGGACGACCCGGCCGCCGGGCTCGTCCTGAAGCAGGGCACCCTCGGGTACGTACCCCAGAACCCGCGCCCGCGCGCCGATGCCGCGACCACCGCGCTGGCGCACATTCTCTCGGGCCGCGGCCTGGATCGCGCTGCGATCCGGCTTGCAGAGCTGCACGCGGAACTCGAGCGCGACCACTCGCCTGCCGTCGTCGAGCGGTTTTCGGAGGCTGAGGAGAAATATCGACTCGACGGCGGCTATTCCGCGGAATCGGACGCCCGCCGCATCGTCACGGGCCTGGGCCTGCGGGCCGACCGGGTCGACCTTCCCGTGAGCGTGCTGTCCGGTGGTGAAGGACGTCGCGTCGAGCTGGCTCGAGTCCTGTTCGCGGAGGCGGACCTGTTGCTCCTCGACGAGCCGACGAACCACCTCGACAGCGACGCCAAGAAGTGGTTGATGGATTTTCTGCGCGACTACAGGGGGTCGGTGATCGTGGTCAGCCACGACCTGGTGCTGCTGGATGCTTCGATCACGCGCGTCCTTCACCTGGACGCCGGGAAGATGCGCGAATACCGCGGCACCTACTCGCAGTACCAGAACGCCCGGGCGCTCGAAGAGAAAAGGCTCACATCGCTGGCGCAGCGACAGGAGTCGGAGATTCAGCGGTTGAGCGTGCTGGCGGAGGTCATGCGGCGTCAGACGCAGAAGCGCGCGAAGACCGCGAAATCCATCTTCAAGCGGGTCGACCGCATGAAGGCAGAGCAGGTCTCGGCGCCCAAGCGCGAGCGCAAGGTGAAGGTCACGTTTCCAGCGCCGCCGCACAGCGGGAGGGTCGTGCTGACGGCCCACGGGCTCGCCAAGGGCTACGGCGGACCACTCGTGTTTCGCGACGTCACCTTCGAGGTCGAGCGCGGGCAGCGCATCGTGATCATGGGCCTCAACGGCGCCGGCAAGACGAGCCTGCTGCGCATCCTCGCCGGCCAGAGCGAACCGAACGCGGGCAGCTTCCGGCTCGGACATGGCGTTTCGCTCGGGTACTACGCGCAGGAGCACGAGGGCATCCGCAAGGGCGTGCCCGTGCTGGCGCACATGCGCGAGCAGTCGGACGCGGACGAGCGCATGTTGCGCGCATTGCTCGGTTCCTTCAACCTCACCGGGGACATCGCGCGGCAGGACGCGGGGACGCTCTCAGGCGGCGAGAAGACCAAGCTCGCGCTCGCTCAGCTCGTCGCGGGCAAGCACAACCTGCTGCTGCTGGACGAGCCGACCAACAACCTCGATCCTCCTTCGCGGACAGGCGTCGCCAAGGCCCTCGCCGCATGGCCCGGGACCATGGTCATCGTCAGCCACGACCCCGAGTTCGTGGAGGCCCTCCAGCCGCAGCGAGTGCTGTTCATGCCCGAAGGCAGGGTCGACTACTGGGAGGAGGACCTCCTCGACGTCGTGTCCCTCGCCTGAGCCCGCCGCGGCGACAATAGGCAGGTGAGCGCCGAGGTACGCGACGTCGTCATGCCCGACCTTCAGGGCGCAGAGGAGATCACCGTCGGGGCCTGGAGCAAGCAGCCCGGTGAGCGCATCGAGCAGGGCGAGACGCTGATGGAGGCCCACACGGACAAGGTGAACGCCGAGATCCCCTCGCCGGTCAGCGGCGTGGTCGAAGACCTTTTGCTCGAGGTCGGCGACCCGGTCAAGCCGGGCCAGGCGATCGCGAGGGTCGCGACCGGCTAGCCACCAGCCGTCAGCTGGAGGCGCGGCTCGGGGTCCCCGGCTCGTCTTCGCCCAGCTTGCGCCCGAACCACCACGCAGCCGCGAGTAAGAGGATCACCAGGATTGCGATGGGGATCACGAAGGGCGAGATCGTGGTTGCGACCTGCTGGTAGTGCTCGCCCAGCTTGTAGCCGGCGAAGGCCAGGGCGAAGTTCCAGGGGATGGCCCCCGCCAGCGTCGCGATGGTGAACCTCACGTAGCCGATGTCGGAGATGCCGGCTGGGAACGAGATGTAGGTCCGCACGATGGGCAAAAGACGCCCGCCGAACACCGCCCAGATGCCCCAGCGGTCGAAGAAGCGGTGCGCCAGCCGCAGGTGCCCCTGGCGGAGGCCCATCCAGCGGCCGGTCCGGCTCAGCACGAAGCGAGTGCCGAAGCGCCGCGTCAGGTAGAAAGCGATCAGCGAGCCTGCGAGGTTGGCGACGCTCGCCACCAGCACGACGAGGACGAAGTTGAGCTTCCCCTGCGACGCCAGAGCGCCGCCCAGCGGGACGACGATCTCGCTCGAGATGGGCAAGCCGCAGCTCTCACCGGCCATCGTGATGAAGATGGCGATGAGGCCGTAGGTGGCCACGAGGTTGGTGAGCGTGCTCGTCATAGGGTGTGACCGCCGGGGGTCGAAGTCACAACGCGGAAGGGGAGGGTTCTCACCTGCTGGTCATCGACCAGGATCTCGAAGTTGTAGAACCCGGCGTGCGGGATGGGAACGCCCGCGAGGTTGATTACGATGCTGGCGGCGAGGTCCCAGCCGTGTGGGTAGTCGGCGGGAACCTGGCGCGGCGCCAGGCTGAGCATGACCGGCTGGGGCAGCACCGCGCGGCCGTCCTCGTCGGTGCAGTGGACCTCGACTTTGTGCGCGCGATCGCTCTCCAGCCTGCTGGTTAGGAGCCGCAGCACGAGCGATCCGCCGAACGCGGCGGGAAACTGGTCACGCATGAGCGTGTCGATCCCCGCGCCGAGGATGTACACGAGCCCGCTGGGCGGAGCTTCAGCGGCGCTGGCGAGCAGCGCCCAATCGAGTCTCACCGACAGATTATCGAGGGAATCGCAACCTCACTCCGCCCGGACTCATGGTCGTCACCCGCCGCCAAGCAGCCGGGCCGTCATGGGATCAGCGCGGCGCAGATAGCATTTACGGGTCTGATGGCGAGCGACAGTGGGACGAGTCTGAGAGCCGGAAACCGAGTCGCGGCTTTCTTGTTGCTCACCGGCTACCGCCGCACTCAGTGCCTTGCGACCGCGGTCGCCTTGGGACTGTTCGACCGCCTTCGCTCGAGCCCCGCGACAGTCGGCGACCTGGCAGACCATACCGGGGCGAATAGACATCACCTGGGCCGGCTGCTTCGCGCCCTCGTGGCCATGGAGATCCTGACCGAGGATGGCGACGCCCGGTTCTCTTTGACCGAACTTGGAGGGCAGTTCGCTGGAAACGAACTCGGTCCCATGGCCCGGTTGGTCGCCTGCGAGCCAGAGTGGACCGCCTGGTCCAAACTTGAAGATGCAGTCCGCACCGGCCAGCGGGCCTTCGACCTGAAGCACGGTACGCAGATTTGGGACTTCTTGGCCACGCATCCAGAGTTTGGCGCGATGTTCGACGCCGGTATGCGATCGATGACACGCCCTGCAGCAGACGCAGTCGTTGCCGCTTACGACTTCTCGGCCTACGGGACCGTCGCGGACGTCGGCGGGGGCGACGGAACTCTCCTGATCTCAATCCTTGCCGCGCATCCTCGACTTCACGGCATTCTCTTCGATCGCCCGGCGGTCATCGAGCGGGCCGTTCATCGCCTGGTCGAAGCCGGCCTCGCCGACCGTTGCCGCACCGTCGCCGGTGATTTCCTGGAAGAGGTCCCCGGCGGAGCCGACGCGTATCTCATGAAGTGGATACTCCATGACTGGGAAGATCGAGATGCACAGAGGATCCTCACGACCTGTCACCGCGCCATGGCCCCTGGCTCCGATCTAATCGTGATCGAGCGGGTGATATCCGACAGAGTCGGAGCGGCCGATCTCGAAGCCGTAATGGCCGATCTTCAGATGATGGTCATGAACGGGGGCGTCGAACGAACCGTGTCACAGTTTCGGCAGCTGTTGCGCGATACGGGGTTTCGACTGGCAGGCGTAGCCGCCACCGGGACGCCTGTGAGCGTCCTTAGAGCAGTCGCCGAATAGCGAGTCGGCTTGGCCGTCAGGCTCCGAACCCGGGACCCTATCGGTGCTAGGTCGGCGGAACCGGCCGGCTGAACACGACCAAACGGTGATCGTAGGTGCGCGCGCTGTCAACGTACCTTCCGAAGCACGTGATCAATACGAGTTCCTGGTCTGTCGTGGGCCCGAAGACCTCGAGCTGGGTAGTCGCGCTCAAGTCGAGGGAAGCCACGCGCGTCACCTCGTAAACGATCTCGGCGCCTGAGGCGTCGGAGACCAGGATGCGATCGCCCGGAAGCACATTCTCGAGGTGGCTGAACAGAGCGGGCGAGCCGACTCCCCTGTGGCCGGCTATCACAGCCTTGCCTGCTCCACCAGGTCGGGGGCCACTCGCGAGCCACGATGAGGTCCACAGGTTGTTCGGGACGTCCATCGATCCATCGCGCCGGAGGCCCACGGCATCGACCCATGCGTCCACGCCGATCGACGGGATGCGAAGGCGGGCTGGCGTGATCGAGCCAGCTGCCTGGTGGAAGGTGTCAGCCACGGGTGGGGCAGGCGCGGCGGGCGGCGCCACCGCGACCGCCTTGCCGCCGATCAGCTGGGTGCCGGCGGGAACAGTGGCCAGCGCGGGCGTCGCCGACGACGGTCGTTCCCCCACCGACAGCGAGGCCAGCCCGAGGCTGATCAGGATCGCGATCAGGCCGAAAGCCAGCCGGCTTCGGCCCTGGCTGGGGCGGCGCCAGGAGCGACGCCGTCCAGACGTGGCCCGGCGGCGCCGGTGGCCGGCGCCGGCGAGGGCCAGCGCTCCCAGGCAGGCCACCGCAGTCAGGATCGCGAGCAGCCAGCCCGGGCCGGGTTGCGGAGCGGCCTGTCCCAGCGGGCCGGCCTCGCCGTTAATTGTCGATGTGTTCGGTATGCCGGGCAGTCCGTCGATCGTGGCGCTCGCAGTATTGTTGGTCAGATTCGGGTCGAAATATCCGGAGGGGACATTGGTCACCGTGTTGACTATCGACCCGGTCGAGGTGACCTTGACAACCACGACAAGGGTCACGGTGGCCCCGTTGACCATGTTGCCCACGTTCCAGACCCCGGTCACCGAGCTGTACGTGCCCTGGGTGGCCGTGTAGCTCACGAACTGGAGTCCGGCTGGAAGAAGGTCGTGAAGCTGGACGTCGGGAGCCGTCGAGGGCCCCAGGTTGTGAGCGACCACCGTGTAGGTCACGTTCTGACTGACCTGGGGCGTCAGGTTGTTGACCTGCTTGGTCACGGCGATGTCCGCGGACAGTCCGGTCACTGGCGCCGAGGCGGAGTTGTTTGCGGCCGCCGGGTCGGGCTGGTCCTCAGCGGTCTTGCTGGCCGTGTTGGTCGTCAGCGACGTGGTGTTGACGGTGGCGACGATGGAGAGCGTGGCGTTGGCGCCGTTGGCTAGGGCGCCGATGTTCCAAACCCCGGTCCCGGAGTTGTAGGTCGTGGCCCCGCTCGGCACCGATGAGACGAGGGTCAGACCGGCGGGCAGTATGTCGGTGACCTGCACCCCGGTCGCGTTGCTCGGTCCGTGGTTGGTGGCGGTGACGACGAAAACTGCGTTGGAGCCGAGGGCAACGGTCGGGCTCGAGACCGTCTTGATCAGGGCGATGTCCGCCGCCTGGCCGGTCACCCTCGCCGTCGCCGAGTTATTGCCCGCCACCGCGTCGGCCTGGTCCTCGGACGTCTTGGTCGCGGTGTTGGTCACCGCGCTGGTCCCCGTGACCGTGGCAACGATCGAGAGCGTGGCGTTGGCTCCGTTGGTCACGGCGCCCACGTTCCAGACCCCGGTCGCCGAGTCGTAGGCGCCCTGGCTTGGCGTCGACGAAATGTAGTTCAGGCCCGCCGGCAAGAGGTCGGTGACGCGCACCCCGGTGGCGTTGCTCGGCCCGTTGTTGCTTGCGGTGACAGTGAAGGTGACGTTGCTGTTCTGATTCGGAACCGTGTTGCTCACAGTCTTGGTGATGGCGATGTCCGCCGCAACCGGCGTGATCGTGGCGCTGGCGGAGTCATCGCCGGCAGTATTGTCAGCCTCGTTCTCGGCGGTCTTGGTCGCCGTGTTGGTGGTGGGCGCGAGCGTGTTCACCTTGGCGGTGATGGCCAGCGTCGCGCTTGACGTATTCGCCAGGCCGCCAATGTTCCAGATCCCGGTCACACGGTCGTACGTCGTGGTTCCACTCGGAATCGCCGAGACGTAAATCAGCCCCGTCGGCAGCTGGTCCGTGAGCTGAAGCCCGCTCGCGCTCCTGGGACCGTTGTTGGTCGCGGTGACGGTGAACGTCACGTTGGAGCCGAAGTTGGGCGTGGCGTTGTCGACTGTCTTGGTCACGGCGATATCGGCTAAGCAGCACGCAACCCTCGACGAGGCCGAATTGTTGCTGCTGACCGGGTCGACCTGGTCCTCGGCCGTCTTCGTCGCCGTGTTGATCACATTGGCCAGGCTCGTCACGGTCGCGGTGATGGTGAGCGTCGCGGTCCCGCCGTTGCCAACGGCTCCGATGTTCCAGAGTCCAGTCACCGGGTCGTACGTGCCCGGACTCGCGACCGCCGAGACGAAGGTCAATCCCGGCGGCAGCACGTCGGTGACCTGCACCCCGGTGGCGTTGCTGGGCCCGTTGTTGTGGGCGGTTACGGTGAACACCGCGTTGGTGTTCAGGTTGGGTGTCGGGTTGTCGACGGACTTCGCGATAGCGATGTCCGCCGCCACCGGCGTGATTGAGGCGCTGGCCGAGTTGTTGCCCGCCACGGGGTCAGGCTGGTCCTCGGCGGTCTTGGTCGCCGTGTTGGTCACCGCGCTGGTCCCGGTCACCGTGGCCGTGATCGAGAGGGTGGCGTTCGACCCGTTGGCCAGGGCGCCGATGTTCCACACCCCCGTGCCCGAGTTGTAGGGAGCGCTCGGCACCGACGAGACAAAAGCCAGGCCGGCGGGAAGCACGTCGGTGACCTCCACCCCGGTCGCGTTGCTCGGCCCGTTGTTGGTGGCGGTGATCGTGAACGTGACGTTGCTGTTCTGGTTGGGGACCGTGTTGCTCACCGTCTTGGTCAATGCGATGTCGGCCGCCTGCCCGGTCACCGTCGCGGTCGCCGAGTTGTTGCCCCCCACGGGGTCAGGCTGGTCCTCGGCGGTCTTGGTCGCCGTGTTGGTCACCGCGCTGGTCCCGGTCACCGTGGCCGTGATCGAGAGCGTCGCGTTGGCTCCGTTGGTTAGGGCGCCGATGTTCCAGGTTCCCGAGCTGTAGCTCGTGCTTCCGCTCGCTGTCGACGAGACGTAGGTCAAGCCTGCCGGCAGCACGTCGGTGACCTCCACCCCGGTCGCGTTGCTCGGCCCGTTGTTGGTGGCGGTGATCGTGAACGTGACGTTGCTGTTCTGGTTGGGGACCGTGTTGCTGACCGTCTTCGTGATCGCGATGTCGGCCTGCGAGACGATGTTGGCCGAGTCGCTCGCGGTGTCGTTGGTGGTGTTGGTCTCGCCACCGCCGCCGACGGCGGCCTGGTTGGTGACGGAATTCGCCGCACTCTGCAGGACGGTCACCGTGACGGTGATCGACGGGTAGGAAGTACCGGCGGCCAGGGCATCGCCACGCGTGCACGTCACGGTCTGCCCAACGGGAGCGGGACATGTCCAGCCGGTTCCGGCCGCCGCGGTCGGTGTCAGCCCGGCCGGCAGCGTGTCGGTGACGGTGACCGTCCCGCCGGTCACCACGTTGCCCGAGTTGGTGGCGGTCAGAGAGTAGGTCGACGTCGTGGAACCTCGGACAAGGGGATCGACGTGGCTCTTGGCAACCGTCATGTCGGGCGCGTGTACAGTCACGCGCTCCGCCCCGCCGCCCGCGTAGCCGGCCGAGGTCGTACCGGCGACCGTCGTGCGAGTTGGGTCCAGGTAGGTGGCGGTGGCCGGGTTGCTGTAGGTGCCGGGGGCGACGCTCGCAGCGATGTTGACCGTGAACGTGATCACTACCGACGCAGCGGCCGGAATCTTGAAAGTCCCAAACGCTGGATTGGTGTCGCCGGGAGCCGGGTTGACGGTCGCGGGCCGCGTCGCACCTCCATTGAGGACGACGCTGCCTGTGGATGCATAGGTGAATCCGGCCGGTAAAGCATCGGAGATGCTGACGCCGGTGGCCACGGCCGTGTTGACGGCATTCCTGACCGTGATCGAGTAGATCGCCGTGGTGCCGGTCACGGTGTTCGTGACATTTGGAGTGCTCGTGGTCTTGACGACGGTGAGCGCGGGAAGGCACTCGGCCCCCGAAGACGATCCGGGGATCGCGGCCGGGGTGGTGGTCAGCACGAGGCCGGCCGCTCCGTTGGTCGACCCGTACGTCGCCGCATCCACGGTGGTCGTGCCGTGGGCGCCGCCCAGAACGCTGGTCTGGGCAGGCGGAAGAGGGTTCGAGGTGATGATCACCCCGCCCGAGCCTCCGCCCCCTGGTCCGTGGTAGTTGGCGCCGCCAGTGGGACCGGTCGGCCAGGCGTTGGTACCATTGCCGCCGTCGGCGTGGATCGTGAGTCCGTTGACGGTCCCGGTGTTCGTGGTGACCACGACGCTGCCCCCCGCTCCGCCGCCGCCACCGCCGTCGTTGACCGGCGTAAAGCCGACTCCGCCGCCGGCGGTGATCGTGCCGGTCCCCGCCAGCGAGCCGGTCCGGATCATGACGATGCCGCCGCCCGTACCCCCGGACGACGCAAACGTCGCCGAGTTGTTGCGACTGCCGGCGCCGCCCCCGCCACCCAGCACAACCCGGGTGACCGCAGCTGGGAAGGCAGCCCCGCCCAGGCCGCCCACCGGCTGGTTGGCGTTCCAGCTGTTGCCGCCCAAACCGCCCTGCCCGCCGTTGGCGCCTCCGCCACCTCCGGAGTTCTCGTCGTTCGCGCTCGGACGCGAGTCGGTGCCGCCGCCGCCCGCATTACCGGGGGCCCCACGTGCGGCATCACCGCTCGGGTATCCGTCCGCTGCGGCATTGACCGCCGCGACTGCGCGCGCGTCGTAAAGGAAGTGAGGCGTGCCGGCGATACCTTCCGCCTTGTAGCCGTGCTGCCCTTTCTGGCTGGGAATGACGTAGTCCGTGCCCGTGGCTCCGTTGGCCGACCCAGTCTGCGCGACGCCGAGCGCACCTTTGAACCCCAGCTGATCGACGCTGATGGTCTGGGCGTTGAGGTTGAGAGCGCCTGCCACGTCGATCGCCAGCACCCCGCCGGCGTGGGCGGCTCCGTCCCATGCAGAGGCGGTCAGGCCGGCAGTGACGGTGGCGCTTGAATATTGAGGAACCCGGATGACCTGGAACGTGCGGAAACCATGCGTTGCCGTCACCGTGTTCGAAAAGTCGTAGCTGTTGACCAGGCCGTTGCCGGCTCCAGACCCGACGATGGTGACGACTCCACCCACCACCCCGCTTGCGGCGGCAACGTATTCGTAGAGCCCCGTGGAGCGGATCGCAGTGGACCCGCGACCGGTGGCGCCGTCGCCATACGCGATCGAGTTGCTCCCGTTGATGTCAGCGTCTTGCATCTGGATGACCAGAAGCAGATCTCCAGGTGCGATGGCAGGCGACGCGCCTGGAATCCGAGCGCCAACCGAGATCGTCGTTGCGCCGGCGGCCGCGCTGGCGGTCGCCGGGTAGTAGGAGTTGACGACGCCGGTCAACGCGGCATTGGGTCCGTCGTTGCCCGGGGTTACGCACCCCTGCGCAACGGCGGTGACGAGTTGGGGTGCCTGGAGGACGAGGGCAGCGCCCGCGAGCAGCGTGGCTACGGCTGGCACGAGGCATACGCGAAGGAAGCCGCCCGCCCGTCTACTCAAGCGTCGACTGCGCTCTTGCTGGGGAGCGATGGTGTGTGCGTTAGAAGGTCGTTTGCTGTATCGCACCTACGTGAATCCGTAGTTCAGACGCAACTACCAACCCACGTGGCTGTGGCGGTTATGTTGCGCAATCGTGCATCAGGTTAGCGAGTGGGCACGAGGGCGGCCGTATCGAACATACGTACGTCGGCGACCCCACGCCACCTCTGGAAGCTTGCTCATCGGCCATCTGCGAGATCAACGCAGCGAAGGGCCGCCCCTTGCTCGCGGCTGACTCGCGGGCCTAATCGAACATCCGTGCAAAGGATGACCCGAGGCCCGGGCATCCCGACAGCACGACCTGTTTCGCGAACTGGCGTGGGCCCGGATGGATTCGAACCATCGACCAGAAGAAGGCCGGCCACGCGGGTCATGCCGCGACGGCCGTCACCATGGCCGCGAGGACGTGAAAACCCAGCCCTTGCATTACAAGGGACCTTGCGTTACCTTGCCCGCATGCCGATCGAGGGGCTGGCGACGCAGCTCCGCAAAGGCGTGATCGAGTACTGCGTGCTGGCCATGCTGAAGGAGAGACCGCGCTACGGCGGGGAGCTCGTGCAGCTGATGAGCAGCCACGATGGGCTGCTCGTCAGCGAGGGCACAATCTATCCGCTTCTCAGTCGCATGCGGGCCGATGGGCTGGTCGAGACCGAGTGGCGCGAAACACCCGGCGGCTCGCCCAGGCGCTACTACAGCCTGACCAGAAGCGGGCAGCACGCGGTGACGGATTTCCGTGGTGAGTGGCTTCGATTTCGCGCGACGGTTGACGGCATCTTCAGCGACCAGGGAGGGCGAAGGCGGTGAGCACACCTCTTGCGGACCGATTGGTGTCGGACTACCTCGACCGCCTCGACGCCGCGCTCGCGGGCGTTGCGCCAGACCGGCGAGACGAGATCGTGGGCGAGATCCGCAGCCACATCGAGGAGCAGCGCGCGGCTCTGCACGACGAAACAGACACCGATGTGTACAACCTGCTCGAGCGCGTCGGTGAGCCCTACGCGCTCGCTGCCGCAGCCCGATCGGAATCGAGCACGCCAGCCGAACCGGTCAACGTGCGAAGGGGCGCCGGCGCCGTCGAAATCCTGGCCCTGGTGTTGACGCCGTTGATCTGGCCGGTCGGCGTGATCCTGCTCTGGACCTCGTCAGCGTGGAACACCCGTGACAAGCTGATCGCCACCTTGGTCCCCCCTGGTGGTTACCTCGGGATGCTGTTGGCTTTGCCAGTCCTCGTACTGAGTTCGCTAAGCTCGGCTAATTCGGACTCGTGTCTCCGCGTCACGGATTCCCAGGGCAACTTGATCAGCCAGTCGTGCAACGGCTTAAGGGCACTGCCGGGCTGGGAGCAGGCCCTTGTCAATGTCGCCGCCGTCGGAACCTTCGTGATACTGCTTCTGCTTCCGGTGCTGGTCGGGATCTACATGGCGCGGCGGTTGGGCCGGCTGAAAACCTGATCGCCCGGCCGAGTTACTCCCAGCGGAAATAGCGAATCGCTACGAATGCGAAGATGACCGTGTAGACGGCCATAGTCAGCAGCGCCGCATAGGAAAGGCTGCCGTTGAACGCCGAATCGAGCACCGCTTTCACAGCGGCGCCGCTGGGCGAGTAATACATGATCGTCCTCAAGGGGTCGCCCACCTGTGCGGGATTGACCCACAGGCCCGAAAGGAACATCAAACCGAAGGTAACCACCCCGGCGACAGGCTGTGCGACCGTCTGTGTCGGCACCAACGCGACGAGCACAAGGCCAAGCGCGAACAGCTCCACGATCGCGAGCACGAGCGATACAGCAAAAGGCAGAATCTGCACGTGGAGTGAGGCGCCGAACACGAGCGCGCCCTCAAGGATGACTATCAGGACCGCGGCCGCCGCAAGAATCAGATCGATGACCAGCTGAGCGGCGAGCAGCCTGGACGGATGCAGCGGTGTCGTGGAAACCCTTCTCAGCCAGCCGATCTCTCGATCTCTGACGACAGTGTTCGGCAGGGAAACCGAGATGAATATGAAGGAGAGGACCAGAATGGTTGGGGTCCAAACTTCGATGACCGTCAGGCCGGAGTCGCCTACGTTGCCTGGATTTGCCTGTCCGATGAACCCGAAGACCGCCAGGAGGATGGCCGGCAGTGCCAGCCCCCCGAAAAGGGCATAGGGTTCTCGCAAGGCGAGCTTGGCCTGGACCTTGAGCAGCTCGGCGAACTGAGACCCGGACTTGCGACTCGTCTTCTCCACGCCTGAGCCAGTCATCTCTGAACTGCCTTCCCGACGAATGAGTCGTCGTCCTTCGTCAGCTTGATGAAGGCATCCTCGAGGTTCCCATTTCTTGCTTCGAGCTCGGATACTCGAACTCCAACCGCTGCCAGGGCATTGATGAGGGATGCAGCGAGATCGCCTGTACCGGTGATCGTGACGTACCTCTCCTTCCGTTCGATTTCCTTCACGCCGGGTATCGCTCGCAAGGTCTGGTCGTCAATCGGTTGAGACGGGACAAATCGGACCCTGCTGCCCCCTGCTGTCGCCGCTATGGTTTCCGGCGTGTCGAGCACCCTCACGGCCCCGTGATTGATGAGCGCGAGACGATCGCACAGCTTCTCTGCCTCATCCATGAAGTGAGTCACCAGGATCACCGTCACACCGCGGTCTCTCATGCGTTCGATCAGGCTCCAGATTTCACGCCTTGCCTCAGGATCAAGGCCCGTGGTCAGCTCGTCGAGAATGGCGAGCCTGGGGTTTCCCACCAGAGCCAGGGCGATGGACACCCGCTGTTTCTGGCCGCCGGAGAGGCTCTTGAACGAGGAATTTCCGAACTGCTTTATGCCCAATGACTCGAGCAACTGGTCCGGATCGAGGGGATTTGAGTAGAACGAGGCGAAGAGCCTCACCGCCTCCCCCACCCTGAGCCGCGGAGGCAGCGCCGCCTCCTGCAGTTGGACACCGACGAATTGTCTGAGCTTGTTTCTATCTTTCTGGGGAGAAAGCCCATACACGCTGATTGATCCGGAATCGGGAGCGCGCAAGCCAGAGATGCACTCCACGGTGGTCGTCTTGCCGGCTCCGTTGGGTCCGATGATTCCGAAAATCTCTCCTTCATGTATCGAAAGGGAGACGTCATTGACGGCAACCAGAGCACCGTACTTCTTGACGAGGTGTTGAACGGTAACCGCTGCCGCCGCGCTCAAGTAACCAGCCCGCCGAGCAGATTACGCAGCGCTTCGGTGCAAGGGTCGAGCTCGGTACGGCCTCGCGTATTTAGAGCCACTGTGGTCATCGACCCCGCCCCACCGGGAAGGGGATCGTACGCCGGGGCGGTGCGCTTGACGGATACGGTGGTTTGGCGCGGTGGGCCCGGATGGATTCGAACCATCGACCAGACGATTATGAGTCGCCCGCTCTAACCAGCTGAGCTACGGGCCCGCGGGCTGAGTCTATCCGGCGCCCGGCGCCCCCGGTGCACGCCGCCCAACCATGCATTGGGATGAAATTCAATAGGATCTTGCGGGGTTACAGGTCTGGTGTTTGCTCTCGGTTTGCTCGTCCTTCGCGTTGTGATCGGCCTCATCGTGGCCGCCCATGGCGCGCAGAAGCTCCTCGGATGGTGGGGCGGCCCAGGCATGGCAGGCTGGACCGTCGCCATGACTCGCATGCGCATCCGGCCCGCGGCGCCCTGGGCGTGGCTTGCCGTGCTTTCGGAGTTGCTCGGCGGCCTCGGTCTCGCGCTCGGGCTCCTGACACCATTGCCCAGCTTCGGCATCGTGGCAGCGATGCTGGTTGCGATCGCCCTGGTCCACTGGCCGAACGGGTTCTGGAACGGCAAGCGCGGTTACGAGTTCAACGTCTCGCTGATGGCGCCCGCCGTGGCGATCGCCCTCACGGGACCGGGCGCATACTCGCTCGACTCCGCGCTTGGAATCCATCTCCCCGAGCCTCTCACCCTGGTGGTCGTTGGCCTGGCCACGCTGGCCGGGGTCGGCGTCGCAGTCGGAACACGAAGCAAGCCGGTCGTGGAGACGAAGACCGGAGCGGCCTGATGGCTCAGACCTCGGTCGCTTCCACCCTCTCGACGATCCGAGCTTGCGGATTTCTCATCACCTTCTGACCTTCGCCACTCCAAACTCGCCGCATCGTGGCCAGCAGGCCCTCGGCCTCGCCCAGACTGTCGAACTCCAGGTCGATCATCACGAAGTTGGGATCCTCGACCGAGCGGTAGACCTGATACCGGCGGACCCCTGAGCCTTTGCGGTCAGCCGGATCGCTGTCGAACGCCCGCTTCCAGCCATCGAAGTCGGGCACCGAGTGTTCGATTCGAAGAACTCGCATTGGTTACTCCTTAGCGGTCGGATTCCGGCTGGGGCGATATGAGCTCGACCTCGTTGCCGTCCGGGTCGTCCACGTAGAAGGTGCGCACGCCCTTGAGCACCGGATGAACGCCAGAGCGTACTTCGATGCTCGCTGCTTCGAAGCCATGCATCAACGCGTCGCACTCGCCGGCTTCGACGCGAAATGCGATGTGGTGCAGCACGCGCTTCGTCTTGTCCCGCGGGAACTCGTGAGAGCGGTCTGGGTGCGGGATGAGGACGATCATCTCCGGCACGCCGCCCCCGGGATCGCCGGCGCGTAGGAACTTATTTGGCAGCGCCGGGGGCGAGATAACCTCGAGACCGAGCAGGTCCCTGTAGAAACGCATTGCAGCCTCCATGTCGTGCACCCACAGCACGATCTCGGCCAGGCCGGCCACGCGGGTCATGCCGCTACGGCCGTCACCATGGCGGCGAGGTTGACGTCCTTCGCGCGCGGCGGCACCGAGCATCCGGGTGCGAGCAATAGGCCTCGTCCGCCCGTCTCCGCCACCGCGCGACGAGCTTCCGCCTCGACGTCCGGCGGCGGACCGTAGAGAAGGCTTGCGCGCTGGCCCAGGCCACCCATGACGGCGCGCCCGACGATCTCCCGTCCCTCGGCCAGCGTCGGGTTGCCCTGGTTGTGGACCGACCAGCTCACCACCTGCACCGGCATGTCGCGCGCAAGGCCGAAGTTGAGCTTCGATCCGCAAAGATGCACCACGTTGAACCACGCCTTCCTGGGCAGTTGCGTGAGCACGTTCAGGTCGTAGGGCAGAACGAGTTCCCGATAAGCCGCTTCCGCCATCACGTCGCGTCCGGCGTAGCCGGAGATCGCGTAGAAGATGCCGGCCGCGCCGGCCTCGACCGACTTGCGGCTGAAATCGACCATCGCGTCCGCGATCTTGTCCAGCGCGGGGCGCACCAGCTCGGGGTTCTTGCGTAACTCGCGCAGGACGCGCGCCTGGGACTTGCCGACGAGATACCCGCCCACCGTGATGGGGCTGAACACGGTCTGGATCACTGGTACGTCCAGACCCAGCTCCTTCGCCACCAGCCCGATCGCTTCGACCTGGTCGTCCAGGGCCTTCGGGTTGACCAGCCCCACGTTCTTCCACGATTCGAGGTCGGGCACGGCTTCGCGGACGAGCACCGGCGAGCGCATCCGGTGGCCCGAGGGTTTGTACTCCGAGCCGAACGCCTCCGCGAAGCAGCTCGCCCGAGGTTGGAACTTGACGAAATCCCACCCGAACCGGCGGGCACGCTCGACGGTGATCGCGGCCAGCGCCTCGGGCGACCATTCCTCACGGTACGTGTGGCCCCACGCCCCGACCGGCGGCCGGTCTGCCACTCCCATCGCGATCGCCGCCTCGATGCGTTCCCTGCCTGTCATCAGTTCCGAGTTTAAGCTGGACTCGATGACGGACATCGAGACGGAGGCCGCCCGGCTGCGCGCCACGGCCGAGGCGAAGCCCTTGAAGCTGCCGGTCAACCGCCGTGTCGACGAGAGCCATCACACCATCACCGAGGACGGACTGTCGGTCTGGTACACGGTCCAGGTCTCGCGTCACAGCCGAATCCAGGAGGCGATCTTTGAGCGCATGGACGGCATGCCCTCGGACGAGGAGTGCCGCAGGTGGCTCGCCCTGCTCATCGTCGGCCCCGAAGCCGTCGAAGCGCCCGGGCTGCCCGACGCGATGACCCGCCGGTTCGAGGCTTTCGAGCGCAGCCCGGACGGCGAGGCGCCGATTTCCTGATGGCGCTTCCCCAGGGGGCCGCCGAGGAGCTGCGCCGCATAGTCGGCCGCGATTCGGTGATCGATTCCGCGAACGACCTCCGCATTTTCGAGCGCGACGCGTCGATCGAGGGCGCTCTGCCCGACGCCGTGGTCCTGGCGTCGACCACGCAACACGTCAGCGACGTGATCAGGGTCGCGGCCAAGCACAGGATCCCCGTCGTCCCACGCGGCGCCGGCACGGGGCTCTCCGGCGGCGCCGTCACCATCCGCGGCGGCATCGCGCTGCAGGTGTCGCGGATGCGCGGGATCGAGATCGATCCCGTCGCCCAGACCGCACTGGTCGAGCCCGGGGTCGTCAACAAGGAGCTCACCCTGGTGGCGGCTCGCCAGGGCCTGTTCTACGCTCCCGACCCTTCGAGCCAGAACGCGTGCACCATCGGCGGCAATGCCGCCGAGAACTCGGGCGGTCCTCACTGCCTTTACTACGGCGTGACGACCAACCACGTCCTGGGCATGGAGGTCGTCTTCGCCGACGGCAGCGTGCACTGGGTGAGCGGAGATTCGCCAGAGCGCATCGGCCTGGACCTGTGCGGGGTGCTGGTCGGCTCCGAGGGAACCCTTTGCGCGATCACCAAGATCAAGGTCCGGCTGCTTCGCATCCCGCCCACGGTGGCCACGCTGCTCGCGGCGTTTCCCACCATCGAGGCCGCGAGCCATGCTGTGTCGGCGGTCATCGCGCGAGGCATCGTCCCCGCGGCGCTGGAGATGATGGACCAGGTCACCGTCGGCGCGGTCGAGGCCCATTACCACGCGGGTTACCCGACGGACGCCGGCGCGGTGCTCCTGGTCGAGGTGGACGGCATCGCGGAGTCGACTCGCGAGCTCATCGCCGCGATTCGCGACGTGCTCAGCAAGAACGACGGATACGCGATGCGTGAAGCGCAGACGCCGGCGGAGCGCGACCTGCTTTGGGCCGGGCGCAAAGGCGCGATCGGCGCGCTTGGCCGGATCAGGCCCAACTACTACCTTCACGACGGAGTCGTTCCGCGCTCCCGCTTGCCGCAAGTGCTATCCGCCGTCGGCGAGATAGGCGAGCATTACCGGCTGCCCGTGGCCAACGTGTTCCACGCCGGCGACGGGAACCTCCACCCCAACATTCTTTTCGACCTGCGCGAGACCGGCATCATGCACCAGGTCGAAGACGCGGGCGAGGAGATGCTCCGAGCCGTCGTGGAGCTCGGCGGAGCGCTGTCCGGAGAGCACGGGATAGGTCTCGAGAAGTCGGCCTTCATGCCGTGGGTCTTCAGTCCCGACGACCTCGACTCCATGCACCGCGTGAAGGACGTGCTAGACCAGCACGGCATCTTGAACCCCGGCAAGATCTTCCCCGACCCCTCTCGAAAGTCGATCCGCCTCGCCGGCCGCACGGGGGTCGCCATCGAGGCGAAATGGTGGTGACCGCCGGCCCGGCGGTCGAGAGACCCGAGTCCGCAGAAGAGCTCGCGAGCCTTATGCGCGAGGCGGGTGCCGCGCACAAGGCGGTCCTGCCCGTGGGAGGCGGGCGGGCGCGTGCGATGGGCGACCCCGCCCAGAGGTGCGACGTCGAGCTGCACACGACGAGGCTCGATCGCGTGCTCGAGCATTCCCAGGCGGACATGGTGGTGAGCGTCGAGGCCGGGATCACGCTCGAGGCGCTGCAGGAAGAGCTAGACAAGGCCGGCCAGTTTCTGCCGCTCGACCCGTTCAACTCACCGGGACACACCATCGGCGGCCTGCTGGCCACGGGATGGACCGGTCCGCTGCGCATGCGGTACGGCTCGCCGCGCGACTTCCTCATCGGCATCCGCGTAGCGCTGCCCGACGGCAAGCTCGCCAGCGCCGGCGGGCGGGTGGTGAAGAACGTCAGCGGTTACGACCTCATGAAGCTGCACTACGGTGCGCTGGGAGCGCTCGGCGTGATCGTCGCGGTATCGTTCAAGGTTTTTCCGCGACCCTTGCGCGACGTCACGCTGGAAGCGACGTTCGGATCTCACGAAGAGGCTTGGAGCGCGGTTGTCGGCGCGCTAGCGTTGCCCCTGGGGCCGTCGGCGCTGGAACTCTTTTCGGACGGTCGCGTGCTCGCGCGCTTCACCGGGAGTCCGGACGCCGTCGGCCGCACCACCAAGGACCTCGGTTGGAAGCAGGCCGAGGCATCGGTCTGGCTCGAGCACTCGCGACGGGCGCCGGAGCGGTGGGCGCGCATCGCCGTGCCGCCCCAGGACCTGAGGCGCACGCTCGAGTCGCTGCCCGGCGACGCGCTGTGGTGGGCGTCGCCCGGGGTGGGCGTGGCGCACTGGTCGATCGAGACGGACGCCGGTGGCGTAAGGGGAGCCCGGTCCGTGGCGGAAGCGGCGCGCGGGACGCTGGTCCTGAGGGCCGCGCCGGTCGAGCTGGTGCGCGAGGTCGGCGCCTGGGGCACGCCACCGGCGACCCTTGACATCATGCGCAGGCTCAAGCGCGCGTTCGACCCCGACGACATCCTCAATCCCGGGAGGTTCGTGATTTGACGAACGCCCCCTTCAGCCGTCTCAGCGACGACGACCTTGCCACGTGCGTCCACTGCGGACTGTGCCTGGACGCATGCCCCACGTTTCGCGTCACCGGGCTCGAAACGGAATCGCCACGCGGACGCCTTTACCTGATGACGCAGTGGAAACGCGGCACCATGCCCTTCGACGAAGGCCAGGTCCGACACATCGACCTCTGCCTGGGCTGCCGGACCTGTGAGGCCGTGTGCCCTTCGGGCGTACCGTACGGCCGGATCATCGAGGCGGGACGGGCCGACGTCGACGACGCGCGGCGGCCGTCGTTCAAGCGGAAGGCGAGCCGCTTTGCGCTCCGACAGCTCCTGGCTCACCCTGGACGCCTGCGGGCCGCGGGGTCGGCGACGCGTGCGGCGCAGGCGTTGCGGCTCACATCCGTGATGCGGTCCGGGCGGCAGCTGCCGCCCCTGCAGGCGCAGTTCCGTCCCCCCTCCGGAAATGTCGCGCCCGCCATCGGCGTGCGCAAGCACCGCGTGGCGTTCCTGGTCGGGTGCGTGATGCCGGTCATCTATCCGCAATCGCACCGCGCGGCGGTGAGGCTGCTGCAGCTCGCGGGATGCGAGGTGTGGTTTCCTCCCGGCGAGCGATGCTGCGGCGCGCTGTTCGCGCACAACGGAGATCTCGAGGGCGCAGAGAGGCTGCGCGACGCCAACACGCGCATGTACGCGGGCGGAACGTTTGATGCGCTGGTCGTCGACTCGGCCGGATGCGGAGCTCACCTCAAAGACTTCTACCCGGAGCTGAAGGGCAGGGTGAAAGACCTCACTGAATGGTTGGTGGAGGTCGGCTTGCCCGAACCCAGGCGCGAGGTGAAGATGCGTGTGAGCTACCAGGACGCCTGCCACCTCGCCCACGCGCAGCGCATCCGCAAGCAGCCCAGAGACCTCATCCGCTCAATTCCCGGGGTCGAGCTGGCGGAGATGCGCCATCCGGAAATCTGCTGCGGAGCGGCGGGCCTGTACAGCACGCTCGAACCGGACATGTCGGGCCGCATCCTCGCGGAGAAGCTCGACGACCTGCTCGGCACCGGGGCCGCCACCGTGGTCGTCGCCAACCCCGGCTGCCAGATGCAGCTCCAGTCAGGCCTGCGCGCGCGACGCTCCACGATGACGGTGGAGCACGTGGCAGAACTCTTGCTGCGGGCGTACTGAAAAAGGGGTCTTAGAGCTTCAGCTTCGGCAGGACGGCGGTCTTGGTCACGTCGACCTCGACGCGCGCCACCGCCAGCGTCACGTTGTCCGGCGCACCGAGCTCGCGGCACCGCTCGATGACGCGCTCGGCGCCCCGGTCAAGGTTTCCGTCCTTGAGGAGCAGGCGGCCCATCTCCTCGACCGAAACGCCTGCAGTCTCCACGCCGTCGCTGCACAGCACGATCGCGTCACCTTCCTCGAGGCGCATCTTGTCGGTGAACGATTGGATCTGCTCCCAAACGCCGATGGCGCGCGTGAGGCGGTGCTTGAGCGGATGCGTGGCGGCCTCCTCCGGCTTGAGCACGCCGAGCCGAACCTGCTCCGCGGGCCACGAGTGGTCCTGCGAGATGAGGGTTGCATCTCCATCGCGGAATAGGTAGGCGGGGCTGTCGCCGACGTTGAGCAGGCCTAGCTCGCCGTTGCGGATGGCAGCGACCACCATCGTGCTGCCCATCCCAGCCCAATCCGGGTTGTCGCGCGCGGCCTCGAACACCGCGCGATTTGCCTCTTTGCAGGCGCGCTTGAGGCGCTCGACGTCCGGCCCCTGTTGGCCGTCCTCGGAAAGAATCCCGGTCAGAGTCTTGACCGCGATGGAGCTCGCCTGCTGCCCCGCCGCATGGCCGCCCATCCCGTCGCACACGACCAGGAGCGTGTCGAGGCCTCCCTTGTTGCGCCAGACCACGACCGAGTCCTCGTTCTCCTCACGCTCGAGACCGGGGTCGGTGGCCCACGCGATCCGTAGCCGCATCAGGACTGAACGGACAGCTCGTGCCGGCGGGTCACCACCTTGCGAAAATCGAGAAACACTAGGCTCCGAGAAGCGAGAACTGGACCGCGTTCTGGCCGATGGTGATGCGGTCGCCGTGGTTGAGCTGCTTCTCCTGCACCGGCTCGCCGTTGACGAGCGTGCCGTTGGTGCTGCCGAGGTCGACGATCCAGAACTGGTCGCCGCGACGCTCAAGACGTGCATGGTGGCCGCTTGTGGCCGGGTCGCGCAGGATCACGTCGTTGTCAGGAGACCGTCCCATCCGCAGCGCGTTGTCGCCCGCGCGGTGGCTGTGGCCCGCGTCCGGCCCTGACTCGATCGTCAGCTCGCCCTGTGGGCCTGCGCCCGGGCTCACCTCGGCCGCAGGCGCCTGCTGGCCAATGGCCATCGTCTCGGCCACAACAGCGGGGGCCGCCGGAGGCGGCTGCCACGCGGGCATCAGGGTGGTCGACTCGCGCTGAGCCGCCGTTTCGGAGCCCATCATCATCGTGGCGGCGACGTCGGGTTGGGCAGGAGCCTGGGCTTCGGCGGCAGGCTCCGCGGACTGCGCTCCGGCGGCGAGGTCGGCCTCGGTTGCGGACGACTCTTGCGGCGGTGTCGCCGGGACAGCTTCTTCGGCGGGCGCGGCCGCCGGCGCTTCAGGGGCTGACCATGCCGCAGCGGCGGGCGGAACCCAGGCGGGCGCCGGTGCAGGACCATCGGCCGGCGCGGCCGCGGGGGCGGGCGCGGACCATGAGGGCGCCGCAGGGGCTGCGGGCTCTTCGGTCCTGGGAACGTCCCACGACGGTGCCGCCGGTTCGTTCCAGGCGGGCGCCGCAGGGCTCGGGGACGACGAGGCCCCCGGCGCGTCCCACGATGGAGCGACGGTGGGCGGTGCCACCGGGCCAGCAGCCGCCGCGGTCCCCCAGTCGCTCGAGCCCGGCGCCGCCGCGGGCGCTGCGGGGGCGGCTGGAGGATTCCACGACGGAGCCGACGGCGTCGCGGTTTGCGACTCGGGCGCCGGAGCTCCCCAGGCGGGCACGGCAGGAGTGCCGGGGCGCGAAGGCTCGACCGCGGGCCCGGCCGGTGGGGCCGGGGGCGCTGTCCAACCGCCGGCGGGCGCAGGAGCCCCCCAGGCGGGAGCCGGCGCGGCGGGGGCGGGCGCCTCCCAGGCCGGCGCGGAGGGCGGCGGCGACGATGGAG
>DATITA010000003.1:0-29046 GCA_035468355.1 Candidatus Dormiibacterota bacterium
TACGAGTCTTCTGGCCGCAAAACGGCCGCGGCTCCGCCCTCAGCGGACACGGTGTGGCTGCGCATCGGGTAGACCTTGGAAACCATGCCGACCTTGATCCGCGGGTTGGCCTCCACCGCAGCTATTGCGGCCCTGATGCCGGCGAGTCCCCCACCGACCACAAGGACGTCGTAGCTCTCGAATACCACCGCCGTCAATGCTATCCGCAGCCGGGAATCTGCCGCCCTGCCGCGGAATCGGCGGCTCGAGGCGTTAGCCTCTCAGCTCGTGGCGGTCTTGAACACTCCGTGGTGGCCCGAGCCGCCCGACCGCTACCCCGGCCGTCTGCCGGACAAGGCCGACGTGCTCGTCATCGGCGGCGGTATCGCGGGAACGAGCCTGCTGCTCCATCTCGAGAAGCGGCGGATCGACGCGGTGCTGGTGGAACGGGGCCATTTGGCATCGGGCGCCAGCGGCCGCAACGCGGGCTTCCTGCTCGCGGGCGTTGCCGCGAACTATGCGGAGGCAGTGCGGACATACGGACGCGAGAAGGCGCGCCAGGTTTGGGAGATCACCAACGAGAACCACGACCGCATGGTCGAGGCCGCGCGAGGGCAGGAGGTCGGCCACCGCCGGCTCGGCAGCGCGACCCTTCCCTCAGGCGAGGAGGAGCGCGAGCAGCTCATCGAGTCCGAACAGCTTCTGCGGGAAGACGGGTTCCAGGCAGCGTGGGACGGCCGGCGCCTCGTCCACCCGCGCGACGGCGAGATCAACCCATCGCTGATGGTCGCGGCGCTGGCCCGTCAGGCCCGCGAGGGCGCGATCCGCGAAGGAGTCGAGATCACCGAGCTCCGCGCAAGGCGGGATGACGTCGAGGTTCGCGCCGGCGAGGACACATGCGTTGCGGGCGTGGTGATCCTGGCCACCAACGCCTACACCTCCTTGCTCGTGCCGAGCGTCAGGATCCAGCCCACCCGTGCGCAGATGCTCGCGGCGGAGCCCACGGCCGGGACGGTGTCCGACATGCCCACGTATTCGCATTTCGGCTACCGCTATTGGCGGCAGCTTCCGGGCGGTGAGTTCCTGATCGGCGGCTGGCGCGACACGTCGATGGAATCAGAGCTCACCACCGACGCCCAGCCGACCGACGATATCCAGCACCACATCGACGAGGCGCTTCCCGCGCTCGGGGTGACGACGCCGGTGACGAACCGCTGGGCTGGGATCATGGGATTCACCGAGTCGGGCCTGCCCCTGGCGGGTCCGCTCGAGGGGATGCCGAACGTCTACATCTGCGCCGGGTTCAACGGGCACGGGATGGGCTTCGCTTTCATGACCGCCAGGCAGGTGGCGGAGTCGATCTAACCCGGTAGAGAGCGCGCAAGGAACTCCAGCCAGTTGGCTCCCATGATCCCTTCGACCTGGGTCCTGGTGAAGTGGCGGCGCAGTCGCGCAGTGAGCTCTTTCAGCTTCGCCACGTCGTCGATCGGCGCGTAGCGCGCGTCGAAGCCGCCGTCGAGGTCCGTCCCGATGCCGACGTGCTCCGGACCGCCTGCCGCGCGCGCGTGATGGACGATGTGCCTCTCGACGTCGTCCAGCGTCGAGCGGCCTGACAGCCGCAGGTGGTGCTGGTAGAAGCTGACCCCGACCACGCCGCCGCGGCGCCCGATCTCCGCCAGCGTCTCGTCGCTCACTTGGCGATCTCCACGGACGAGCTCGCGCGCGTTGCTGTGCGACGCCATGATCGGCCCGCGCCACAGGTCGAACGCATCCTCCACCGACTCCTGGGCCATGTGGCTGACGTCCAGGATCACCTGCTTGCGCGCCATCGCCTTCAGGAGCTGCCGGCCGAGGTCGGTCAGGGGGCCGGGCGCCCCGGTGCCGCCGCTGTAGCGGGTCCCGCCCCACGCCGGACCGATGATGCGCACGCCGTAGCCGGTCCAGGCGCCGAGCTGCGCCGGCGATTCGATCGGGTCTGCGCCTTCCATGAGAAGCACCGCCTTGAGCTGCCCTTTCCTCCACCCCCGCCCGTAGGCGGCGAGCTCGGCCTTGTCCCGGATGAGGTCCAGGCCGCACGAGCGGTAGTAGTTGACCTGGGCGACGGCCATGATGTGCGCCTCGTGAGCGTTCTCGTAGACGAACCGGGTGCGCATCGCCCGCCCGGCGCGCGCGGGCGCCGTGTAGATGGTCGCGAACACCAGGCCGACCCCTGCGGCCACGAGCGACGGACGGCTGACAAGGTAGCCCTTGGCGGGCGGCGCGAGGAAGCCGCGACCGTCGGAGATGGCGTTCCAGGCGATGTCGAGGTGGGCGTCGACGATCATCGCGACGCCGGCCAGGTCGTGCTGCAACGGCCCAAGAACATGAGCCAGAGAATAACTTGAAGGCTAGAGTTGTATGTACTCACAATGAAGTCCTTCACTATCAAATCTCCCGGCACGAAGCCATCCGACCTCAACAAGGTGGGCTGGGAGCTGGCCCGTGACGACAACGGTCTTCTCTACAGCCCGCGGTTTCGCGAGGTCTTCGGACCGCTGAAGGTGGGGATCGAGGCGGTGGAAGCTCTTGCCGCCCTGCGCTGGGCCGGTCACACCTTGAGCCTGCTGCAGGACCGCTGGGCCGAAAAGCACGGCCTCAGCGAGGGCCGGCTGGGCGTCCTGTTCCGCCTGTACAGGGGCGGCCCCACGGCGCTGGGCGAGCTGGCGCAGGACTTTCACACCTCTCCGCGGAATGTGACGGGCCTCGTCGACCATTTGGAAAGGGATGGCCTCGTGGAGCGCGTACCCGACCCCGACGACCGGCGTTCGGTTCGGGCGCGATTGACCGAAGCGGGCCGGGTGCGGATCGAGGCGATCTGGAAGGAAGGATTGGAGAACCAATTCGAGGTGGCCGGCGAACTGAGCCACGACGACCTGGCCAGGCTGCGCCACCTTTGCCTACAGCTGGTCGAGAATGCTGGGAAGGAGCTCGGTCGGTGAGCGTAACCACAGGACTCTCGAGACGGCGCGTCATCCTGGCGACGGCCGGCACCATGCTGGCGCTGCTGCTAGCCGCCCTCGACCAGACGATCGTGGGCACAGCCATCCCGCGCATCGTGTCCGATCTCAACGGCCTCGACCGGTTGGCCTGGGTGACCACCGCATATCTCGTGACTTCGACCACGATGACCCCCATCGCGGGAAAGCTCGGCGACTTGTTCGGCCGCAAGCCGTTCCTGCTGGTGGGCATGATCGGGTTCGTGGCCGCGTCAGCCCTGTGCGGCCTGTCGCAGGACATGACGCAGCTGATCGTTTTCCGCGGCATCCAGGGGATTTTCGGAGGCGTTCTCTTCGCCACAGTGTTCACGGTCATCGGCGATCTGTTCCCCCCCGACCAGCGAGGCAAGGCTCAAGGCCTGTTCGGCGGCGTGTTCGGCCTGAGCTCGATCGTCGGCCCGACGGCCGGCGGCTTCATCACTGACCACTGGAGCTGGCGCTGGGTGTTCGAGGTGAACATCCCCGTCGGCATCGTGGCCGTCGCGGTCGTGGTGGCCGGGCTGCCTTACGTGCGCTCCAAGGCGTCTTGGCGCGACATCGACTTCTGGGGCGCATTGACCCTCGCCGCCGGCGTCGTGCCGATGCTGATCGCGCTTTCCATAACCCGTGACCACGCTTGGACGTCCCCGCAAGTGCTGGGTCTTTTGGCCTTTGCGGCCGCAATGCTCGCCGCTTTCGTCCTGGTGGAATCGCGGGTCGAGCACCCCATCGTGCCCCTCGAGCTCTTCAAGAACCCCACCTTCACGGTGAGCATGATCGTGGGGTTCCTCACCGCGTTCGGCATGTTCGGATCGATCCTGTTCACACCCTTGGTGTTCCAGGGCGTGCTCGGCATCAGCGCCACAAACTCCGGCGCGCTCATCACACCGATGATGTTCGGCCTGATCGGCGCCAGCACCCTGACCGGCTTCCTCATGAAGAAGATCAAGTACTACCGGTTCCTCGGCACCGTCGGCGTCGCCGTGATGATCTTCGGCATGTGGCTCCTTTCTCAGGTCACGCCGTCGAGCCCCGAATGGCACGTCGTGGCGGACCTGATCGTGGTCGGTACCGGGATCGGTGTGACCTTCCCGCTTTACCTCACCGCCGTCCAGGTGGCGATGCCCCGCAAGTTTCTCGGCGTCGCCTCGAGCCAGATCCAGTTCTGGCGCAACCTGGGCGGCACCGTCGGCAGCTCGATCCTGGGAGCCGTGCTGGCCAATCGCCTGCCGGATTACCTGAAGACCCGTGTGAGCGCCCTTCACCTGCCTCCACAGGCCCAGGCCGGCCTGCCCAAGGGAGGCAGCGCGAACTCGATCCTTGACCCGACGCTTCTCGCCAGGCTCCCGGCCGCGTTCGTACACGCGATCCGGCTGGCTCTGTCCGACACGCTGCACGACATCTACGTGTTCGCTGGAGTGATCCTCGTGGTCGCCCTGGTCTCGACCGTGTTCCTGCGCGAGGTGCCGTTGACTGGAGCCAAGACAGGCATGGCCTTCGGGGAGGGACCACCGGTCGAGGTGGATGAGCAGGCGGAGCGCGACGCGGTCACCGTCTAGCTCACCATCAAACCCGTTCGAAAACCGGGCCGCCAAATTCGGGCCAACCGCGTTAAAATCGCCACCGCAACGCTGGAGGGGTAGACCGGTCGCCATCGTCCGGGCCTCTGAGCGAGTTTTGAGGGAGGCCTAACGGTGAGTTTGGTGGATCGGACCTTGACGTGTCGCGACTGCGGGCGGGAGTTTCTTTTTACGGCCGGCGAGCAGGAGTTCTACCAGTCCCGAGGACTCCAGAACGAGCCGCGGCGGTGTCCGGAATGCCGGGCCTCGCGGCGCACCACAGATGGCGGCGGCAACGGCCGCTCCCGGGTCATGCACGACGTGATCTGCTCCAACTGCGGGAAGCAGACCCAGGTGCCGTTCGTGCCGACCGGCGCCCGACCGGTGTACTGCCTGGACTGCTTCCAGACGGCGGGGCGGCGCTAGAAGCGCCCCACCGGGCCTGAGCGGCGGCTCAGGCGATCGCGATCGGACGGACCGGCGAGCCCGTGGCGCCCCGCATCTTGAGCGGGAGGCATACGAAGCCGAACTCGTGCACGCCCGCGGCCGCCAGCTCCTCCAAGTTCAGGTTTTCGATGATCGGGATCCCGGCCCGGACCAGAAGGAGGACGTGACCCGGCAGGGTCACTCCCAGCTCGGGGTCCATCAGGCCCATCAGGTCCCAAGCGAGGTTGTCGGCTCCGACGGCCTTCACCTTCTTTTCGACAAGCCACCGCGAGCCGGCGGCGCTTACTCCCGGGGCGCGAAGGTACTCGGCCGGGTCAGACCACAGCGCGCCGTAACCGGTCCTCACCAGGGCGACGTCGCCCTCTCGCACCTCGACCCCGGCCCGGCCGGCGGCGCGTTCGAGGTCGGTCGGGCTGATCGAGTACTCCGGCGCGAGCGTGCGCTCGGCCGCCACGTCGAGCAGCACGCCGCGACCCACAAGCGGCGCCATCGTCTCCACCCCGAGCACCTTGAAGCCCGCCGACGTCTGCACACCCTCGTCGACGTGGATGCCGCCGTGGAGGGTGAGGTTCTCCGCCTGATGGGCGAGGGCGTCGATGTGTGTCCCGGAGTGCTCCGGCATCACCACAACTCCGGACGCCCCCGTGCGCGCCTCCGGTGCTCCCCTCGCGTGATGGCGGTGGAGGAAGTAGTTGAAGCCGGGCAGGTGCGCGGGGTGCGACGGCGCGCCTGCGTAGCGAAGCTGCTCGAGGTCGAACACGCGCGCCGAGCCGAGGGCTTCGATGATGCCCGGCAACGACCTACTCGCGGTAGCGGTAGACGATGCGGCCGCGCGTCAGGTCGTAGGGCGAGAGCTCGACGCGGATGCGGTCACCCGGCGTGATCCGGATGAAGTAGCGGCGCATACGGCCGGCGGCGTAGGCGATCAGCCTGTGGCCGCCTTCGATCTCGACCTCGAACATGGCGTTGGGTAGGGCCTGGGCGACCACCGCGTCCATGACGACCGCCGCCTCTTTCTGGCCGCCGTCGTCCTTCTCCGCCTTGACCTTCGGGGGCTTCCGCGGACCTCTGCGCTGACTCTTGAACTTTCCCAAGACTCGTGAAGTCTAAAGGCGCGGGGAACTGGCCGCGAGGCGGGCCTGAATCGCGCTGGCCGTTTCGGCGGACAAACGATCGACGGAGACGAGCCGGTTCAACGCCTCGATCCACCGCCTATCCTTGCGCACGGCGTCCGCCATCAGGGCGCATCCGGCATCCAGGTCGCCCTTCTCAGCCATGTCGAGCCCGGTCCAGAACTTGAGCTCGACCAGTTCAGGCGCGAGGCGCACCCCTTCGAGTCTCTTGCGCCGCGCCGCGTCCGGGTCTCCGCCCTCCTCGAGGCGATCCGCGTCGGAGTCGGTCATGTAGGCGCGCTTGAGCCGGAGCAGCCGGCGCAGCTCGGCGAGCGGGTCGGGGGCATCCTCGACGCGAAGGTCGATGACGCGGTCCTCCCAGGAGCGGCCGGTCGACGTGGCCGAGACGACGAGCATCGCGGCCGACTGCCGGCCGCGGATGTCTCCGCCCTCCGCCTCGGCCGCGTCGAGCGCGGCCATCATCCGCTCGGCAAGCGGGGCGCTGGTCGACTTGTAGGCCGCGCACATGGCGTCCCACACGGTGTCCCTCTCCATCAGGTTGGCCTGGCAGCTGAAGCCGTCCCCGGTCGTGTGACCAGCGGCGGGAATGCATTTCCGGCCTGTATGGGCGGCGACGTGGCCTGCCGCGTCCACGATGGCGACCTGGCGGTTCTCGGCGCCAGGGTCGCCGGCGAGGAGCGCCTTTAGGGTCTGCTCAGCCGTGAAGCCCGCCTGCAGCAGCTCGAGACCCAGCGGGCCGAAGCTCACGTTGACCTGCGACTGCGTGGCCACCGCCCCGATACCCGAACGCGCCCAGGGAACCACGGGACCGACCTGGAAGTAGTGCGACTGCACGGCGACGCCAAGCTCGCCAGTTTCCTGGTCGCGCGCCACGATCGAGTAGGTCATCGGCCCCGGTATCGTAAGTCGCGGTGGCGTACTACCGAAAACCCGACTGGTTCACGAACCACGTGTTTAACCCGGCCGTGGCGCTCATGACACGAGCGGGCGTCAGCGTGTGGGGCTCGCGCGTGCTGCGTGTGCGCGGCCGCAAATCTGGCGAGTGGCGCAGCCAGCCCGTGAACCTGCTGACCTTTGAAGGCCGGCAGTACCTGGTCGCGCCGAGGGGGCTCACCCAGTGGGTCCGCAACATCCGGGTCGCCGGCGGGGGCGAGCTCTGGCTCGGCAAGAAAGCTCAGCCGTTCAAGGCTGTGGAGATTTCGGATGAACAGAAAGTCCCGCTCCTGCGCGCTTACCTGAAGCGGTGGAAGGCCGAGGTCGGGGTTTTCTTCCACGGCGTCGGCGCCGAGTCAGCGGAGTCCGAGCTGCAGCGGATCGCACCGGACCACCCGGTGTTCAGGGTCGAGCCTCTGCCCTAGCTTCGATTAGTCCTGGTATTTCGGTTGGCGTGGCTTCCCGGCGCGCCAGCGCTCGATCCAGGTGCCCTGGACGGCGGGCTGCATGGGCTCGGCGGCCAGGGCACGCACGGCCTTCTCGACGCGCGCGGTGAAGTCGCGCGAACCCTCCTTCGGCCCGGGCGCCATGGGCATGCCGATGCGGACGCGCGCAGGGCCCGGGAGGGGGAGCTTCTGGCCGCGCGGCATGATCTGGTAGGCGCCGCGGATGTGGACCGGGACGACGGGCGTTCCCGTTTCATTGGCCAGGTGGCCGACGCCGGGCTTGAACTCCTGGATTCGGCCATCAGGAGAACGGCTCCCCTCCGGGAACAGGACCAGGTTCCAGCCAGACTTCAGCAGCACGCTCGAGCTGTGCAGCTGGGCTTGCGCCCCACCCGTGCGCGAGAAGGGAAACGTGTTGAGGAAAAGGCTCACCAGGTTGCCGAGCATTGGCCGCTTGAACCAGTAGTCCGCAGCAGCCGCAACCACCGTGCGGTCGCGGGCGCGGTCGGTCAGCGCGTGGAGGATGAGCGACGTGTCGGCGTGGCTCGAATGGTTGGCGGCGAAGATGACCGGTCGCTCCAGCTCGCGCACCCACTCACGTCCTTCGACCTTGGGGTGAGCCATCACCTCGGTGATGGGAAGCAGCAGAGCGTGCTGGATCAGATAGCGGAGCGATCGGACGGGTTCCTGGCGCGCCCAGCCGAGATCGCTCGCAGGCGTCGGCACGACCGCGCCGCGCTCGGGCCAGGTGTGGGGCCGGGGTGTGTCCCAATGCCACGCGCGGCGGACTCGAGACACGTCGTCCACGATGCCCCGCACCGCGCCCGCGAGGCGGACGGCGCCGCCCTCGCCGGAATACCAGGTCACGCTTCGACGTCGGCCAGCAGGACCGGCGGCATGCGCATGTGGGTGACGCTGGGGTAGCGCCCGACGGTCTGCTCGGCCATCTCGAACGCGTCCTCGAGGGTGGACGCGCATTTGAAGCCGAGCCGGTGCACGACGTCGCGGTCGCCGCCGACGATGATGATGTCGCCGGCGTGCTCCATCGCGTGTGCTGCCCAATACCAGGCATAAAAGGGGTGGACGCCGTGGTAGGCGTGCGACTTGCGATACAGCTGCCGGAACCACGGGTCCTCGGCAAAACGAAGCTCGTACTTCTTCTCGATCTCGAACGGATCGGTAGTGTCCGCCAGCACCTCATCGTAGAAATCGATGTAGCTCGGGTGCTGCACGGCGTCAAACTCGTACCGGCACGGGTGGGTGAGGATCAGCACGCCGCCTTTCCGCAGCACCGGCTTGTTGCGGTAGAAGTTGAAGAGGTACCCGATGCCCATGCAGACGACCAGCACCGGATTCATCGGCGCATTCACGTTGTAGGGGCCGAGGTAGGGCACGCCGATCGTGACGATGTCGGTCTGGCCCTCGACGCGAACGCTGAGCTGGGCTCTCACCGCCTCCAGGGTCTTGTCATGCACCGCGTCGACCTGGCCCGCGTGCACCGACGTGAGACCGTACGGCGCGCGCATCGCGTGGAAGATGCTGCGTTTGAATGCCGGCGGGGCGAGATCGGTCATCTGCTTCATGCCGAGGAACATGGCCTGGTCCTGCGCCGTCCAGTCGGTCTCACGCTTCTGCATGAAGTTGGCGATCGCGGGAAAGGCGTGGTTGTTGACGGTGGTCTCGATGTGGAACACCCGCACCGTGTCCTCGATGAGCTGTCCCTGCCGAATGCAGGAGTGGTGCAGAGCGGAGTCAGGCGGGTTCATGTACGAGCGTGAGCCGAGCAGCGTCTTGACGTTGTGGTGCGCGCGGATTCCGCGGTACGAGGCCAGGCCGGTCGCCATCGACTTGTGGCCGCCGTCCATCGGGACGAGCGTCAGGTTGACGTAGACGACTAGATCCGACTCAGCCGCACGCCTGTGCAGGGTCACGTCCTCGCCCTCAGACGTCTTGCCGATGTACACGTTGTTGTCGGGGTCCTCGCCGTCGTGCTGGTATAGGCGGTCGGGCCAGAACGTGCTGAAGATCCGCTCGCCGACGATGTGGCGGATCTCGTCTTCGGTCATGCGGCGGTGCAGGCCGAGCGCCGCGATGATGTGGAGGTCGTCCACGCCCGCCTCCGCCGCCATGTCGATGACCTCTTCCATGACCAGCTGCCTGACGTCGGGCGCGGCCATCGGCGGGAGAGGCAGCGACAGGTCGTCGAACGCGATGGTCAGTTTCATCCCGGGGCGCAGCAGCGACTTCAGCGGATCGTCCTCTAGCGGCTTCGCGAGAGCTCGCTTGATCGCGCGCTCGGGATGTGCGATGGGATCGAGCGGATCCGGGGGATAGACGATTCGCGAGCCAAGCGGCAGCCTCTCCAGCCGAATCCCCTCGCCGAAGTGGAACAGCACTGGCGGAGTGTTGCGGTCGACCTCGATGACGGCTCCCGGTCTTGCCACTAGGCTCGTAATCCTCGCAGGTCGAAACACACCTTCACCGCCCCCAGGCGGCCCGCGCTCATGGCGTAGGCGATCGCGTCGCGATATTCGCCCAGGCCGAAGTAGGGCCCGGTCAGCTGCTCGAGGTGCAGTTCGGGTGCGGCTTCGAGAGCCAGCTCAAACGTGCGTTTGCCCTTCTTCTTGGGCTCGGCGCCATATGCATAAGCGCCCATCACGGTGAGCTCGCGCTGCCAGATCGGCGCCCAGTCGACCTTCTCCTCGCCCGGCATGCCGACCGCCACCACCGTGCCTCCCTCTCTCGTGAACCGAACCGCGTCGTTGAGGCTGTCCGCGCTGCCCACGCACTCGAACGTGATGTCGGCGCCACCCAGCAGCAGTGACCGGTTCATCCCCTCTAACCGCCGGGCGGCGGTGGCAAACCGGACCCGCTGAAACACGTCGGCCGGGGCGACGACCTGGTCGGCGCCCAGCTTGCGCGCGAGATCGCGCTGCGTCGGGTGCTTGGCGATCGCGATCAACCGCTTGGGAGGGGTGAAGAGCTTGATCGCCGCGATGGTCAAGAGACCGATCGTCCCTGCGCCCGACACGACTACGACGTCGTTCTTGGTCGCGCCGCCGCGGAGCGCCGCGTGCACGCAGCAGGCCAGCGGCTCAATGAGCACGGCGGCCTCGTCGCTGAGCGTCGCGGGAACGGGGTGAAGCTGGCTTGGATGCGCGACCAGGACCTCGCCCCAACCTCCACCCGTGTCAGCGCAGTAACCGGTCTGCAGGCCGACTTCGATCGGTCCTTCGGTGACGTTGTAGCAGAGGCCTGGCCTGCCTTCCGCGCAGCGCGGGCAAGGCGGTTCGATGCCGCGTACCTTGCAGCCGAGCGCAGGCTCGACCACGACGCGCGATCCGTCGTCAAGCGTCCCCACCACCTCGTGACCGGGCACGAACGGATAGCTGGTCAGCGGGTCGAGATAGAGCGACGCGTGGCCGCCTATCGCGGCGAGGTCCGAGCCGCAGATCCCGCTGAGCGTCGGCATGACGCGGACCCAGCCCGCGGCGGGGAGGGCCGGCTCGGAAACGTCGCCAAGCTTGAGCATCGAGAGCGCGCTGGTGGCCACGTCGGGGCGGCCGCCCGCAGCCTTGACGATGGCGAAAGCCGGGATGCTTCTCTGGAAGGTCAGCGCAAGCATGTGAGCCTCATCGCCGCACCGCTTCCCGGTACTCCGGCGAGCGCGGGTCCGGCATGGGCAGCCGCCAGTTGCCCGGCGCCATCTTCCACCGCTCGACGCGCCACCCGCGCTGCCCCGCGACCTGGGACAGCCGCGCATCCGGGTTGACCGCGACGGGCGTGGCCACGAGCTCCATCATGGGCAGGTCGGAGAGAGAGTCGGCATACGCAAAGCTCTCAGACAGGACGATCCCGTTCTTCGCCGCATATTCCTCGAGCAGAGTGCCGCGGGCTTCCCCGGCGGGGGGCGGGGCCTGGAGGTCACCGGTCAGCCGCCCTTCCTTTACGAGGAGGTGCGCGCAGTCAACCTCGACGTCGAGCAGCTCGGCGAGCGGCTCGACCACCACGTCCAGCGCGCCGGTCAGGAGCAGGACTCGATGACCCGCACGCTTGTGCTCACGGATGCGCCGCATGCCTTCCGGGTAGATGCGGCGAAGCGTCACCGCGTCGAGCACCTCGCGACCCAGCTGCTTCATCACCTCGTACTCGAGACCGTTGTACTCACGGTAGAAGCTCCGCTGGAACTCGGCGCGCGAGCGACGCTCGAGGTAAAGCCATCGCGGCGTCTCGCGCAGCATCTGCGCCATGAACGACGGCCAGTCTGCGAGCGGCTGCGCGCGCAAACGCATCCACAGGAAGTACTCCACGACGTTGGTCTCGACCAGCGTTCCGTCCACGTCGAACACCGCGAGCACGTCCGAGCGGCCCTTGCGCCGGTCGATCGCGGCGCGCACCGAGCTCGATTCGATCTTGGCCGCCGTGCTCCCCGTCGGCTGCTTGCCCTTGCGCGCGATCGTCTCCGCTCGCGACATGCGCACCACAGTCGGGAAGTGCACGTCCTGGAAATAGTGCTCCCAGTCGTAGAGGGCGGGGTCGAACGGGAACGTCTTGCGCTCATCCTCGGGCACCCTGTCCCAGATCGCGGTCACGTTGCGGGTGTCGAAAATGCAGTCGACCTCGGTGTACACGCCATAAAGCTGGATCAGGTTGACGCCGCGGTCGAGCCGCTCCTTTTCGGCGTTGAGGTCATCCGAGAGCTGCGCCACGCTGGATCCGAGGGGCAACCGCTCGATCACCCACTGGGCCGCCTCGACGAAACGAAGCGCCGTGCGCGCGCGAGCGGCCAGCTCTCCGCGAGTTGGATACGTCCAGGTCGGCGTCCCGATCGCCTGGCCGTAGCGGTCGCGCAGCGGATTCTTGGCGAAGTACTTGGCCGCCTCATCGGTCATGGTGCGGAAGCGCAGCGGGTTCCGGCTCCCCGACGCGGCGTGGTACACGCGAGGCTTGGCGTCGGGAGGTGGGTTGGCCGCCACGGCCAGGACAGTGTTGACCACGAAGTCCGCCGGGATGATGTCGAGCAACGAGTCGGGCAGGCCCGAGAAATCACGCAGGACCCCGCGGCCGAAAGCGAGGATGAGCGGCTCCGCCATCCGGAATCCCTCGAGCCACCCCGGGAACGGCTCCGCCAGCGCGCTTTCGATGATCGACGGTCGCACGATCGACAGCGGGATGTCTCCGTGGAGCTCGACGACAGCATGTTCCGCCATCGCTTTGGTGAACGAGTAGATGTCCGAGAAGCCCATTGCGTTGGCATGGACCCGCCCACGCTCGATCAGGCGGTCCTTGACCCACCTGTCCCTCAGGCGCTCGGTGGCGCGCGCGACCGCCGGGGTGCCGGCGGGGCCCATGCGTGATTGCGCCTCGCGCCGAAGCCGGTTGAGCACCTCCGGGCGGCGCGACTCCTCTTCGACTGGACCGCGGAGGTTGGCCAGCACGGCCGCCTCATGGCGCCAGTTCAGGCCGGGGTCGAGGGGCGCCTCCTCGCGCACGAGGCCTCGCAGCATGCCGCCCACGTATGCGGTCGAGACGTGGACCAGGTGGGGCAGCGCGCCGGTGGCCTTGAGCGCTTCGACCATCCGCGCGGCGCCGAGCAGGTTGGTCTGCGCGGAAAGGTCGGCGGGATTGTCGAACTCGACCGCGGCGGCGGAGTGGATGACGATGTCACAGGCGCGCAGCTGCTCCCGTCCCCTGTCTGTGAGCCCCAGGCCGTCTCGGCCGAGGTCGATCTCGACAACGTCGAGCTTCGCCTTGACCAGCTTGGCGAATCGTTCTTCGCCCAGCTGTTCCTTCAGCGGCTTGAACGCGGGGCTGGTGAGGACCTCGCGCTCGAGGCGCTCCAGAGCGGGCCTGCGGGCGCTGGAGCGGATGGCAAGATTGATGCGCGCGATATCGGGGATCGAGCGCAGGCACTTCTCGACGATCGACTTGCCCAGGAAGCCGGTGCTGCCGGTGACCAGGATGGTCTTGCCCTTGAGGGCGTCGACGATCACTACCGATTGATTCTAGGGTGAGGCTACCCCTGGGTTCCGTGGTCCACGTGCGGAATCGTCACCGACGGCGACGCATTCGCATCGGTCCAGCCGAGGTCGGTCCTGACCGTGACCCAGAACCAGAAGCCGAGTCCGCGGCCGCCCTGGAACACCTGCGCCGTGTCGTTCGTGGCGCCATTGATGGACCTCATCGAGCCATCCGTGCCGACGGCATACACGGCGTACACGTTGCCCGAGCCGGGGCTCGACCACGACACGTCAATCGCGCTCGTGTCGCCGGCGTCTGGCGTCGCGTTGACGCTCACCTGCGGCATCGGGATCGAGGCAAAGCGCGGCGAGCCGCCGAGCCACAGGTCGCCGAGGTCTCTCGAATATGGGTCCGGGGTCGAAGCGCTCCAGCCGTAAGGATCGACCGGGCCCTCACCGTTGACGTAGTACACGCCAAAGTGCAGATGTGGGCCGGTGGCCGTGCCTGTCATGCCCGAGATGCCGAGAACCTGGCCGCGACTCACCCATTGCCCCTTGGACACGTTGATCTGCGACAGGTGGCCGTAGTAGGTCAGCAGGCCGTTGCCGTGGTTGATCTCCACGGTCAGCCCGCTCAGGCAGCTGTGGCAGCTCGGAACGGCCCAGTTGGCCAGCATCACCTGCCCTCCGGCGGCGGCGGCCACGGGCTCGTAGTTCAGGCCATAGTCGTAGCCGTCGTGCCCTTCGTAATAGAGGTAGTCGTGCTGGCCGGGGGTCTGGGCAAAGCCTTCGGTGAACGTGGGGTCAGGTCCCCCGACGTTGGCCGAGGCGATCACGCCGTCGTACCGGCAAATCTTGCCGTGCAGGCCGTAGTTCGGGCCGCAGTGGTCGAAGATCGAGGTGATGTAGTGCGGTCCCATGAAAGGCAGGGTGAGGAAGGCGCCGGGGGCCGGCGACGTCCCGATGCTTCCCGCACCGTCCTCGATGGGCCCGTACGACATCTGGCTGGGGTAGCTCCAGCGGTAGTACTTGCCCGGATTCTGCCCAGGCGGCAGCGCCGTGGAAGCCTGCACGGGAACGCCATGCAGCAATACACAGAGGAGGGTGGCGATGAGAACAGTTACCCGCATAAGCCCTTGAAGGGAGAAAGCACAGCTTACGATGCGCTCCATACGGCCCGGCTGGGTTTTGGTTAAGTTTCGCAAATGGCCTCAGCGACCCCTCCCCAGGCCCGGACCCTGAGCCAGGGCCGCGCGGCCGTGTACGAAGAGCCGATCGGGCCGGCCGGCGTACGGGTGAGGGAGCTGCCCAGGACCGAGCCGGCAGCCGGCAGGGTGGCCGTATCCACGCGGGCCGCCTCGATCAACCATCTCGACCTCTGGATGGCCCACGGCGCCCAGCGGGTGACGCCGCCACGCATCATCGCCGCCGACGGCGCGGGGACCGTGCACGCCTCGACCGACCCAGCCTGGAAGCCGGGAGACGAGGTCGTCATCTTCCCCACCCTGTGCTGCTGGGAATGCGAGTGGTGCCGGGCCGGCGAGAACGTCAGGTGCTCGAGCTTCGGGGTCCTTGGCGAGCACTCTGACGGGACCGCCTGCCAGCTCTTCCACATCGATTCCAGGAACATCTATCGCAAGCCCGCCGCCCTGTCGTGGGAGGAGGCCGCCGCCTTCCCGCTGACCTTTCTGACCGCTTGGCGCATGCTCACGACCAGGGCGCGTCTGCGCCCTGGCGAGACGGTGCTCGTGGTCGGCGCCGGCGCCGGCGTCGCGGTGGCAGCGATCCTCATCGCCAGGCACCTTGGAGCGCGCGTCTTCGCAACGAGCCGGTCCGCAGCCAAGCGGGAGCGCGCGCTCGAGCTCGGCGCCGAGGCTGCCTTCGATTCCACGGGTTTCAGCAAGGCCGTGCGCGCGGCGACAGGCGACGGAGTCGACGTGGTTTTCGAGCACGTGGGGCCGGCGACGCTTGACGAATCGATGCGCTCGCTGGCGATGGGCGGACGGATCGTCACTTGCGGCTCCACGTCGGGCGTCAAGGCGGAGATCGCGATGCCACGGCTCTTCTTTCGCCACGCGGACCTGCTGGGGTCGACAATGGGCAACGCGAATGAGTTCGAGGCTGTGCTCAAGGCGATCGAGGCCGGAGTGCGTCCGGTGGTTGACTCCGTCTATCCGCTAGACGAAGTGCAGGCGGCATTGACACGGCTCGACGCGGCGGAGCAGTTCGGTAAGGTCGTACTGTCGGTCCCGGCGACTTAAATAGCGAGGAGAGGTTGGAGTGAAAGGTTTCAAGGCATTCCTATTGCGGGGCAACGTCGTCGAGCTCGCGGTCGCGGTGGTGATCGGCGTCGCGTTCGGCCTGGTGATCACCGCCTTCGTCAAGGACCTGGTGACACCCCTGATCGCCGCGCTGTTCGGCAAACCTGACTTTGGCGCCCTGACCTTCACTGTCAACCACAGCAGGTTCCTGTATGGAGACTTCATCAACGCCGTGATCGCGTTCCTGATCGTGGCCGCGGTGATCTACTTCTTCGTCGTCGTGCCGTACACGGCCGCGCTCGCGCGCGCTCGCAAGGAAACGCCCGCCGATCCCACGATCAAGAAGTGCCCCGAGTGCCTGAGCGAGATTCCGGCCGGCGCCCGCCGCTGCGCGTTCTGCGGGGAGGCCCAGCGCGCCTAGGACTTCTTCGCGAACGCCCGGCGGATCAGTCTGGCGAGCCGGTTCTGGCGCACCGCCGAAACGTACATGCCGACCGACACAAGCGCCCCCATCGTCTCCGGGTCGAGCCTACCCGCCTGCCCCAGGTATGGCCCAGAGCTTCGCCGCGGTCTCATGGCTCAGGGTGACGTCGTGCGCACCCGCCCTCACCCGAAGCGTCTTCGCCACCTCGTCCACCTCGACCACCTCTATCTCGCGCCCAGGCACAAGGCCTCGCTCCGACAAGTAGGCGAGCAGTAAAGGCGCCTCTCGCTCCGCCACCTCGGAGACGCGTGACACGCTGGCGGCGGCGCCGGAGCCGAGGGACGACAGCCGCACCTCGCCCGGCGACGCCTCGGAGTGGCCGGGGATCGGGTTGCCGTGCGGGCACGTCGCCGGCCGTCCGAGGACCTCGTAGAGCCGCTCCTCGACCACCGCAGAGACCGCGTGCTCCAGGCGCGCCGCCTCGGCGTCGGCGGTGACCCAGTCCAGGCCCAGGGCGTCGGTCAACCAGCGCTCCATGATCCGGTGCCGGCGCACGATCGACTCCGCGGCCGCGAACCCGAGTGGGGTGAGCTCGATCTCCTTGTGTCCGTTCATCCCGACCAGGCCGTCGCGCGTCATCCGGCGCACCGCGGCCGCGACCGTCGGCCGGCTCACCCCGAGCCAGTCGGCCAGGCGCGAGCTGCGCAGTGGCTCCCCTTCGGCCCACATGTAGTAGACCGCCTCCAGGTAGCGCGAGACCACCTCGGAGGGCTCGCTGCGGCCGTCGTTAGACTTAGCTAATTCCATCTTTCGTGCGTACTAACCGCGTGTCACAACTATGAGCCAAGGAGCCGCGATCGCACTCGGCGCGATCGCCGGCGCGACCGTTTTCGTGGGCCTGCCGGTGGCCCGGCTGCGCGGGCTGCCCAGGGCGGTGCAGGGCTTCCTGAACGCGTTCGCGACCGGCATCCTCGTCTTCCTGCTGTGGGACATCCTCTCGCACGCCGGCGGCCCAGTCGAGGCCGCGCTGGTGCAGGGACACCGGGGCACCTTCGCTGCCATGGCCGTGATCTTCGCGGTCGGGGTCGGGGCGGGCCTGCTGGGCCTCGTGTATTTCAACCGCGCCCTATTCGGGCAGTTGCGCCAAGGGACCCCAAGCCCCAGCCCGCGAGCGCTGTCGCTGGCGATTGCCACCGGCCTGGGTCTGCACAACCTGTCGGAAGGCCTGGCCATCGGCGAGTCGGCCCACGTCGGGGCGATCGCCTTCACCGGCGTGCTGGCGGTCGGGTTCGCGCTGCACAACATCACCGAGGGATTCGGCATCGCGGCGCCCATGACCACCGAGTCCAAGCCGGTGTCCTGGTCGTTTCTCGGCCTGGCCGGCCTGATCGGCGGCGGGCCAACCTTCGTCGGCACCTGGATCGGGTACCTGGCGAGCTCGACCTACTTCTCGATCGCCTTTCTCGCCGTCGCGGCGGGAGCCATCCTGTACGTGCTCAACGAGCTGTTCAACCTCGGCCGGAAGATCAGCACTCCGACCACGTTCGCATGGGGCCTGCTGACGGGTTTCCTGACCGCCTACGCGACCGACCTGCTGCTCACGGTCGCCAGCGCCTAGCCGGCGTAGTCGTAGGCCCCGGGCTTGGCGTGAGGCTCGATGTCCGGCTCGATGTCCTCCCAGTCGGGGAAGCGCCACCTGAAGAGCCGCTCCTGGACCTCGAAAAGGCTGTCCAGGGTGTCCTGGACCTGACCGCCATCGCGAAGAGGCTCCCTGATGTGGTTCGGCATGCTCTCGACCACCTCACGCAGCTCGGCGCGGACCGGGCTGGGCACCGTCTTGACCCCGTCCCGGTTCATCTCCTCGAGTCGCCAAAGGACGCGATCGGTGGCTTCGAGCATGCGCTGGAAGGCGTACCGGCGGCGGTTCTGCCGTCGGAGAGCCGTCTCCTGCTTCTCAATTCGGCTGCTCGTGTGATCGATCATGGTCAGCTACCTTTCCTAGCTTACCGGCTCAAGGAGTCCTCTTGATCGAGTTCCTGGCTCGCGTCGAACGTTTGTTCAGCCCGATCGAGGGCTGGGGTCAGTTCCGGCCCGGGGCCCGGCGCGCGGCGGTGGCTTTCATCCTGTTTCGCCGCTCGGGGCAATGGTGGGTGCCCTTCGTCAGGCGCCGCGCCGACCTTCGCGACCACCCCGGGCAGGTGGCCCTGCCCGGAGGCGGCGTGCAGGGCGCCGAATCGGCCTGGGAGGCGGCGGCGCGCGAGGTCGAAGAGGAGATCGGCGTCCCGGCTGACCGCCTGGTCCCTCTCGGTGCGGGTGAGCCGGTCTATACGGCGGTCTCGAATTTCTCGGTCGTCCCGTTCGTCGCCCACCTGCCCGACCCGGTGCCAGCCTTCGTGCACGACGAGCGCGAGCTCGAGGGCGTGCTGTCCATCCCGCTGACTCGCCTGCTGGACGAGACGGCGTGGCTGGAGTCGGCCGCGCCGTGGCGCTTCCGCTACCTGGCGCACGAAGAAAGCGTCGTCTGGGGCTTGACCGAACGCATCGTGGCGGCCCTCGCGCCCAGGCTCAGGACAGCGCTCGCTTCAAGTCAAAGCCCGGATCCGCCATTACCGCCCCGGTTGTTCTAGGTCACGCAGATGCCTGAGCGACCAGGCCAGGTAACCCGCGAGCATGGAGGCGCCGAACGCGTACGCGAGGACGAGGTACGTCATCGCACGGGCTCCGCGCCCATCTCGCTCCCGCGAGCCTTGACCACCACGCCGGGCTCCGCCACGCGCACTCGAGCGTCCAGGAGAACTTCGATGCGGTAGCGGATCGCGATCATCGTCGCGGCCAGGACCAGCGTGCACGCCATTGTGAACAGGAACGTGGCGAGCATCGCCCCGGGAAGCGCGTCGGTGACGAGGACGGGCCCCGGGTGGAACGTCCGCCACCAGGTCACGCTGAAGTAGACGATCGGCACGTCGATGAACCCGAAGATCCCGACCACGGCCGCGAACCGAGCGGCCTGGCGGCCGGGCTCGGCCAGCCGCCTCACCAGCAGGTAGCCGGCATAGATGATCCACAGGACCAGGGTCGATGTGAGGCGCGCATCCCAGGTCCAGAAAACGCCCCAGACGGGCTTGGCCCACAGCATGCCCATGACCAGCGTCACCGTCGTGAACATCACTCCGACCAGGGCGCCGGCCCGCGCCAGCCGGTCCGCCGCCACATTCTCACGCCACAGGTACACGATCCCCCCCGCAAAAACGACCGCAAAGCTCGCGAAGGCGGCGATCGCGGCGCTAACGTGGAGGTAGAAGACGCGCTGCACCGGGCCCTGCAGGGCGTCGGTCGGGGCGTACAGGAAGATGGCCCCGGCGGCCACGGCCATCAAGGCCACCGCGACGGCAGCCGCCTTCTCGTACCTACTCATCGAGGACAAAGCGGGCCGCGAGCGAGGTCAGCACAACGAAAAGTATGTCCAGATCGATGAGGAGGCCGATCGCCTCGTCGTATCCGCCGCCCAACCCCATCGCGGACTGGACCGCCTGCCCGCCCGCCACGATGAACGGGATCCAGAGCGGCAGCGTGAGCAGGGGGAGCAGCAGCTCCCGCGCGCGGACTCGCGCCACCATGGCGGCAAAGAGGCAGCCCAGGGCGGCCATGCCGACGGTGGCGAGCAGCACCGCCGCCACCACCGCGCCCGAGATCTCGGCGCCGAAGAACAGGGCCAGCGCGGGCAGCATGACCGCCTCGCACAGGATGAGAAGCGCACCCGAAGCGAGCGCCTTGCCGGCGAACAGCGCCACGGGCGATGCAGGCGTCATCAGCATGGCCTCGAGCGTCGCCTGCTCGCGCTCCGCGGCAAACGCTCGCCCAAAGGCGACAAGCCCGGCGAAGACGAGCGCGAGCCAGAGGATGCCGGGCGCGATGCTCGGGGCGTTGTGCGGGTCGATCTGGAAACCGAAGTTGGCGATGACAAGCGCCAGGACGACGAACTGCGCCAGCGCGGGGACCAGCTCGCGGGTCCGCCATTCGGAGCGCAGGTCCTTGCGCGCCACCGCGAGGGCGACCCTGACCGGGTTCACTTGACCACGTGAAGCCGGGTGGGCGTCCCAGCTGAGCGACCGTGGCGGAGCACGAGCGAGCGAGGGCACAGCCGGCTCGCGAGGGCGTGGTCGTGCGTGGCGAGGATGACGGTGCGGCCGGCCATGATCTCGGCGAGCTGGCCGCCCGCATCCGAGCCCAGGCTCGCGTCGGGCTCGTCGAGGACGAGCAGCTGTGGGTCGTGGAGGATGGCGCGCGCGATGGCCAGGCGCTGCTGCATGCCCCGGGAAAGGCGCGCTGCGCGCCGGTGCGCGACCTCCCTCAGGCCCACCATCTCCACGGTCTCAGCCGCGCGGGAGCGGCTCACACCGTAGAGGTCGCAGAAGAATTCGAGGTTCTCCATCGCTGTCAGGGCCGGGTAGAGGCCGGGCGAATGCGCCACGAATCCGATGCGGCGGCGCAGCCGGGCGCGCTCACGAAAGGCATTCAGGCCAAGGATCTCGAGCTGGCCGGAGGTCGGGCGCGCCGCTGTGGCCAGGATCCGCAGCAGCGTCGTCTTGCCGGCGCCGTTCTCGCCGAGCACGGCCAGGTGCTCGCCGGAGTCCATCACGAGGTCGACTGCCTCGAGCGCTGGATCGGAGCCGTACCACTGCGTCAGCCCGTTGGCGACCAGGATGCTCATCGCTCGGCCGGGTCCTCGGGCGGCGTCTTGATCAAGGGCCACAGGATGAAAGGGCCGGCGGCAAACAGGAGCAGCGTCGCGACGACGATGGCCACTTTAGCTGGGCACCGGCAATGTGACTCTGCGGCGCACGGGCGCCGCGGCGACGCTCCTCTCACCCACGTTGCCCAGCACGACGCCCAGGATGATGATCGCGCCGCCCGCCCAGATCCAGGTGACCAGCGGGTTGACGAACACCTGGAAGGAAGCCGAACCGTCGGGATTCGCGCCGACCAGGACGACGTAGACGTCCGCCACCGGTGTCGTCGAGATGGCGACGTGGGTCAGCGCCTGGCCGCCGAGGCCGGCATAGGTGGCCCGGGAAGGCTCCAGTGTGCTGTCCCCGAACCTCATCGCCGCCACGAGCTCGGTGTGGTCCGACAGCTCCCTGCCTTTTGAGCCCGCGTACGTGAGCGTGTAACCGGCCACGGTGACCTGCCCGCCGGGGGCGAGCGTGACGTCCTTTTCCTGCTGCCACAGGTGCGACCCCGCGATTCCCGTGGCCACCACGACCAGGCCGATGTGAGCCAGGTAGGCCCCGTAGCGCCGGCGCTTGAGCACGAGGCGGCCGGCCAATCGCGCCCAGTCGCGGCGAGAAGCCATCACCGCCCGTCCGTAGACGGTCGCGCTGGTGGCCGCGGCGGCGGCGGCGAGTGGGAAGGCGAGCAGGGCCGGGACCGACCGCGCCCCGGCGGCCAGCATGACCACGAGGGTCACGCCGGCGGCCGCGCCCGGCCAGCGCAGGGCGGCGAGGGTGGAGCGACCCGCCCGCCGCCAGGGCAACAGCGGCCCGACGGCCATGAGGGCGAGCAGCGTGGCGAAGATGGGCGCCGCCGCGCGCTCGTAGTAGGGCGTCGCGACCACGCGCTCGGCGCCGAGAATCCCCGATACCAGGGGCAGGATAGTCCCCCACATCACGACGGCGATGGCGCCGACAAGGAGCAGGTTCTGCACCACGAAAGCGCCCTCGCGCGAGACGATGGGCGCCGCCTCCCGGGCGTCGACCAGGCTGCTCGAGCGCATTGAAAGCAGGGCAGCCGAGAAGACAATGCATGCGAAAAGGAACCCCAGGAACCAGGGACCGATGGCGCTAACGGCGAAGGTGTGCACCGACGGCACGACGCCGCTGCGAACGATGAAAGTGCCGAAGACCACGAGCAGGAAGGCGAGCATGACCAGGCTGAAGTTCCACGTCCTCAGCCGCCCGCGCTTCTCCTGCACCTGGGAGGAGTGCAGGTATGCGGTGGTCGCCAACCATGGCATCAACGCGACGTTCTCGACCGGGTCCCAGCCCCAGTACCCGCCCCAGCCGAGCACGTGGTAGGCCCACCACATGCCGAGCACGAGGCCTGCGCTCTGCAGGCTCCAGGCCACCAGCGCAAAGCGCCGCGTGTGCGCGATCCATGCGGCGTCGGCCCGTCCCGCGAGGAGCGCCGCGGCGGCAAAGCTGAAGGGGATCGCAAACGAGGCAAACCCCGCCAGGACGACAGGCGGATGAATGAGCATCCCGCCGTCGCGCAGCACCGGGTTCAGCCCCAGGCCGTCGGGAGGCGTGATCGACAGCAGGTCGAACGGGCTCGCCACCAGCACGAGGACGATGAGGAAGAAGCTGAGAATCGACGCGAGCACCCCTGCCGCGTAAGAGGCAAGCCGCTCGCCGAGTCCCGCGCTCGCGACCAGCGACGCGCTGCCCAGCAGCCCGAGGATGAGCGCCCAGTACAGGAGCGAACCCTCCTGGCCGCCGTAGAACCCAGATACCACCAGCGCGGTCGGCGTCGAGAGGTCGGTGTGCTCGGTCACGTATGCGAGCGAGAAGTCGTGCGTCAAGAGCCCGACCTCAAGCAGAGCGCCCGCAAGCACGACCATCGCCGTGGCCGCGTAAAACGCGCGCCGTCCCACCTGGACCATCACCGCGTTCTCCCGCCGACCCGACCAGAACGACAGGACCGCCGAAAAGCCGGCCATCACCAGGCCGGCCAGGAGCGCGCCGGCGCCGAGGTAGCCGATGATCACGAAATCACTGCGTGTACGGCGTGGTCGAGAACCGCGACGGGCATTTCGCCAGCAGCGTCGTCGCGTGGAAGATGCCGTCCGCGCCGAGCTTGCCCTCGGCAACGACGGTGATGCCCGGGCGGAAGATGTCGGGGATCGTGCCCGAGTAGTCGACCGGCATCGAGGCGGTGCTGTCCGTCTCCGTGAACCTCACACGGAAGCCCCCGTCGCTCTTCTGCACGTCATCTCCCACGACGCCCGCGACGCGGACGTCGCCGGCCGAAGGGTGTGTGTGCAGCTCTGAGACCGTGAGGTAGTACTCGGACGCGCCGCCGGACGCGGAGTAGATGAGGTAGCCCACGCACCCGACGACGACGAGCGCGGGTATCCCCCACCGCAAGAGCACGCTCATGAGGCGATCAGCGCGAGGTAATGCGCGAGAGTGGGCGCCTCGAGCGGCCCCGAGAATGACGCGACCACCAGGCCCTGGGCATTGATGAAGAACGTCGACGGAAGGCCTGCCACGCCATACGACTGATAGGTGCCCGCGACGATCGGCCCTGTCGGGTACGGATGGGGATGGCGCTGCTCGAAGCCGAGAAAACCCCCGGCGGTGTCCTGATTGTCGGCGCCGACGAACGCGACATCAGGCCGTGCGGTGGCGGCGCCGGCCAGCACGCCTCCCTCCTCGACGCATGACGTGCACCACGAGGCCCAGAAGTTGACGACGACCGGTTTGCCCTTCAGCTGACCAACGCTGACCTGGTCGCCCGCGGCCGTCCGGATGGCGAGGTTGGGCGCGCTCTTGCCCAGAAGGGGCGGGTTCACGAGCGCGGCGTGCTGGAGGCCCCACGCCAGCGAGAGCATGAGCAGGGCCCCGAGGATGATCACGCCCGCCCCCACCGCCGCCGACCTGCGGGTCACGCGCCTGAGTTTAGGGGGAGAGCGTTGGCGGTCGCTATTCGCGCGTACAGGCGCCCGCTTGGCTTGATCGTGCGCTCGAGGCTCTTGCGGTCGACCGAGATCAGGCCGAAACGCATCGCGTAGCCGCGGGCCCACTCGAAGTTGTCCATGTTCGTCCAGTGGAAGTAGCCACGCACGTCGACCCCGTCGTCGATCGCCAGCTGGACGTTGGACAGGATTTCGGTCAGGTAGCGCTGACGCCACTCGTCGTCGTTGCTCGCCAGCCCGTTCTCGGTGATGTAGACCGGCTTGCCGAGGCCGCGCAACTCGTTCAGCACCGCGCGCATCCAGGTCGGATTGCCGCTCCAGCCCATCTCGGTCACAGGCTCGCCAGGCACGTTGAAGCGGCGGATGAACTGGTCCTGGGGCCGGCGTGGGGCGAATGCGCACATCTGGCCCCAGTAGTGCGCGATCCCGATGTAGTCGCTCGTCGCCTCGACGATCCGTCGCAGCCGGCCGGCGGCGACGGGCCAGCGGTCCAGAACGAGCTGCGCGGTGCTTGCAGCAATGCGGTCGCGCCTGAGGTCAGTGGCGGGCATGAACAGGAACTTGTGATGGGACAGACCGACCTGGGAATCCGGCCATTTGCGCTTGATCGCCGTGTAAGCGAGCTCGTGCGCGCGATGCATGTTGGCGGTGACGCGATACACCGCTGCCATGTCTCCTTTGTGCGCGGGTGGAAATTCCCCCGTGATCCAGCCGTTGCCCGCGTAGATGCTGGGCTCGTTGATCGTGCACCAGATCCCTACGAGGTCGCCGAGCTCATCCACGACGCGATGCACGTAGTGCATGAAAGCTTGCGGAGAACCTGGCGCGACCCAGCCGCCCTTGGCGGCAAACCACTGCGGGCTCGTGAAGTGGTGCAGCGTGACCATCGGCAGCATGCCCTGCTCGCGCAGCTCGCCCAGCACGTCGCGGTAGTGACGGATCTGGCGCGAGTCGAAAACCCCTTCGGTAGGCTCGATGCGCGACCACTCGATGGACAGACGGTGCGCGTTCTGGTTGAGCTCGCGCAGCAGAGCGAAGTCCTCGCGGTAGCGGTGATAGTGATCGCACGCGATCGCCGACGTATCGCCGTTCGCGATGCGGCCGGGCTGCTGCTCGAACTGCCACCAATCCGAGTTGCGGTTGTCGCCTTCGACCTGGTGGGCCGCGCTTGCGGTCCCCCAGAGAAAGCCGTCTGGGAAGCTGCCCTGCGACACCCGACGGTCAGGCGGCTGCGCTGGCCGGGTTTTCGATTCGCGGCGGCGGGATGTATTCCCAGGATTTCGGCCTGTCGCCGTCCATTTCCATCCGCAGCATCCCCGCCTTGTCGAGGCCTTTGCGATACATCTCGCGCTCGTTGTGAGCCCTGCCGTCGAGCAGGATCCAGGCGGCGTTCAGAGGATCCGCATGGCTCACCACGGCGATGGTCTCGCCCGGATGCTCGCGCGCCAGTCGGCGCACGACGGCCAGCACGCGGCCGCCCATGGTCTCGATCGATTCGTCGCCGGGGAGCAGTCCTCGCCTGGCCTTGTGGACGAACCAAAGCGGGCGTCGCAAGGGGATCTGCCAGTACGGGAGACCTTGCAGGTAGCGGCTGAACTCCGCCTCGCGGAGCTCAGGGTCGGCCTCCAGGACGGGTGCAGGGCCCATCTTCGCGCTTACTATCCGCGCGGTCTCGGCGGCTCGCGCAAGCGGGCTGTGCACGATCCGGTCGATCCCGCTCGAGTGCAGCTGCTCCCCGATGGCCGCGGCCTGGGCGCGGCCGAGTGCGCTGAGGTTGAACCCGTCGAGGTGGCCGTAGAGGACCCGGCCGGGGTTCTCGACGTCCGCGTGGCGGATCAGGTAGAGCTCGCTCAGCTTCGGTACGCGCCGATCGAGGTTCGGTTGGTGCCGGCCGAGCGGCCGGCCTCGAGAGCCTGGTAGGCCTCCCGGATCAGGTTCCCGGTGTACTCCCGCCGGTTCATCAGGCCGGCCTCGGCCGCGGCGCGCTGGGGAATGGCGTCGACGGTCGCTGAGCCGCAGCTGACCGTGATGCGCTGCCAGTTCCCGCCCGTCGCGAAGTCGTGAGTTGCGATCGAGCGCCTGATCTTGTCGGCCGCCAGCGCCGCCCCATGGTTGTCGGTCTCGGGCAGGACGATGGCGAAGTGCGGCGCTCCGTCAGCCTCCAGAAAGGCGAGCGTGTCGGTGTCCCGGATGGCCTGTCCGAGCCGCTCGGTGATCTCGCGAAGCAGGTTTTCGAGCTGGATCTGCTCCAGCTCTTTGTGGATGTGCTCGGCGTGGTCGAGCTCGATGAGGAGCAGCGACAGGGGCCGGTGATAGCGCACCGCGCGGTTGGCTTCCTGGCCCACGAGCGCGCTGACGAACTTCGCATTCCAGATCCCCGTCGTCGGGTCCACCACGCCGAAAAGAGGGCTGGAGGTCCGGTCGGTCTGGCTGTGGCCGCAGCTGGGGCAGTATTGGGACGTTTCGGGCACGTCCGTGTTGCAGTACCAGCAGGCGCCCATGGGCCGCATTCTAGGCATCCTGCCTCGCCGCCGCTCTCAGATCAGAATCTAAGCCGTGACCGACCAGGGCGAGCTGTTCCCGATGCCTGTCTCGTCCGAACCCGGCGCCCCGCTGGCGACCCGGATGCGGCCGAAGAGCTTCGACGACCTCGTGGGCCAGCGCAAGGTGGTCGATGTGCTCCGCCAGCTCACGCGTTCCGGGCACCTCCCGAGCATCGTCCTCTGGGGCCCTCCCGGCAGCGGGAAGACGACCCTCGCCGGGCTCCTCGCCACCGAGACCAGTGCGCGGATGGTGGCGCTTTCGGCGGTGACCGCCGGGGTCGCCGACCTCCGCAAGGTCGTGGCGGAGGCGAAGGTCCACCGGCGTGCGGGCCTCAGGACCGTCCTCTTCGTAGACGAGATCCACCGTTTCAACAAGGCCCAGCAGGACGCCATCTTGCCCCACGTCGAGGATGGGACCGTGACCCTGATCGGCGCCACGACCGAGAACCCGTCGTTCGAGGTCATCGCTCCGCTTCTGTCGCGCAGCCGCGTGTTCCGGCTGGAGCAGCTCGACCGCGACGAGCTCAAACAGGTCGTCGAGCGCGGCCTCCAGGAGCTGGGGGCGGCGATGGAGCTCGACGCGATGGACGGCCTCCTGGAGATGGCGAGGGGCGACGCGCGGGTGGCGCTGAACGGCGTGGAGGCCGCCGCGGCGCTGGCGGGCGAGTCGCCGATCGGAGTCGACCAGGTCGAGAGGGCGATGCAGCAGAGGCATCTCCTGTACGACCGGGCTGGAGACCAGCACTTCGACATCGTCTCGGCCCTCATCAAAAGCGTTCGCGGCAGCGATCCCGACGCCGCGGTGTACTGGATGGCGCGCATGCTCGAAGCGGGCGAGGACCCGCTGTTCGTGGCGCGCCGGCTCGTCATTCTCGCCGCCGAGGACGTCGGCCTCGCCGATCCGCAGGCCCTCCCCGTGGCCATGGCGGCGCAGCAGGCGGCCCATTTCGTCGGCATGCCGGAAGCCGTCCTCCCCCTGACCGAGGCGGCGCTGTACCTGGCGCTGGCGCCCAAGTCGAACTCGGCCCTCACCTCTTACGGGGCGGCGCGAGAGCTCATCGAGGAGACCGGCAACGAGCCGGTGCCGAATCACCTTCGTAATGCCCCGACGGGACTGATGAAGTCGATGGGATACGGCAGCGGATACCGCTATGCGCATAATTTCGAAGGCGGTGTCGCCGACCAGGTGCACATGCCAGAGAGGCTGAAGGGGCGCAAGGTGTACCAGCCCAACCCTCGTGACAAGCGCCGAAGTCCGTAGCATTGCCCCTCGTGTCCGACGCCCTCGTGATCTTCAAGCCCGACGCCGCGTATCGCCTGGCCGCCCGCGCCGGGATCTGGAGCTGGCTTTCCAGCGAGGGTGGCTGGAAGGTTCGCTCGCTCGAGTGGTTCCAGCCCCCGGCCTCGCTGATCGAGAGCCACTACGACGTCCTGCAAGGCCGGCCTTTTTTTCCGTGGCTGGTTGACTTCATGACCGCCCTGCCCCTGGTGGTGGGTCGCGTCACGGCTTCAGCCGACGTCCTCAAGGCGATGCGCCACGACCTCGGTGAGACCAGGATCGCCCAGTCGCGGCCCGGCTCGCTGCGCGAGCGCTACGGGATCTTCGGCGGCCTCAACTGCGTGCACCTGTCGGACGCTCCCGAGACCGGTGAGGCGGAGGTGGCACGGTGGGCGAAGTCGGTTCAGCTGGACACGATCGCGGTCAAGCTAGACCAGGCCGCCGAGGCGCCCGACCACACCTACCATCTGCGGTCCCTGGCGACCCAGGTCAACGCGGGCAACCACGTCGAGCTGGCTTCGAAGGCGATGCGCGAGCTGCTGGCGGAGGAGTCTCAGCTCGAGCGTGAGAAGCTCGAGGCGCTGTGCCGGATCACTTTGGGGGCTCTGACTTAGCCTCGGCAGTCTCCGACTTCGTCTCGGCCACGCGCTGCACGGCGCCGACGTGGACGGTCACCGGCTTGTTGAACAGCTCCGAGTTGGGGACCACGAGCAGGTCTCCGGAATCGGTTTTGAGCAGAGTGACGCGAAGCTTCACCTCGAGGATGGTGCCTGACCCCGCCCCCTCCAGCGAGATGCGGTCGCCCACGCGCATGTGGCGCTCCAGCAGGACGTAGTACCCGGACACGTAATCCTTCAAGAGGTCCTGCACACCGAAGCTGGCCACGATGGTCGCGAGCAGGATGCCCGCGAGCGTCAGGTTCTGACTCTGGAAGGCCAGGCCCACCGCGAAGATGACGCCTAGCGCGATCAGCAGGAACGTAACCACGCGACCGCCGATGACGACCATGTCGGTCCGCATGCGCCGGCGCCGCAAAGCAGAGATGACCAGGTTCGAGATGACGCGCGAACCGATCACGAAGACCAGGAAGACGACGACCGCGACACCGATGAACACGAGCTGAGAGTTCGAGAGCGCGGGAATCACACCGCCCAGGGGCGGGATGGTCATTCCTTCGACTCGGCGGCTTCCTCCGCGCCTTCGGCCTCGCCCTCGGCGCCCGCCTCGCCCTCGGCGGCAACGGCGGCCTCGGCGGAGGGAATCTCCTCTTCGACCTTCATCTCGCGCTTGTGCACGATCTTGACGATGAGCTCGTCGGGGTCCAGCAGCACGGTCACGCCCTTGGGCACGCTCAGGTCGGACACGCGAAGCTCGG
>DATITA010000004.1:0-3647 GCA_035468355.1 Candidatus Dormiibacterota bacterium
CTCTGGCGCAGCCATCCCACCAGTATCATCCCGGACCGGCTAGGTATGCCACCGCGGACCTCAGGGATCCCGCTGCTAGGGCTCGGACGGTGAAGCGATAGGCAGCCACGGTCTGAGGACAGCGAGGAGCTGGGCGGCGTCGACCGGCTTAGGAACGTAGTCATTGGCGCCGGCATCGATGCAGCGCCGGTGCTCGCCGGGCACCACTTTGCCGGTGACGGCGATGATGGGCAGGGCTTTGAAGTCTTCGATCATGCGAATTGCGCGAATGGTGGCGTAGCCGTCCATGCCTGGCATCATGATGTCCATCAGGACGAGGTCGATGTCCGGCGCCTGTTCGAGGGCCGCGATGGCATCAAGACCGCTCTCGGCGGAGGTGACCTCGGCAGCGCTTCGCTCGAGCAGGGCGGTCAGGGCGAAGATGTTGCGGAAGTCGTCATCGACCACGAGCACTTTGACGCCCTCGAGGTCGGTGCCGATGGATCCACCCGGCCGCACCGCGTCGGTGCGCGCCTCGGGAGTCTCCACCATCGCCGGGCTGGATGCCCGACGGGGGACCGTAGGCTGGTCCGCAGGCAGAGCCCCCTGGGGGGAGGTAACGCCAACGGCCGGATCCGCGGGCAGGTAGACGGTGAAGGTGCTTCCTTGGCCGGAGGTGCTGGTCACGGTGATCTCTCCGCCCAGCAGGCCGACCAATTCCCGGCTGATGGAAAGCCCGAGACCGGTTCCGCCGTACGCGCGGTCGGTCCCCCCATCGCCCTGGGCGAAGGCCTCGAAGATCTGCTGCTGCTCAGCTGCCCCGATGCCGATCCCCGTGTCGCTGACGGCGATGGCGAGGACCGCCGGCGCTCCGGCCAGGGACTCCCGCTCACGACTCCAACCGCCGGCAGCCATCCCAAACTGGACGCGCACCTCGCCATGCTCGGTGAACTTGAACGCGTTGGCGAGCAGGTTGGTGAGGATCTGGCGCAGGCGCTGAGGGTCGGTGACGATGGCGCGTGGGCTGTTGACGGCGATGTGGGTCACGAAGTCAAGGCCCTTCCCTTGAGCGACGTGCTCGAACTCCCGCAGCAGGACGCTGCGCAGCGAGTCGAGCGACACCTCCGACATATCGGGGGTGACAGTGCCCGACTCCGCCTTGGCCAGCTCGAGGATGGCGTTGAGCAGCTCAAGTAGATCCTTGCCCGAGCTGCGGATCACACTTGCGTACTCGACCTGGATATCGGTCAGGTTGTGCTCGGGGTTTGCCTCGAGTTGCTCGGCGAGGATCAGGAGGCTGTTGAGCGGAGTGCGAAGCTCGTGGGACATGTTGGCGATGAACTGAGACTTGTACTTCGAGGAGACGGCGAGCTGACCGGCCTTTTCCTCCACCTGACGCTTGGACTCCTCAACCTGTTGATTCCTCTTCTCGTCTTCGATGTTCTGCTCCGCCAGTAGCCGCGCCTGTCGCCCGAGGTCCTCGTTGGACTCGCGCAGCTCCTCCTGCTGGGCGCGGAGCTCCTCGGCCTGCGACTGGGACTGCTTGAGCAGGTTCTCGGTCAGCGTGTCCGCTTCGATGGTGTTGAGAACGAGGCCGATGCTCTCCGTCAGCTGATCGAGAAATGCCTGATGGGTGGGACTGAAGGCGGAAAACGAGGCAAGCTCAAGCACCGCGCGGACCGTCCCCTCAAACAGGACTGGCAGGACGACGATATTGAGCGGCGCGGCCACGCCGAGCCCCGAGCTGATCCTCACGTAGTCCCCGGGCACCTCGGTGAGAAGGATCCGCTTCTTCTCCTTCGCGCACTGCCCGACCAGGCCTTCACCCAGGCGGAATGACTTCGACAGCCGCTTCCGCTCCTCGTAGCCGTAGCCGGCCTGGAACTCCAGGACGGCCTCACCTGAGTCCGACGCCTCGGTCATCGAGTAGAACACGCCGTGATGGGCGCAGACGAGGGGCGCTAGCTCGGAGAGGATCATGTCCGAGACGGTGGCGAGGTCGCGCTGTCCCTGGAGCATGCGGATGAATCGCTCCCGGTTGGTCTTCAGCCAGTCCTGTTCGACGTTCTGCCGCGTCGTCTCCCGGAGATTGCGGATCATCTCGTTGAGCTTGTCCTTGAGGACGGCGACCTCCCCGCTCGCCTCCACCCGGACCTGACGCGTGAGGTCGCCCTCGGTCACCGCTGTGGCCACGTCGGCGATGGCGCGCACCTGGTTGGTGAGGTTGGCTGCCAGCTGGTTGACGTTGTCGGTGAGATCCTTCCAGACGCCGCCGACCTCTTTGGACTGGGCCTGGCCACCGAGCTTCCCCTCGACCCCGACCTCTCGGGCCACGCGCGTCACCTCTGAGGCGAACGCGTTCAGCTGGTCGACCATCGCGTTGACGGTGTTCTTCAGCTCGAGGAACTCGCCTTGAACGTCGATCGAGATCTTCTTGCTCAAGTCGCCGTTGGCCACCGCGGTGGTCACCTCGGCGATGTTGCGGACCTGTCCGGTCAGGTTGCCGGCCATCAGGTTGACGTTGTCGGTGAGATCCTTCCAAACACCGCCGACTTCGATGGTCACCGCTCCTGCCTGACCCAGCTTCCCTTCGGTGCCCACCTCGCGGGCGACCCGTGTCAACTCGGAGACGAACCCGTTCAGCTGATCGACCATCGCGTTGATGGTGTTCTTAAGCTCGAGCATCTCGCCCCCGACCTCGATCGACACCTTCTTGCTCAAGTCGCCGTCGGCGACCGCTCCGATCACGCGCTGCATTTCGATGGTCGGATGCACCAGGTCGTCGATCAGGGCGTTGACCGACTCGATGCTCTCCGACCAACACTGAGTCCCTCCGCCGAGCGTCACCCGCTGCGAGAGCTTGCCCTGCTTGCCCACCACCTGACCCACCCGCGCCAGCTCCGCCCCGAGGGCCTGATTGGCAATGATGACGTCGTTGAGCCCGTCGGCGACCTTCCCGGCGACGCCCGTCCAGTCGAGCGGCATGCGGGCCGTGAAGTCGCCACTCTTGACTTGGGCCAGCGTGCTCAACAGGGCCTGGGTCTCGACCGTGCCGCTGAGGATCGGCGTGGGATCTGACATGGAACCTCTCAGAGGAAGTGGCGAGCGAGCTGGCGCGTGACCTCGCGTCTGAACCCCGCGTCTGACGGTGGTATCGGCGCGGGGCATCTGGAGCATGAGCCCAATCGCGGACGATCGTCAGGCCGGCAGGTGTCGAGAGCCCCGGGGCGTGAGCGCAGCGATCGAGCTCGGGACCGGGAGTCCTCTCGCGCGGTGCGAACGTCGGCTACGCTTGCCTGCGGCAGCGGCCGACCGATTTGCCGCCCCGCGCAGCCCGACACGGGCGAGCGGAGGCCGGGAAAAGCCAGGAAATCCCTGCAAACGCCCTCTTAGCTCAGCTGGTAGAGCACTTCCATGGTAAGGAAGGGGTCGTCGGTTCGAGTCCGACAGAGGGCTTATTTGATTAGCAGGGGTTTCTTGCAGAGTAGACGGTCGGCAACAAATCGTCGGGGAACACCAGGGGAACGCACCGCGGCGCGAAGAGGGACGAGCGAACTGCTGTTACGGCAGCCCCGCGTGACGACCCCCCGAGCCGGCCGAGGCACTACCGGCAAGCCTGGTTCGAGTCGCGTTCTTCAGTCCGGCGAGGTGCGTTGTAGCCGCGCACG
>DATITA010000005.1:0-1973 GCA_035468355.1 Candidatus Dormiibacterota bacterium
CAGTACCTCGAGATCCACGACCTGGAGCCCGGCTGGGACGCGGTGCTCCACGGCAACAGCATCACCGACGCCATCGTCCCGGCCGGGTCGCAGGAGGTGTCGGCGCTGCGCACTCTGGGCTGGATGGTCGACTGCCGCGACACCGCCTCGGGCAGCGTCGTGATGAGCGATTTGCCGGGCGCGGTCGCCGCGCAGCGGTCGAGCGCGGCGCCGACCTGCGCCTGAGGCCGACCACCTCCCGATCCTGTTACACCGCCACGGGGGTATTCGTTACCGGTCCTTGTCGCCGTCGGTGGAATCCGTCGGTACGCTCAATTCCGTGATCGCAGCCCCGTTCAGCAGTCGCGCGCGCCCGCGTCCGGCGCCGAGGTGAGCCAGCAGCTGACCCGGCGCATGCAGGCCGCCTCCGCGCCCGCTCCCTCCGTGGCGCTGAAGCGACCCGCGCCGTCGGCGCCGCAACCCCTGGATCGCGATCGCCGGGCCGGCGTGGAGCGGGTCATCGAGCTCTCCCGCTGGGCGGTCCTCGTCTTCATCGCGGTCACCAACAACTTCCCCGGCGAACCCCGCGTGGCCAGCACCTCGGCGATCAACCTCATCCTCGGCGGCTGGGGCATGTTCAACCTGAGCGCGACCCTCGCCCTGGTGCTCGGCCGCCTGCCCGGCCGGCGCACGCAGCTGGCCATCCTCGCCATGGACCTCGCGGTGGCGAGCGCGCTGGTGTACCTGACCGGCGGCTTCGCATCCAACCTCGCGGTGGTCTTCTACGTGCTCATCGGCATCAGCAGCCTGCGCTTTGGCATCCTCGGCAGCGTCCTGTGCGCAATGACCATCAGTGCGCTGTACGTCGGCGTCGGGCTGGCATCGTCGGGCCCGCTGACTCATTCGCTGGTCGACGTGCTCGCCTCGCGGCTGTTCCTCTTCTTCGTCGTCTCCCTGGCCAGCTCGCTGCTGGCTCGCGAGATGGTCTCCGCCCGAGCGCGGCAGATGGCTCACACCGCCGAGCTGGAGCATGCCGTCTTTGCCGAGCTGCGCGAGGTCGACCGCATCAAGAGCGAGTTCATGATGCTCGCCTCGCACGAGCTGCGCACGCCGCTGACGAAGATCAAGGCCTGGCTGGCGCTGATGCGCGACGGTGGTGACCATCTTCCACAGCAGGCGCGGCAGGAGGGCTTCCACGAGCTGCGCACGGAGGCCGAGCACCTCGGCCGACTCACCGACAACCTCCTGTGCATCGCCCAGCTCGAGTCCGGCGAGATCCGGCTGCGCCCGACGACCGTGGACTTCAGCGCGGTGCTCCGCCAGGTGATCTCACGCTTCGTGGAGATCGCCGATCGCGGCCGCTTCCTTGTGCACATCGACGAGAACCTCGGCTTCCTCCACGTCGACGAGGAACGCCTGGCACTGGTGCTTGCGTGCCTCATCGACAACGCGCTGAAGTTCGCACCCGACAACGAGCCAGTCGAGATCACCGCGGTGCGCGTGGTCAACAAGGCACACGTCGAGGTCCGGGACAACGGCCGGCGCATCCCCGACACCGAGGTGGAGCGCGTCTTCGCGTCCTTCTACCAGGTGGAGAACCCGCTGCTGCGCCAGCGAGGTGGCTTCGGGGTTGGCCTGTACTTGGCCCGCCAGCTGGTGGAACGCATGGGCGGACAGATCTGGCTGGACAACAAGAGCGTGCGCGGAAACTCGTTCTTCATCGCGGTCCCGCTCGAGGAACAGGGCTCATGACCGACTGGGCCGCAGCCGGTCACGCCCGTTCCGGGGCCGTGAAAGTCCGCAACACTCGGGTAACCGCTTCCGATCCGCGGCTTCCTGCGTGCTACGTTGCCGGCGTCGATCCGCCCCTGCGAGGTTCCGCGCGTACATGAATCCCTTGACCGAGCCCATCCCGGGTCAGGCGTACTCGGCAGGACGGCCGTCCGGTGCAGAAGCGACGGTGCTGGTGATCGACGACGATCCTTCGATGCACG
>DATITA010000006.1:0-7925 GCA_035468355.1 Candidatus Dormiibacterota bacterium
CCGGCCCTTTTCACCCCCCGTGAGAAAGTCATGACTGCACCATGTTTGACTCTCGTTCTTCCGGCGGGTCACGGCGTAGCGATCAACCACGGAACCACCGCTGACCAGAACGTCCAAGCGGCCCCCGTGGCAGGTAGTCAACCTGGTGGGGACGCCGCTGCTCGCGTCGCATCGATGGCGGCGCCACGTTGGCAGCGCCAACAGCGGGAACTCAGGCCTGTCCGCGCGGGGGACCGTACATTCTGGCCATTGCCGATCGAGCCCGATGACGACGCGCTGAGTGCCGTCTGGCCCCTGGGTCAGCGCCTAGTAATGGATGCGAACCTGCGTGCCATCGCCCGCCCACGCGAACAGGCCAACCATCACACCACTGGGTACGTGGACGCAGCCGTGGCTCGCGTTCGGGCCGTCCTGCGAGCCCGGCCCGAACGAGGTGACGGGCTCGTCTGGGTCGGTGTGAAGGAAATACCCGCCACCCAGGAACTCCATTGCGTACGCGACGAACATGGGCGGGTAATAGTTCGGATCGCCCTTGGGCCAGGGGCTGTTGAAATAGACGCCCTGTTCTTTCAGGAAGATCGAGAAGGTGCCGGTGGGCGTGCGCAGCCCCGGACGCCCCGAGGTGATCGGGGTCGAGGTGAACACCAGTCCGCACGCGGAGGCCACGAGTTGCTGCGCCGTCAGATCCACGTCAATCACCTTGCCGCAGGGAGGGGTCGCGGTGAGCCGGCCCGCGGCAGCCGCGAGGCGGTCGGCGGCCGCGGAAGCAGTAGATCCGACCGGCGACGTCTCGACGGGTGTCGAGGGCGGCCGGGCCTCCTGCTCCATCTGCAGGTGCTCGGCGCGAGCCTGGTGCTGCAGGAAAGCGAGGGACGAGTCGAAGCCTGGGCCTGAGATTGAGCCCTCAAACCTGGCGACCGCGGTCGGCAGGACCGTCGACCGGTAAGCGACCGCGAGGATCGGGGCGACGTCGAAGAACGCCACCGCCGTCGCGGCAACAACGGCGACCGCAAGAGCAAATCGGAAAGGTCGACCGAAACTCATACGCGGGCCCCCAAGCCAAAGATAGCCGAGGCGAAGCCCCAGCGCCCCTCTACCTTACGCGTGTCCTGGCGGGTGCAAAGCTCCAGCGTCCGTGTAACAAGGGTGAAAGCGGGTCGCCGCCGTTCGATTAGCGGCCTCTGCCGGAGTCGCCGCTCTCGTGTACTTCGCGCCTGCGTCAGGCTATGCCAGCAATGAAGCTCTACGACGAGCTGGCTGCATGGTGGCCTGTGTTCTCGAATCCGAAGGAGTACCGGCGCGAAGCGGCGCACGTGATTCGACTTCTCCGTAATGCATGCAAACCGGCCCCGAGCACCGTGCTGGAGCTCGGTTCCGGCGGTGGCAACAGCGCCCTGTACCTCAAGGCCCACTTCGACATGACGCTCGTCGATCTCTCACCCCAGATGCTCAAGGTGAGCCGGAGACTGAACCCGGAGTGCGAGCACATCAAAGGCGACATCAGGACGCTGCGCCTCGGCCGGACGTTCGACGCGGTTTTCGTTCATGACTCAATTTGCCACATGACCACCGAGGCCGATCTGCGCGCTGCCATGCAGACGGCGTACGAGCATTGCCGGCCCGGCGGCGTCGCCCTCTTCGTCCCCGACTTCGTGCGGGAGACATTTGTCCCCGGCACGGACCAGGGGGGCAGCGACGCCCCGCGCAGGAGCGTGCGGTTCCTGCAATGGATCGTCGATCCCGACCCGAAGGACACCACATACGTGGTCGACTTTGCGATCCTGCTGCGCGACGGGCGAGGTCACGTGCGCGTGGCGCACGACCGTCACGTGCTGGGCTTGTTTCCGCGCGCGACGTGGTTGCGACTGTTGCGGAAAAGTGGTTTCGTCGCAGCAGTAGCTCGAGACGATGAGATGCGCGAGGTCTTCCTCGGACGTCGCCTTCACTGACTTGCACATGCGTCGTTGTTAGACGCAACACGCAAAACCCATTGACAGCGAAGGGCACATGCGAGTATCACAACGTTTCGTAGGGCGATGCGGCTCATGGTTGCCACCACAGAGGCGACGACCCGATGCGAGCAGCAGGCCCTGCGCAGGACCCCGAGAGACATCTGCAAGGTCCGAATCCAGTGTGAAGGAGGTAACCAATATGGCCGCGAAGAAGAAGGCTGCGAAGAAGCCGGCTGCCAAGAAGAAGGCTGCAAAGAAGAAGTAACGACTTCTTCTGTCTTTTGTAATTCGTCTGATCCACGCCGGGGTTCTGTGGCCCCGGCGTCTTCATGTCCTCCATCAGCGGCCGTCCGTGATTGCGCAACACTTTCGTCGTGAACGCACAGCCCTTCCCCCATCCTGAGCTGGCCCAGGTCACCATCCAGGAATTGAGGGCGAAGCTCCAGACCGGCGAGCTCACGGCTGTGCGCCTCCTTGCGATGCACCGCGAGCGTATCGAAGCTCTCGACCGCAACGGCCCAGGATTGCGATCCATCATCGAGCTGAACCCTGACGCCCTGGACATCGCGGAACGTGTCGACCGTGAGCTCGATTGGTTACCTTCAACGCAGTCGGGCCGTTGGGTCTGACAGTGAACCGCCTGGTCCCGATATTGGTTGGCGTCGCCTTGAGCACTGGTTGCCACGGACCTGGAATCAGCATCGACTGGACCGACTTCGTCCGGCTCCACGGTGTGACGTATGTAGCCACCTCGACCTCTGCCGGGAGACCGCTCCAGCAAAGTGACCTCGGACCTCAGCACGGACTTGTGAAAGTCAGACTCGCGGGCTCACAGGATCCGAATCACCACGTTCAAGACGGCGACGCCGGATTGCTGGAGGCGGGAACTGTCGTCTACACCTTGAGGGCGTATGCCCCGATCTTCAGGTTGGCTGCTTACGACCAGGGCAGACTGACCTTATATGAGGCGGACACCAACCCTGGGGCCAGGGTCGGAGCCGACCTGCTGGACCTGGTCAATAAAGTGCGCTATATCGGCATCAACAGCGTCCAGGATGGGCGAAGCGAGCTGGGGGCCATACACAACCGGGACCAGGTCGACGCCCTGATCGGCATGGTCCTTGATGCGCCCGTAAACCAAACCCCACGAACCGATTCCGGACCCGAGTACTTCATCGACTTCCACCTCGATGACGGCACGGAAACCACGCGAACCTACTGGCTGAAGTCGGGCGAGCTTTCCCGCGGAATCCTGCTTCCGCCAGCCTTCGCGTCCGCTGTGATGGAGGCGGTTGGCCCAACGTCCTAACAAGGGTGTCCTTCCTTGCCCTCCCGTACTCGATCGCCGAACTCCAACCGTACGTCCGTCTAAGTCAGGATCTCGACGTACCCATCGGTTCCGTGCACGCGGATCCGCTGCCCATTTCGGATCAACCGCGTGGCTTGCTCCACGCCCACGACAGCCGGCAAGCCGTACTCCCGTGCGATCACCGCGCCATGGGTCATCAGGCCCCCCACCTCCGTAACCAGCCCCGCGATCGTGACGAAGAGCGGGGTCCAGCTGGGGTCGGTATAGGCGGTGACGAGGATGTCACCCGGTTCGAGATCAGCCTCCGCCATGTCATGCATGACGCGGGCGCGCCCCTCGACGATTCCGGCGGAAACCGGCAGGCCGACCAGCGCACCGGCCGGCACGCCGTCGCGTCGGTACGCCCCGACAAAGACCTCGCCATCAGACGTCAACACTCGGGGCGGTGTGAGTGCTTGATACGACCTGAACTCATCCTTGCGCTGCTGGATGACCTGGTGATCCACCTGGTTCGATCGCACGACGTCGTGGAGCTCCTGGAAGGTGAGGTAGAAGATGTCTTCCTTGTCACGAAGCACGTGGGCCTCCACGAGTCGCTCGGCCTCTTCCATCACGGCCTGCTTGTAAACGAAGTAGCGGCTGACCATGCCGTACTTCGGATACTCGCGGTACCCGATGAAGGTCCGGACGCGGTCGATCATCCGCTTAGCCTCTTCTGCCTTCTGCTGCCCGTCCGGCAGACCCGGTAATCGCTCCAGCACTTCCTGTTCCTTCTTCCACGCCTCCTTGCGCCCCTGCTCGAAACGCCGCTGGGCGGCGCCGGGCTCGAAGTTCTTGATGTTGCCGAGGATCACGGGCACGAGCGTGGTCGGGCGTTCGCTCCAACGCGGCCTCGTGATGTCGATCTCTCCGACGCAGCGCATGCCGTACTTGTCGAGGAAGGCCCGGATGGCGTCCCGCGCTTCCCGCCCCCCGGCCACCTTGGCCATCTCGTCCAGGAAACCTTCATCCTCGACGTGTTGTAGAAACGCCACGACCTCCGGATACGGGCGGATCACGTCCGCGACGTCCAGAAGCGCCAGTCCCATCTCGGACGTGACGTTGTGGAGGACGGACTGCGTGAGCGTGTCGGCCGCGTTCTTCTCGCCCAGCCACGCCTCCAGGTGCTCGTTAAGCCACCAGGTGGCCTCCATCGCCGACATGAAGACCTGATGACTCTGCGGATCGAGCAGGCTCCGCTTCAGCTCCTGGATGTCCGCCAGGATGAAGTCGAGCAACACCGATCCGGACTTCGTCCGGATGTCGCGTTTCAAGGCCGCGATGGAAGCCTGGCTGCGTCCGATGAGCTCGATGACGATAGCCGGATCCGTTTCGATCGGTGTTGGGACGACGCGAGAGGGCGTCCCGGCGTTGCCGCGATCTTCGTCCGGGAGCGACCGGATGAAGTCGTCGCGTTCGAGCATGGTCTGCAGCGCGTCCGTTGTCAGAGAGCCTGGATCGGATTTCTCAAAGAGGTCCAGCAGGGCTGCACGGCTCGCTGGGGAAGCCAGGCGCTGGGTGACGTCGACGAACAGACGTCCGCCGGCTTCGCGCATGGGCGCCGAGCTCGTCAATTGCCACAGCGAGATGCCGAGCGGCTTCATGGCGTCGGTCATCATCTGCCCATGACCCACCGAGAGATAGACGCGGTTCTCGCGGTCGACGGCGGCGGGGATGGGGAACAACGTGGTGATCGGCCGGCTCTGGACCACCTGGAAGTCGTCGTCGACCAGGCACCATTCGATGTCCTGCGGTTGGCCGAAGTGCGCTTCGATGCGCCGTCCCAAGTGCGCGAGCGATAAGACCTGGGCGTCCGTGAGCGCCGGCTGCCTTTGACGTTCCGGCGCGATCACCTCCTGTTTCGTACCGCCGGCCGGTAAAACCCGGACGGCAAGCTGCTTGGTGGCGACAGTCTTGGCGACGACCTTGCCGTTGCGCACCTTGAAGACATCCGGGTTCACCAGGCCGGAGACCAGGGCCTCACCGAGGCCGAAACTTGCCTCCACCGAGGCGACCTTGCGGTTCCCGCTGATGGGGTCGGCCGTGAAGAGGAGGCCGGCAGCGTCCGGGAAGACCATCTGCTGGACGACCACGGCCATCTGGACTTTCCGGTGGTCGATTCCGTTCCGCAGGCGGTAGGTCACGGCCCGCTCGGTGAACAGCGATGCCCAGCACAGGCTTACGTGCTGGAGGATCGCCGCCGGCCCAACGACGTTCAGGTACGTGTCCTGCTGACCTGCGAACGACGCGGTCGGCAGGTCTTCGGCCGTCGCACTCGATCGGACCGCGCAGGGGACTTGCTCGCCGAGCCGGGCGAGTGAGCTTTTGATCGCCGTCGCCACATCGTCGGGGATGGCGGTCCCTTCGAGGGTCCGGCGGATCTGGTCGCTGAGCGTGCGGATCGCCTGACGGTCATCCGGTTTCACTCCCGACAGCTGACCGAGGCGACCAGCGATGGACGGCGCTTCCTCCATGATCCGCCGGAAGGCATCGGTCGTCACACAGAAGCCGGCTGGTACTCGGATGCCTTCGATCCGCAAAAGCTCGCCGAGGTGCGCACCTTTACCGCCAACGAGGGCCGGTTGTTTCTGGTCGATATCACTGAAACCCAGCACGTACCTGCCCATCCGCCCGCCATCTCCTTGAACCTGCTGGAGCATCGCTAATTCCTACCGCGTGGAGGCGCGGTTTGTGGGCAGGCTTCTCGGCGCGATGAAGATCCGACGAAAGGCCGACGCCCAACGGCGTTACTGACTCTGTTACACGTGTCGGTGCACCTTCTCAGTCATGGCTTCGATCTTGGCGGGCGGGGCATGGCTTGAGGACGCGGGTTGAGCACGATCATGGTCGTCGACGATGACGCCGCCACCCGTTTCGTGCTGAGGATGATTCTCGAAAAGGAGGGGCATCGTGTGCTCGATGCGCCGCACGGCGAAGCGGCGCTTGCCCTCATTGGTCCGAATGCCCTTCCCGATGTCGTTACCACAGACCTCATGATGCCCATCCTGAATGGCGAAGAACTGATCCTGCGCCTCCGATTGCAGCCGAGCACCGCCTCCATCCCGATCGTCATTGTTTCCGGCAACTCGGGCGCTGCGCAGGCGCTGCACTCCTCAGGTTTGGTCGAAGGGGTGGTTCACAAACCTTTCGAACCGACCGAGCTGGTTGAATGCGTACGCGCACTTGCCAGGAGCTCGCAGGAGAACACCGCTCACGTAACGGGGTAGGCCGAAAGGTTAGGTGAGCCGCTATGAGCCGCTTTGGTTACGGAGAGCGCTCCAGCCGAGGAGTCCTGTCACGCCCTCGACCTTGTCTTCGACTTCAAAGCCCTGCTCGCCGATCTTGAAGGCCCACAACCCCTTGTCGTGATTGCTGTCGCGCATCTTGTAGATCGCCACAGCCCGACCGACCACCGAATGATTCTCTATGTACCGAAGCAAAACTACGTTGTGATAGAGAAATGAGAGGCCACCGACAACATCGGTCGTAGGACCGAGACTGCTGGTCTCACTCGTGGTGAGCACGGAAACGCCGGCGGCGCGCAAGGAGCCCAGTAGTGAGCGGGCGTACGCGGGGAAGCGCTCCGATTCTCGTGACGCTAAGACCATCTCCGCGAGGCTGTCTATCACCATGCGGCTGAGCGAGCCCTTGGCCACCTCGGTTCGAACCCCTGCGGCGATAAAATCCAGGTCGAGCGAGCTCTCGTCAACGTTGAAGATCCTGAGCCGGCCGTCTTTCATATAGGTGGTCAGGTCCCATCCGAAGCTCGCGGCCTTGGCGGTCAACTGCCTGGCGTTCTCCTGGAACGTGACATACAGGCAGCGCTCTCCATTCTCTAGCCCCTCCACGATGAAGCGAAGGGCAAGAGCGGTCTTGCCACAACCCGACGGTCCCAGGACCAGGGTCGAACTTCCACGCGGCAAGCCACCGTGAGTGATGTCGTCCAATCCCTTGACTCCGGTCGAGAGTCTGCCGGTGGTCTCGCCCGCCGCCTGGATGTGCCCGTCGACCGATTCGGCTCGCACGAACAGGTGGATGCCCGCACTGGAGATCTGCAGTGGGTGATGGCCGGGCAAGTGACTCGAGCTGCGCATCTTTCGCACTCGCAACCACCGCTTGTCCATCGGCTCATGCGACACGTAAGCCAATTCCAAGATTCCATCGGCCAGAGAGAATTCGGAAGCCGATCCAATTTCCTCTGGCGTGTACTCCCCGACGAAGATGAGCGTGGTGTCCGTGTGCGCGATCCCAGAAGCCAGGCGATACACAGCGGTGCGAAGCGACCGATGACTTTCGCTGTAATCGCGCAGGGCCTTCGCGCTGTCGACGACGATCAACGAAGGGTGCTCGTCAAGGCACTTTCTGATGATCTCATCCACCATCAAGCTCAACCCATCTGGGCTCGCTTGCAGCATGTCACCCAGGTTGATGAACTCAACTTTGGTGACCAGGGCAGCATTGTCGAAGAACTCGAAACCCGCCACGTGCTGGAGGAGTCTTTCTGGCGGTTCGGAGATCGTCGAGTAGTAGATGGCCTTGTGTTCGGTGGTGCCGTTCGTAAAGCACATCTGCTGAGCCAAGATCGTTTTGCCGGTACCCGGGGCCCCTGCGACGACGACCAGCGA
>DATITA010000007.1:0-16007 GCA_035468355.1 Candidatus Dormiibacterota bacterium
GTGCGACTGCAGCGTCACCCGGGTGCTGCTCGACTCCGAGTCGACTGTGATCGACGTCGGGCGCTCGAAGCGGGTGGTCTCGGGACCGGCGCGGCGGGCCTTGAATGCGCGCGACCGGCACTGCCGCTGGCCGCGCTGCGATCGGCCTGCGTCGTGGAGCGCAGCTCACCATGTGGTGCACTGGATCAACGGCGGCTCGACCGACCTCGACAACCTGGTCCTCTTATGTCACCGGCATCACCGGATGGTGCACGAGGGAGGCTGGCAACTGGTCAAGTCGGAAGGCGAGATGCTGGCTGTCGCAGCTTCCCCACTGGCGGGGAAGTACCGGGCGCAGCCCGGGATGGGGAGTGCGGTACCCAGAGCTCCGGACTAACAGGCCCACTTCCCCGCTGGCGGGGAAGTACCGGGCGCAGCCCGGGGATGGGGAGTGGCGTATCCGGAATGCCGACTAGAGATAGTGCCGGCGGATCGCCCCCAGGTTGTTGAAGATCCGCACGCCGAAGGCGACGATCGCCGCGATCGAGAGATCGACGCCGAGCTTGTCACCGAAATACACGAGGCCCGCGGCAAGAGTCATGTTGGTCAACAGACCGCTGAAGAACACGCGGGGCTCGAACGTACCGGCGATGTACGCCTTGAACGCGCCGAAGATCGAGTCCAGGGCCGCCAGGAGCGCGACCGCTGTGTAGCGCGCGTACGTGATCGGGATCGTGACGGGCGACATCACGCCGAGCACGACGCCCAGGATGGCGAACAGGGCCGCGACGACGATTACTTGCATGTCGGGGCGGGACTTGGGGACGGCTGGGGACTCGCGCCCGGGGAGGGACCTGGTGATTTGGGCTCCAGGGATTTGTAGCCGGCGGCGGGCTCGGAAGGGTTCATCACGTTGACGTACTCGAGATCCGCGGAGTCGTAGTCCACGTTGCCTTTGCCTGCGATCGCTTTGAGCGCGGCCAGCTTGTCCCGGAGACCGCTGAACTCTTCCGGCGTCAGCACGCGGCCAAAGTAGACCTTCCAGCCCCGCTTGGCGAGCAGGGTAAGGTCGCCGCAAGAGTCGAAGATGAAGCCGTTGACCTGCTGGCCGAGCGTGGCGGGCAGGTCGCGCTGGATGTTGACCAGGGCTACGACCAGTTGCGGGTCGAGGGGTCTGTCTCCGACTCGAGGATCGGTTCCGGCCGGTCCCTGGATGTCGACGAGAGCCCCATCGCTGGGCGTCGTCCCGAGCACGACAGCCTGGTCGGACATCAAGAACAGCCTGGTCGATTTGCCCGCATGAAAGACCGCCACCGGCTCCCATTCGCTCACGTGGATAAGCACGGTCCCGGGTAGCTGGGGCTGGACGGAAGCCGTCCTGATCCAGGTCTGACCGAGCAGGCGCTGGCGGCCTGTCTCCCCATCGACCGAGATCACCGACACTCCCGGCCCGAGGCCTACGGCATGCGCCACCTGCACGGCGCTCAGGTGGTGAGCGCCCACGATGTCGACTGTGTGTACGGCGAGCGCGGGCCCGAACCAGAGCCATCCCAGGGCAACGGTCTCCGCGCCGGCTGCGGCCACCGCCAGGGCGCGCCTTCTCCAATGCACCTCGGGCTCTCGAAGCGCTTTCTCGGACCGGGTCCACAGCTGACCCTTCAGTGGCTCGCTGGCTTCGAGCGCGCGCCGCGGGCCCAGCCGCGACACGATTGATCGCCGGCGACGAAACTTCATAAACCGCTCGGACCGATTCGGTTTCGGTAGCGACCGACGGCGTGGTCGACCAGGCGCTGGCACATGTCACCGAACTCGATGCCTGCCGCGCGCGCAGCGTCGGGGAGCAGCGACAGCTCGGTCAGCCCGGGGACGGTGTTCACCTCCAGTACCCATGGGGTCCCGTCGTCCCCCACGATGATGTCGACCCGCGCCATGCCGGAGCAGCCGAGCTCGGTGAACGCGCGACCGGCGGCGTCGGCGGCCGCGGCCCGAGCGGCCTCGGGGATGCGGGCCGGGATGATGTGGTGCGACTTGCCGGCCGTGTACTTGGCGTCGTAGTCGTAAACCGGGTTGTCACTGACGATCTCGAGCGTGGGGAGCACCTGGAGCTGCGGGGTGGCCAGGACGCCGACCGTGATCTCGGTCCCGCGCGCGAAGCGCTGAACCATCACTCGACGGTCGTACCGCCCAGCAAGGACCAGGCCGGTGGCGACCGATTCGACGTCCTTCGCTATGGTGAGACCGATGGTCGAACCCTCGCGCACGGGCTTGATCACGAGGGGCATACCAAACCGCGAGGCCAGTCGGTCGACCAGCTCGGCCTCCACGCCCTCTTTGATCTCGAGCTCTTCGAACTCCGGGACGTGCAGGCCCGCGCCCGCCATGACCTTGTTGGATCGCGACTTGTCCATGCAGAGGGCTGACGCGAGCACGCCGGAGCCGGTATACGGCAGTCCCAGCAGCTCGAGCATGCCCTGGACGGTGCCGTCCTCCCCCAGGCGGCCGTGGAGCGCGTTGAAGACGCATTCGAAACCGCCGTCGCGCAGCAGGTCCCACGTCTGAAGGTCGAGGTCGATGCCCATGACTTCGTGGCCGCGCGCGCGAAGCGCCTTCTCCACCTCGGCGCCCGAGCGAAGTGAGACGTCCCGCTCCGCCGACTTGCCTCCACGCAGCACCGCGAGCTTCATTTCCAGCGCCCCGCCATCTCGACCTCGGTTTCGATGTCGAGGTTGAACCGGCGCTTGATCTCCGCCCTGGCGCGATCGATCAGGGTCCGGACGTCGCTAGCCGTGGCGCCCCCCTCGTTGACAATGAAGTTGCCGTGTAGGTTCGAGATCACCGCGGCGCCCTCGCGCGTACCTTTGAGGCCCGCGGCCTGGACCAGCCGCCCGGCGGAGTCGCCAGCCGGGTTCTTGAACACGCTGCCGCAGTTCTTGGTCTTGATCGGCTGGGTCTCGCTGCGTTCTTTGGTCAGCCTGGCCATCAGCCGCTTCGCCTCTTCTCCGTCTCCCCGCTCCAGCTGGATCGTCGCAGAGATGACCAGCGCTCCCTTGAGCGCGCCCTCACGCAGGGCAGAGGTGCGGTAACCCAAGCTCAGATCCGCGGGACTCATGCTTTTCGCACCGGAGCCCGGCTGGTAGACGTCCGCATGGACCAGCACGTCGCGCATCTCCTTTCCCCAGCAGCCCGCGTTCTGGTAGACGGCGCCGCCGACCGTGCCGGGCACGCCGATGGCGAACTCGAATCCGCGAAGCCCCGCGTCGGCGACGATGCGGGCGAGCCGCATCATCTTGAGTCCCGCCCCGGCGCGCACCGTTGTGCCCTCGATGTGATGGTCCCGGTTGACCACGCGGATCACCAGGCCTTCGACCCCGAGGTCGGCGATTAGGAGGTTGGTCCCCGCGCCGAGGAGCAGGTAGGGGATGCCCCTCTCATGGCATCCGTCAATCGCCTTCTCGATGGCCTCGACGCGGCTCAGCTCCACGAAGAACTCGGCCGGGCCGCCGATCCCGAAGGATGTGCGCGAAGCGAGCGGCTCGGCCTCGGAGACGCCCGGCAGCTCGCGCAGCCAAGCGACCTTAGCTTTTGTGCGCCAGCTCATCGCCCAGCTTCTTGATGTCTCCGGCACCCATGAGCAGGATCACGTCGTCTCGGCCTGCCAGTCCTTCCAGCTCTTCTCGCGCCCTCGTGAAATCGCCGACGTAAGTCGCGTTGGGGACCTGGTGCGCCAGGTCGGACGCCTGGACCCCGGACACGTTTTCCTCGCCCGCGCTGTACACGTCGAGGATCAGCACCCGGTCCGCCCCGACGAACGCGCGGGCGAAGTCGTGCATGAGGGCCGACAGGCGCGAATAACGATGCGGCTGGAAAACCACGATCAACCGGCGGTGGCGCAGCTCGCGCGCGGCCTCGATGGTGGCCCGCACCTTGGTCGGGTGGTGAGCATAGTCGTCGTACACAGTGGCGCCCTGGAAGACGCCGAGGAATTCCATGCGGCGATGCGCCCCGGGGAAGCTGGCCAGCGCGCCCGCCACGTCGGCGAACCTCACCCCGAGCTCGAGAGCCATCGCCGCGGCGGCGGTCGCGTTCTGGATGTTGTGCCGCCCGGGCTGGCGAAGCGCGATCCGGCCGACGAGCTGACCCTCTTGATGGATCGCGAAGGGGCGTTCCGGTTCGCAGCGATAAGTGGCGCCGGTACGGAACCCGTACGTCACCTTGCGCGCCCTGGGGGTCAGCTCGCGCGCGAGCTCGTCGTCCGCGCAAAGCACCGCCAGACCGTCCTCGGGCAGCGCGGCCACGAAGCCCTGGAAGAGGTCGCGGACCGCGCTGACGTCCCGGAAATGATCGGGATGGTCGAGCTCGATGTTGGTCACGATCGCGCGTTGCGGGCGGTGGAGCGTCAACGTGCCATCCGACTCGTCGGTCTCCGCGACCAACCATTCCGACCGTCCCGCGCGCGCGCTGGACCCGTCGCCCACCAGCACGGTCGGGTCGAATCCGGCCGTCACCAGGATGTGGCCGAGCATGTGCGTCACGGTGGTCTTCCCTGCAGTCCCGGCGACCGCGATCGAGTTGGCGCCGTTGATCAGCTCGGCGAGCATCTCGGGCCGACTGAGCACCTTCAGGCCCATGGCGCGGGCGGCATCCAGCTCGGCCGAGTGCTTGATCGCGCCGCTGTAGACGAGGAGGTCCTGGAACAGGACGTGTTCGGGGTCGTGGCCGATCGCGATCCGCACCCCCGCATCCTCCAGCTCGCGCGTCGTCTCCGACGACCTGATGTCGCAGCCGCTCACCTCGTCTCCGCGCGCGAGGAACACGCGCGCCAGGGCCGAAACGCCGGCTCCCCCCGCCCCCATCAAGTGGACCCTCATCTCCCTACCACGGCGTGCAACAGAGCTAGAACTCGCTGCGCGGCGTCGTGGCGACCGGCGGCGGCGGACGCTTTCGCCATCCCGCCAAGCTTGACGTCGTCAAGGCCTTCGATCGTCGCGACGAGGCTCCGCCCGGTGAGCTGGGCGTCGCCAATCCGCACGGCCGCCCCGGCTTCGACCATGGCCGCGGCGTTCTCCTCCTGGTGCCCGCCCCCGAAAGTGCCCGGGACCAGCACCATCGGCAACCCGACCGCGGCGGCCTCCGCGATCGTGCCCACTCCCGCGCGACAGACGATCAGGTCGGTCTGCGCCATCAAGGCAGGCATCTCGTCCGCGAACGTTAGACCGCGGTACCGCTCACGGGCATGTTGGGTCACGCCCTCGGCACCCTGCCGGCCCGCGATGTGGACGACCTCGACGAAACGCCCGCAGAGCGCGTCGAGAGCCGACCACACGGCCTGGTTCAGGTTACGCGCGCCCTGGCTGCCGCCTGTGATGAGCAGGCGGCGCGGCGGCACGTCGGGGGTGCGGTGCAGGAAACCATCCCGCAGGGGCACACCGGTGAGCACGACCTTCTTGCCGTGCAGCCGTTTCTCAGTGCCCGGCAGAGTCGTGCAGATGGCGGCCGCCCTGCCGGCGAACATGCGCGTCGCAAGGCCGGGACGCACATCCTTTTCGTGGAGGACGTACGGAATGCCGCGCAGCCGCGCCGCGGCCACGGCGGGCGCCATCACGTAACCACCCATCCCGAGCACCACGTCGGGCCGAAAGCGGTCCACGATCCGCAAGCCGGCGCGCAGCGCAGCCGGGATGACGAGCGGCAAGGCCGCGTTCTTCCAGGCGGCGTCGCGGTCGAAGCCGCGGATGGCGACCGTCGCGAGCTCGAAACCCGCGACCGGAACCAGGCGCTCCTCCGGTCCGCCCGCGCGGCCGACCAGCAGCACCGCACCTTCGGGTTCCTCAGCGCGAAAGGCTCGCGCGACCGCGAGAGCCGGATACAGGTGCCCTCCGGTCCCGCCGCCAGCTATCAAAAGTCTCATCCGCACTCCGATTGTTGCCTAGTGCCGTACCTGAACCATGCCTGGCGATGCTCAAAAGCACGCCGACGGCGGCCAGCTCGGTCGCCACAGCCGTGCCTCCGTAGCTGAAAAAGGGCAGCGGAACGCCGGTTATGGGGAGCGTGTTGGTGACCGTCGCCATGTTGAGAAGCGCCTCGAAAGCGATCCAGGTCGTGATGGCGGCGGCAAGCGACATGCCGAACCTGTCCGGGGCGCGCAGCGAGGCTCGGTAGCCGCGCAGACAGAAGAGCAGGAAGCCGAGCATGACGAGGGTGGTTCCCACTAACCCGGTCTCCTCGCCCACGATCGCGAAGATGAAGTCGGTGTGCGCCTCGGGGAGCCAGCCGTACTTCTCGATCGAGTGCCCGATGCCCACGCCGAAGACGCCGCCGGAGGCCAGCCCGTAGATCGATTGGGTAGCCTGGAACCCAGCGCCCAGGGGGTCGGCGAATGGGTTCTTGAAGGCAGTCAGGCGCGCGAAACGGTAGGGCTCGAGGAGCGTGACCGCCACGAAGGCCAGGCCCAGCCCGGCCAGCAGCAGGACGACGTGGCGCAGCCTGCCGCCGCCTGCCCAGAAGGCGCTGATGAAGACTCCGACGATCACGATCGCGGTGCCGAGGTCGCGCTCCAGCATCAACAGCACGAGCACACCGGCCAGCATCGCCGCCAACGGGACGAAGGTCCTTTGGAAGTCGCCCATGCGCTCGGCGTTGCGGTCGACCCAGTGTGCGACGAAGACGGCGAAGGCAAGCTTGCCCAGCTCCGAGGGCTGAAATGTCCCCAGCGGGCCCGCCTCGAACCAGCGGCGGGCCCCGTTCACGGAAACGCCCACGTGCGGCACGAGGACGAGGATCATCAAGACGGCCACGGTCACGGCCCCGGCCGGCGCGAGCGGACGGAGGCGGCGGTAGTCGATGCGGCCCAGCATGAACAGGGCGACGAAGCCCGTCACCATCCACAGCGCCTGCCTCTCTGCGTAGTAGAAGGCCGACTGGTGCTGCGTGTAGGCGAACGCGACGCTCGCGCTCGTCACCATGACCAGCCCCGACCCGCAGAGGAGCACGGTGGTGAAGAGCAGCAGGCGGTCGGGCTGGCCCCCGCGTGCTGCTTCGCTCACGCCGCGAACCTCCGTCGAACCAGCTCTTTGAACTGGTCGCCGCGGTCCTCGAAGTCCTTGAACATGTCGAAGCTCTTGTAGGCGGGGCTGAAGAGGACCACCCCGCGGTCACGCGAAAGCCCGGCCGCGAGCGCGACCGCCTCCTCGAGGTCTTTCGCACGCAGGACCTTGGGGTGCGCGCTCAGCTCCCTGGCCAGGAGGTCCGCGGATGCGCCCATGAGCACGACTGCCTCCGTGTTCGCAAGCACGTCGGCGACCCAGTCGCGCAGGTCGAAATCGCTGCCGTAACCGCCCGCGATCAGCACGACCGGCGCCCCTGGGAACGAAGCCAGCGCGACGCGCCCCGCATCGGGGTTCGTTGCCTTGGAGTCGTTGTACCACCGTACGCCCGCCCATTCGCCGACGAGTTCGAGCCGGTGCTCCACGCCTTTGAACGACCGGATCGCGCCATCGATGGCGTCATCGCTCAAGCCGGCGATCCGTCCCACCGCGGCGGCCGCCAGCGCGTTCTCCACGTTGTGCCTGCCGGGCAGCGGAATCGGCGGCATGGGCTGGTGGTGGTCGAACCACACGACCTGGGCCTGCGTCCTGTCCGCGAGGGCTCGCACCACCTTATCGCCGCCGTTGAGGACCGCGAAATCCTCCGGGCGGGCGAACTCAATGGCGCGCCCTTTGAGGTCGACGTACCGCTCGAAAGTCTTGTGGCGGTCGAGGTGATCCGGCGTGATGTTGAGGATTACGCCGACGTGGAGCTTCGGCCGCTCCACCGACTCGAGCTGGAAGCTCGACAACTCCAGCACGACCCAGTGCTCGGGAGTGATTTCATCGAGGCGGTCGAGGACCGTCTCGCCGATGTTGCCGCCCACCATGACCGGGCGTCTGCCGGCACCGAGCACGACGCCCGTGAGTGCGGTCGTCGTGGTCTTGCCGTTGGTGCCGGTGATCCCGACGACGGTGCCCGGACAGAGCTTGAGGAATAGGTCGATCTCGCTCGACACCCGGATGTTGCGCGCGCGAGCATCGGTCAGCAGCGGCGAATCCCACGGCACGCCCGGGCTCGCATACACGACGTCGACGCCTTCGAGGACGGATGGGTCGTATCCGCCGAGTCGCAGCTCCACGCTCGCGGGCATGTGGGCGGTCGCGGCCGCGACATCGGACGCGGACCTGCGATCGGTCACGCGAACGGACTCCCCGGAGGCCACCAGGTGGTTGGCCAGCGCGACACCGCTGCGGGCCGCGCCCACCACGAGTGAGCTCAAGTGGCCAGCCGTGCCACCCCGACAGCGGCCAGCGCCGAGACGATCCCCGCGCCCCAAAACGAGAGCGCGATGCGATTCTCAGACCAACCCTCGTGGTGGAACGTGTAGTGGATCGGGGTCATCTTGAAAATGCGGCGGCCGCCGCTGGCCTTGAAGTAGGCCACCTGAATGATGACAGACAGCGTCTCGATCACAAACACCAGACCGACGAGGGGCAGCAGCAGAACCAGCCCTTGCTGGATGGCCATCGCCGCGACGACATAACCGATGGCGAGAGCGCCGGTGTCCCCCATGAACACGCGGGCCGGATAGCGATTGAACACCAGGAAGGCCACGAGACCGCCGCACAGGCTCATCGCCACCGCCTTCTCACCAGGCGGCGCGCCGGGCAGCAACAGCACCGTGACCGCGACCGCGATCACCGAAAGGCCGCCCGCCAGGCCGTCCATGCCATCGGTCAGGTTGACGGCGTTGGCGGTGGCCACGATCGCGACCACGGCGATCGGGAACACCACCCAGGGCGTAGCCGGCAGGAAGAGCTGATGCGGCGGTCCTTGCACGGTGGCCAGCCAGGCGACCGGCAGAGCGAGCCCCACCTGGACCGGGAACTTGAGCCGCGCCGGGATCCCCAGGGCTCCGACCTGGAGCTTGGTGCGGTCGTCGAAAAAGCCGATCAGGCCGCCGGCGACCAGGCCGGCGGTCGCGGGGAGCGCGCCCTGGTGCCCCGCCACGGCGGCAAGCAAGCCGCCAAGGACGGCCACCCCGACGAACAGGATGCCGCCGCCGGTCGGCGTGCCCGCTTTCTTCTGGTGGCTGTCCGGCAGCTCGGCCTGGATCACCTGGCCCGACTTCATCCGTCGAAGGAGCCGAATGAACGGCCGGTAGAGGACGAGCGCGATGACGAACGTCACCGCGAAGGTGATCAGGTCGAGTCTCAAGTCGAGGTCAGCTCCCTCACGACCTCTTCGAGATGGATCCCACGGGATGCTTTGACCAGCACGCGGTCGCCGTCATGGGCATTGCGCCTGACCCACTCCACCGCAGCGGCCCGATCGGGCACCAGCTCCGCACCAGCGGACTCGGCGAGAAGGCGCGCCTGGTCGCCGTCGATGACGCAAACGGCGTCGAATACCTCGGCGGCGCGGCGCCCGACTCGCCGGTGTGACTCCTCCGACAGCGTGCCGAGCTCCCCCATCTGACCGAGTACGGCGATGAGCCTCCCGCGGCGTGGCGCCTCGACCATGGCATCGAACGCTGCGAGCATCGACTCGGGGCTTGCGTTGTAGGCATCGTCGATGATCGAGTAACCGGCGGCCACGGGCAGGTCCTGCAGCCGGTGGTCGATCTCCACTCCGGCGAGGGCGGCGGCGCCTTCGGCGAGCGGCACGCCCGCGAACTCCGCCGCGGCAAGCGCCGCGGTCGCGTTCAGGGCCTGGTGGCGGCCGTCCAGCGCAAGGCGCACCGGGACGCCCCGCACTGAGAACTCGCAACCGCCGCCGGTCAGTGAATGGTAGCCCTCGACCCTGTAGTCGCCCTTCTCGAGACCGAAGCTCACAATCCGGGCCGGAGTCATGCGGGCCAGCAGCGGGTAGAACTCGGTGTCTGCGTTCAGGACTGCGAGGCCGTCTTCCGGTAGCGAGGACACGAGCTGACCCTTGGCGCGGGCGAGCTGCTCGTGCGAGGAGAAGAACTCCATGTGGACGGTACCCACGTTGGTCACGATCCCGATCGAGGGTTTCGCGAGCGCCGCGAGCCGCGCGATGTCGCCGGCTCGCTGCAGTCCCATCTCGAGCACGAGCGCGGTGTGGTGTGGCTCCAGCCTCAACACGGTGAGTGGGACGCCGGTCTCCGTGTTGAGGTTGCCCGTCGAACGCAGGACCTCGTAGCGTCGCGAGAGAATTGCCGCGACCATCTCCTTGGTCGACGTCTTGCCATTGCTACCAGTCACCCCGACGACTAGGGGCCGCACGCGCTGCAGCGCGTAGCCCGCCAGCGCGTACAGGGCGGCCCAGGTGTCGGGCACGAGGATCTCGACGATCCCGGATGGTATGTCCATCCGGCGCTGGACGACGACCGCTGCCGCACCGCGCGAGATCGCGTCGCTGACGAAACGGTGGCCGTCAGTCTCGGCGCCGCGCAGCGCGAAGAAAAGGCCGCCTCGCGCGACCTCGCGCGAGTTGGTGTGGAAAGTCGAGAAAGTGTTGCCGACCTGGGTGCCGCCGACCTCGCCGCCCCCGGTCGCCTCGAGGATCTCGAGGAGACTCAGCTTCATGTGCTAAGTGTCGGGGCTAGCTCGGGTCCGGTGTTATGCGCCAGTCCACGACCATCGCCTGGGCGATCTTCTGCCAGATCGGGCCGGCGGTGATGTAGCCGTCGTTCAGGGTCCAGTCGTGATCACTTCCGGGGGCATGCGGCTTGCGAACCACGACGAGCATCGTGAAGCGTGGGTGCTGGGCCGGGAGGAACCCGACGAACGAGGCCCACACGTCCTGCGTGTACTGCCCGTTGACTGGGATCTGCGAGGTGCCGGTCTTGGCGGTCTGGTCTAGAGCGAAGCCCTTCACCTTCGACGTGTAGCCGGAGCCGTGCTGGACGACCGCCTCCATCATCGTCGTCATCTGCGTGGCCGCCGCCGCGCTGATGACCTGCCGCTGGGGCTGGAGGAGGAGCGGGTTGATCTGGGTTCCGATGCGCTCGACCACGTGAGGCGGCGCGTACCTGCCGCCGTTGGCGATCACGTTGATGGCCGACAGCATCTGGACCATGTTGACGTCGATGCCCTGGCCGAATGAGGAGGTCGCGTACTGCGAGTCGGCCATCTGAGAGGCCGCCGGCGGCGCCACAGCATCTTCGGCCGCGACATCGATTCCGCTCGGCCTGGTCAATCCGAATCCCTGGAGGTAGCTGTAGAACGCGGCGTGCCCTTCCGCCTGCATCGCCTTCATCGCACCGACGTTGAGCGAGTGCTCCAGGACGTAGGTGTAGTCGATGTTGCCGTGGTTTCGGCGGTCCCAGTCGTAGATCCTGTAGCCGCCGACCGACAGGTAGCCGGGGTCGTCGATGACGGTGCTGGGCGTGATCGCGCCCGAGTTGATCGCGCCCGCAAGCGTGACGACCTTCATCACCGACCCCGGCTCGTAGACGGCGCTGGCCACGTTGTCGAGGAACAGCGATGGATCGGTCTGGGTGAAGTTGTTGGCGCTATAGCTCGGATAGTCGGCCCATGCGACTATGCCGCCGGTCGAGGGGTCCATGATCAGCACGCTGCCGCTCTCGGCCTTGTCTTTCTTGATCCCATCCGCCAGCGCCTGCTCCGCGGTGTACTGGACGTTGGCGTCGAGCGAGAGCACGAGGTCGGAGCCGTTGACAGCGTCCTGCTGGCTGTGGCTGCCGAGCACGATCTCCCGGTTGGCGAGGTCGCGGTAGCTCGAGATGTAGCCCGGCGTCCCGGACAGGACGTTCTGGTACCTGGCCTCCAGGCCGTACTGGCCGTCGCCGTTGTAGTTGACGAATCCAAGCAGGTTCGCGGCGAGTGTCGTGCCGGGGTCGATGCCGGGCAAGTAAGCCCTCTGGGTCTCCTCTTCGAGCCCAACACCGGGGAGATGGAGCGCGCGCAGCTTGTCCGCTTTGTCGTGGGAGACGCGCCGGGCGATGTAGGCGAACTTGGCCCCGGATTCAAGGGTCGTCATGATCGAGGTCTTGTCCACCCCCAGCACCGACGACAGCCCACCGGCAACCTCGTTGCGCTGGGCGGGCGTGACCTGGTCCGGGGAGACGAAGGCCGAGTAGACGGTCGTGTTGACAACGAGCTGGGTGAGGTTGCGGTCGAGGATCACGCCGCGCGTGGCAGGCAGCTCGACCAACTCCCGATACTGGGCCTGAGCCTTCGCGGCGAGGCGGCCGTGCTCGATCACCTGCCAGTAAGCGAGCCTCACCCAGATCGAACCGGCCAGCACGAGGGCGACCACCAGCATCGAGAGGATGCGAAGCCGCGCCGAACCAACACGTTCAACCCGACCGGGGCGTCTCGCTCCGAGCGCCCTGCTCGACACTACTTCGTGGTCGCCGCCATGACGTCGCGCGTACCGCCAACCGTGTTGACGACGGCCGCGACGGCCTTCATCCAGAGTGGAGTCGTGTCGCCCGCCGAGGCGCCCACCGGTGCGCCGAGGTCGAATGCCAGCTGCTGGCCCGAGACGTAGGTGGCCGGCGCGATCCGCTGGAGGCCGCTCTGGGCGGCTTGCTGCTGCACCTGGGCGGGCGCGTGCGCCGTCACTTCCTGGTACCGGAGCTGGTCCTGGACCGCGATGAGCTGGCGCTGCTGGTCCTGCAACTGGGCCATCTGGTACGACGACTGCGTGATCTGGGCCGCGAGCGCGAGATAGAACAGCACGACGATCACGATCGCGCCCAGCCCGAGGTAGGCGTGGCCGAAACCCGTCAGGCGCAGGCGGCTCGCGGCCGCCGAACCGGCGACCTGGACGAATCCGCGCGTGCGGCGACGCCGCCTCGGCGGCGCGCTGACGTGTGGAGCGATGCCTGAAACCATCAGGCGTCGCCGAGCCAGTATTCGGGTTGATGTCAAGACGTATTCCTCATGTGTTGCTGGGACGTTGGGTGCGATGGTGCCTGGTGGCCGGAGGGGTTGGACCGGCCACCAGGACTTCGTGGAATCAGATTCGTTCCGCCGCGCGCAGTCGCGCGGAGCGGGCTCGGGGGTTGGCTGACACCTCCTGTTCGGAGGGCCGCACGGGGCGGCGCGTCACGATGTGAAGGGTGGCCCGGTGGCCGCAGGTGCAGACTGGCTGCTGGGGTGGGCAGATACAGTCTTTGGACTCGACGTTGAAGAATGACTTGACCAAGCGGTCTTCCAGGGAGTGGAAGCTGATCGTCGCCATACGACCACCGGGTTTGAGAATCAAAAGAGCTGCTTTCAGTCCTGCCTCGATCTCCTCCAGCTCGCCGTTGACCGCGATCCGGAGACCTTGAAAGGTCCTCGTCGCGACGTTTATGTCTCGCGGCCAGGCCTGCCGCGGTATGGCCGCCTCGACGGCCTGCGCCAGGTCGCGCGTGGTGCGCAGCGGTCGCCGCGCCACGATGAACTGCGCGATCCGGCGTGCCCAACGCTCTTCGCCGTACTGACGCAGAATTCGCTCGATCTCGGCGACGTCGAACTGGTTGACGATCCGTGCCGCGGTGAGTGTCGCGGCCGTGTCCATCCTCATGTCGAGCGGCCCGTCGGCGCGGAAGCTGAATCCACGCTCAGGGTCGTCGAGTTGGGTGCTGGAGAGACCGAAGTCGAAGAGGACCAGGTCGGCTTGCGTGAACCCGTTCTCGTTACATATCGAGCCAAGCTCGGAGAACGGCCCGTTGACCAGTACCGCGGCCGGCCCGAACTGGGCCAGCGCCACCCGGCCCGCCTGCACCGCCGCGGGATCGCGATCGATCCCGAGCAGCCGGCCGCCAGGAGTGATCCTCTCCAGGATCTGGCGGGCGTGGCCCGCCTGCCCGAGGGTGCAGTCGATCGCGACCGCGCCCGTTCGGGGCTGTAGCAGCTCTATTACCTCTTGTGAAAGTGCGGGAACGTGCGGACTAATGCCTCTGGATCACCCTGTCAGCGAATTCTGTAAAGCGACCTTGCGCGTCGGCGCTGTAGCTGTCCCATCGGCCCTCGGGCCAGATTTCCACTCGGGACCCCGTCCCGATCACCACGACCGTCGACGGAGTCTCGATCCCCGACAGCCGGCGCTGTTCGGGCTGAAGGCTGATCCGGCCCTGGCCATCCGGCTCGAACGAGTCCGAGAGCGGATACAAAGTGCGCGCCAGAGCGCGCTGGTCCGGTCCAGGCAGGGGGCTCTTGAGCTCCTCTGCCAGGGCGGCCCAGAGGTCCGGCGGATAGATCGCCAGCACGTTGTCCTGGCTCACCGACACGTAGCTCCCTTCCGGAAGCTGCTTGCGGAAAGCGGCTGGGATGGCCACCCTCCCCTTGTCGTCCACCCGCGCCCGGTGCGCTCCGGTGAACACTCATCGGGCCTCCCAGAAACTGCGAGCCTCCCGCTGCTGGCGGGCGCAGAGGCTGCATCCGCAGCCGTGCAGCTCGAGGGGCAGCGCGTTACCGTGCTTGTCAAATCGATGATTGATCGCCGACGGAAGGCCCCCATCGCGGCTGCGGGGAGAAGTGGCGTAGAGGAGGTGTATGGCGTGCCTTACCTGGACGTAGGGGACGACGTTTGCTGAGACGTTTGCTGGATTCACCACTTCTCCCCACTGATCACCGCGATTCGCCGCAAACAGTAACCAGGGGTGCTTAGCCTGTCAATACCCTTACCACAACATGTAGAGAGGGCCCTCCGCCCCGCCGTGCCTTCGGACGCATGATGTTGAGACCGAAGCCGAAAGAGACCCTAGATGTGGTGGCGGATGGTGATAGTGGCGAACATCAGTTTGGGTGCAAACTATTTTTGCGGGGGGACTCGAACTGACTTTTCTTTACCCACTTCGCTTGAGCAGGCCAAGCTTTTTGGCCCGCTTCTCCGCCCAACCGAACACCACGACGCTAAGCGGGATCAACACGGCGCCCATCGCCACCAGGATGGCGATGACGGGCAGCTCGCCCGCCAAATCCACCCCGTCGAGCAGGCTTCGGCGCATACCTGACAGCGCGTACGTGAGCGGGCTCGCAGCCCCGGCGACCTGCATCGGCACGGGCAGCACGGTGAGCGGGTAGTACACACCCGACACCAGCAGCAGGAACCCCTGCAGCGCAATCGACATCTGCTCCCCCTTCTGCGGCGACAGCAGCGGCAGGACCGAGGTCAGGATGCTCAGGCCGATCAGCGGCAGCGTCGATGCGGCCAGCACCGCGAGGGCCGCTGGGATGTCGGCGTGGGAAAAATCGAGGCGAAACATCGCCGCAGCCACGACGAGGACGACCAGCGTCCGGGCCAGGCCGTAACCAATCGCAAACAGGCAGATCCCCATCAGGTGCGTGATCCGCTTGACCGGCGCCATGAACGTGTACTCGATGGTCCCTTCCCAGCGCTCCCACGAGATTGCGTATGCCGCCTCCATGAAGACCAGAGACAGGTAGCCCCACAGGAGGGCGCCGACCAGCAGGTACAGCTGGGTCCTGCGCAGATCGAACGACCCGCCCTGGACGCCAAGCGAGCCGAGACCGGAGGCGAGGAATCCGATCGACAGGACGCTGACCAGGCTGTAGAACAGCCAGACGACCTCCCACAGCCAGTACCTCTTCACGACGTGCATCTGCCGCTCGGCGAACCCGAACAGTGCGTTGAGCTCGGTATGCCTTATTACTTGTTTGACGCCTGCGCTCATATCTCTCCCTCCTCTTTCTCGGAGAGGGCGAGCGTCTTGCCGGTGAGATGCATGAAGACGTCTTCGAGAGTCGTGCCCGTCCTGCCTTCTCCATAGGCGCGGCAAAGCTCATCCGGAGTGCCGTCCGCGAGCACGCGCCCGCCGTCCATCATCAAGACGCGGTCGCAAAGTGCGGCGGCCTCATCCATGTCGTGGGTGCAGAGCAGCACGGTCACGTCGCGCTCCGCCCGAAGTGCTGCGAGGAGCGATTGGACCTCCTTCTTCGAGCGAGGAGCCAGGCCGGTCGTCGGCTCGTCCATGAGGAGCAGCGAAGGGGCGGTGAGGAAGCTGCGCGCGATCGCGACCTTCTGCTGCTGGCCACGAGACAGCTGCTTCATGGGCTGGT
>DATITA010000008.1:0-6808 GCA_035468355.1 Candidatus Dormiibacterota bacterium
CCGACGCCCTAAGCTCTCAGCGTGGCCGCCAAGCAGGCTCCCGAGCCTGACGTCGAGCCCCGGCCCACGGTCCGGGACGTCGCCCGATCGATCCTGGGCGCCGCGACCCTGATCGCGGGGGGCGAAGGCCTCGACCGTCCGGTGGAATGGGTGCGGCTGATGGAGACGCCTGAGGTGCAGCCCCGCTCGGGCGACCTCCTCTTCACGACCGGCTTCCCGATTAAAGACGACCCGGACGCGCAGATCCGGCTGGTCACCCGGATCGCCGAATCCGGGGGCGCCGGCCTCGTGGTGCGGCCGATGCCGTATCTGGGCAAGCTGCCGCCCGAGATGGTCTCGGAGGCCGACCGCCTGCACGTCCCTCTCTTCACCGTCGGCGCCGACGTGCAGCTGATCGACCTGATGGCGCCGCTTTTGGAGCGGATCATCAACGCCGAGCACTGGCGTCTGAAGCGCTCGATCGACATCCACCGGAGGTTCACCGAGCTGGTGCTCGACGGCAAGGGCGTGAACGAGATCTGCCGCACGCTGGCCGACCTGCTGGAAAGCGCGGTGGTGGTCGAGGACGCGAGCTTTCACCTGCTCGCGCATGCAGGGGGAAGCGCAGACCCGCACCGCAAGGAGACGATCCTGCGCCATGGCACGCCTCAGCGCGTGTTGTTCGACCCGCAGATCCAGCGCGTGCTGCGCGAGGTCGAGGCCAAACGCGGCCCGCTCAAGGTGCCGGCCTTCCCCCACCTCGGCATGTCCCGCGAGCGGCTGATCGCGCCGATCCTGGCCGCCAACCAGGTGCTGGGCTACATCTCGATCCTCGACCGCCCGCCCCACAACGAGGAGCTGGCATTCATGGCCATCGAGCAGGCAGCGCTCGTGCTCGCCCTGTCCATCGCCAAGGAGCGCGAGCTCTCGGAGGTCGAGGGCCGCGTCCGCGGAGAGTTCCTGGAGGACCTCCTGCACGGGACGTACGGCGACGAGTCGGCGGCCCAGCGGAGGGCGCGGCACATCGGCTACCCGCTGCACGGCAGCCACATCGTGATGCTGGTCGACATCGACGACTTCCGCGGCTTCAACCGGGCGGGGCAGATTACCGAAGACGCCATCCAGGCGCTGAAGCGGGAGTTCCTGCGCCGGGTGGCCGGCGTGGTGCGGGCCAGCTACCCACGCGCCCTGGTCCAGGGCCGCTCGGACCAGGTGGTCTCGCTCATGCCCCTGGGGACCGAGGCGGCAGACCACCAGGCCCGCAGCCATGCGCTCGGGCTCCAGGTCCAGCAGGTCGTCGCCGACTGGAAGCCCGGCTTCACCGTGTCGGTTGGATTCAGCGGACCCATGGAGGCGCCGGTCGGCGTGGCTGGCGCGCTGCGAGAGGTCACCTCGATCATGGAGTCGCTGGCGCGCTTCAAGCGCTGGAGCCAGGTGATCGCCGTGCCGGAGCTGGGCCTCACGGGACTGCTGGCCGCGGTGACCGACGAGCGCCTGGTCGACTACAGCAGGCGCCACCTCGGCCCGCTGATGGAGCACGACAGCGCGCGCAAGGGAAGCCTGGTCGCGACCCTGCGCGCTTATCTCGAGACCGGCGAGCAGCAGCAGGCTGCGCAGCGCCTGCGCATTCACCCCAACACGCTGCGCTACCGGCTGGACCGGATTCGCGAGATCAGCGGCGCCGACCTCGAGGATCCCGAAACGCGCCTCAACCTTTCCGTGGCGCTGCGGGTCCAGGCTCTTTTGGGTATGTGAGGTGCGAATAAGGCTCGGCGGGTTCTTTTGGTGATGACCAACTAGCTCCAGCTTCCCGACCACCGCTAGCCTTCCCTTCAGTGCCCCCAGCGTCGTCAAGATCACGACAGGCCTGGCCGGGGGACCTTCCCACGAGCCGGGCGGCCTGCGGGATGGGCTTTGTCTCCACGCCGCGCCTCGGCCACGAGGCGGTACGGCTCGGGGTAGAGGCCCTGGCCCGACTTTCCCACCGAGGCGGACTTGACGCCGACGGCAAGAGCGGCGACGGCGCCGGACTCCTGGTCCAGATCCCCCACCGCCTGCTCGGCGGCCGGTTCGCCGTGGCCGCGCTGTTCGAATGGGATGGCCGCGCCCGGGAGCTCGTGACCGAGGCGCTTACCGCATCCGGCCTGTCGGTGCGCGAATGGCGGCGGGTGCCGGTCGACCCCGAAAGTCTCGGCGAGCGAGCGCGCGCCACCATGCCCGCGATCTGGCACGGCCTGGTGTCCGACCCCGACCTCGACCCGGACGAGTGGGAGCGCCGTCTCTACGTCGCCCGGCGGCGAGCCGAACGCAAGGCGGAGGCCGAAGGCGTGAGCATGTACCTCCCGTCGCTTTCGAGTCGCATCCTCGTGTACAAGGGCCTGATGGCGGGCACACGCCTCGCCGACTTCTACTCCGACCTGAGGGAGGACAGTTGCGAGAGCATGCTCGCGGTCTTCCACCAGCGCTACTCGACCAACACGATGCCGGACTGGCGCCTGGCGCAGCCATTTCGGATGCTCGCGCACAACGGCGAGATCAACACCATCACCGGCAACCGCGCGTGGATGCGCGCTCGCGAACCGGAGCTTGAGCCGGAGCTGCAGGGCGCGATCTGGCCGGATGGCTCGGACTCGGCCTCCCTCGACAATGCGCTCGAACTCCTGGTGCACCGGGGTTGGGAGGTGTCCGAGGCGCTGATGAGCCTTGTGCCCGACGCATGGGAAGGGCGCGGCGACCTGGCCGCGCCGGTGCGCGACTTCTACCGCTACCAGTCCATCCGGTTCGAGCCGTGGGACGGGCCTGCCGCGCTCGCCTTCAGCGACGGGATCGTCGTCGGCGCCGCGCTCGATCGCAACGGCCTGCGCCCGCTGCGCTGGCAGCGCACGGCGGATGGCCTCGTGGTCGCCGCGTCCGAGGCCGGGGTTGTCACCATGGCGCCAGGGTCCGTGGTCGAGCGCGGCCGGCTCGGCCCGGGGCAGATGCTGCTGGTCGACACGCGGGACGGCTCACTGCTCCGCGACGCCGACGCCAAGGAGCGGGCAGCGGCCCGCCACGACTATGGCCTCCTCGCCGATCGCGTCCTCGTTCCTGTGGAACGGCGCCACGCGCAGGTCGAGCTGCTCGAAGACCTGCAGGCGCAGCACGCGCTGCACGGATGGGGCTCGGAGGACGTGAAGTTCGTCGTCGAGGCGATGGCCGAGACTGGCGCCGAGCCGGTGTACTCGATGGGCGACGACATTCCCATCGCGGCGCTTGGGCGGACGCCGCGCCGGATCTACGGCTACTTGCGGCAGCGGTTCGCACAGGTCACCAACCCGGCCATCGATCCCCTGCGCGAGAAGGCCGTGATGTCCCTGCGAGTTCTCCTCGGCGCGCGCCACCTCACTCTTGAACCCGAAGGCGGGGTCGACCGCGAGCTGCGCCGGCAGCATCACCCGGCGATGCCCGTGACCCGAAACCTGCTCGAGCTGGATTCGCCGGTGCTGGGCGCGGCCGAGCTGGCTCGTGTGCTCGAGGAAGCGACGGTGATCGACGCCACGTGCGCTCCGGACGAGTCCCTGCGCGACGCGCTGATTCGCCTGTGCCATGAAGCCGACGAGGCGGTTGGGACGATCGCCTTGAGCGACCGACGCGGCTCCACCTCCTCGCAGGCGGGGAGGGTGGCGGCGAAGCCGCCGGGTGGGGAGGTTCGCATGCCCATCCCGATGGCGCTGGCGGTGGGAGCGGTCCACGAGCACCTGCTCGAGACCGGCGCGCGCATGAGCAAGGACCTCGTCGCGATCGCCGGCGACGCGGTCGACGTCCACGACGTCGCCTGCCTGATCACCGTCGGCGCCACCGCCGTCCACCCCTACCTGGCGCTAGCCACCGCGGGCACGGAGGGAGCCCTCAAGTACCGCAAAGCGCTCGAGGCGGGCCTGCTCAAGGTGATGGCGAAGATGGGCATCTCCTGCGTCTCGAGCTATCGCGGCGCGGAGGTCATCGAAGCGCTCGGCCTGGGCGCCGAGGTCATGGAGATGTGCTTCCCGGCGGTCCCGTCTCGGATCGGCGGACTGAACTTCTCCGACATCGAGCGGCTGGCGCGTGCCAGACCACAGGCAGCGCCCGACCACGGGCGCGTTCGCTTCCGCAAGGCGGGCGAACACCACGCGTACAACCCGCTGGCCGTTCGCGCCGCGCAAAAGGCCGCGCAGACCGGAGACCGGGACGCCTACCGCGAATGGCGGCGGCTCTCCGAGATGGCCGACCCGCAATCGCTGCGCGAGCTGATGCGCATCAAAGACGTGGCCTCGCCCGTCCCGCTCGCCGAGGTCGAGTCCGCGGCCGAGATCGTCAAGCGGTTCATCAGCACCGCCATGTCGCTCGGCGCCCTTTCGCCGGAGGCGCACGAGGCGCTGGCCATGGCCATGAATCAGCTGGGCGCGCGCTCCAATTCCGGCGAGGGCGGCGAGGACCCCGCCAGCTACGACGATTCCGCCGGCGTACGTCGCGACAACAGGATCAAGCAGGTCGCGTCCGCGCGGTTCGGCGTCACACCTCGCTACCTGAAGCGCGCTGACGAGCTCGAGATCAAGGTCGCCCAGGGTTCCAAGCCGGGCGAGGGAGGCCAGCTGCCCGGGGTCAAGGTCACGAGCCTGATCGCGCGCCTGCGCCACGCGCAGCCCGGCATGCAGCTCATCTCTCCACCGCCGCACCACGACATCTACTCCATCGAGGACCTGGCCCAGCTGATCTTCGACCTGAAGACCGTCAATCCCCGCGCACGCATCGGAGTGAAGCTCGTCTCCGAGGCGGGCGTCGGTACCATCGCCGCCGGGGTCGCGAAGGCGCGAGCCGATTACATCCTCATCTCGGGCCATGATGGCGGCACCGGCGCCTCACCGCTCTCCTCGATCAAGAACGCGGGGGCGCCGTGGGAGCTCGGCCTCGCGGAGGCGCAGCAGGTTCTCGTCGCAAATCGCCTGCGCGAGCGCGTGAGCCTGCGCACCGACGGCGGGCTGCGCAGCGGTCGTGACATCGTCGTCGCAGCCCTGCTCGGTGCGGAGGAGTTCGGGTTCGGGACCGGGCTCCTCGTCGCCCTCGGTTGCGACATGGCGCGGCAGTGCCACCTCAACACGTGCCCCACCGGCATCGCAACCCAGCGCGAAGACCTGCGCGCGAAGTTCGAGGGGCGTCCGGAGCACGTCGTGAACTACATGTTCCTCATCGCCGAGGACGTGCGCGAACACCTCGCCCGCCTCGGTGCTCGGACTCTTGCCGAGGTGGTCGGGCGCGTCGAGCTCCTCGAAGCCGCGCCGGACTCCCCACTCGACCTCAGCTACGTCCTCAGCGCGACCGACCCTTCGCTGCCACGAGGCCGCACGTGGGAGCGCAATGGTGACGCGCCCTCTGCGGCGCCGGCGTGCGGCAGCATCGACAACTCCCATCGCACGGTGGGCGCGGCGCTCAGGCCCTCGGAACCGCACGCGTATCGCGGCAGCGCGGGCCAGAGCTTCGGCGCCTTTCTCGACGAGGGGGTCGAGCTAAACCTCGAGGGCGAGGCGCAGGACTACGTCGGCAAGGGCATGGGCGGCGGCGTGATCACGATCCGGCCGTTCGAAAGCGACGGCGCCGGCGACCCCGTGCTGGCCGGGAACACGATCTGCTACGGCGCCACCGGCGGACGCCTGTTCGTGGCGGGCCGGGTCGGCGAGCGCTTCTGCGTCCGCAACTCCGGCGCCGTGGCCGTGGTCGAAGGCGCGGGCGATCACTTCTGCGAGTACATGACAGGAGGCGTTGCCGTCGCACTGGGCGCGGTGGGATGGAATGCGGGTGCGGGGATGACCGGCGGCGTCGCTTATGCGACCGAATGGCGCCAGCTCAACGCGGACAGCGTGGTCGCGCGCGAGGTTCCCGGTGAGGACGTGGAAGAGCTCCGCGGCCTGGTCGAGGAGCACCACCGCCGCACCGGCAGCCGCCGGGCGGCCGAGATGCTGCGCGACTGGGAAAGTGCGCTGGCCGGCTTCCGCCAGATCGTTCCGGTGGCCACTCTGACCGTCCCCGCCTACGTTACTGAGCAATCGCCCGAGAAGGAACCGAAACCCGTTAGCCAGCCCTAGGATGGTCGGTATGCGGCGTCTTGTCGTGGTCGCGCTTCTCGCGATCTCCTGTGGAGCCCTTCCCGCGCACGCCCAGACGCTGACGCTGGCTTACAGGAGCGGCGACACGTTCAAGTACGCCATTCATTCGGTGTTGAAAGAGAACCTTTCGGCCGCTGGAGTGACGATCCCCCTCGACATCGAGATGACCGGCCACGAGACGGTGAAGGTGACCTCGGTCGACTCATCCGGGACCTCGGACATGGCGATCACGGTCAGCGACGTCACGATGAAGACTGTTTCCAAATGGGTGACGAATACGACGAGCTACACACCGGCAAGCTCAGTCGAGGTGAAGGTCTCGTCCGACGGGCGCGTCCGGAGCGTCAATGGAATCTCCACCACAGGCAACGTTTTTGCAACCATCACCAACCTCGGCGGCGGCTTCATCACCGCGGTACTACCCGACAACGCCGTGAAGCCGGGCGACTCCTGGACCAAGTCGTACGACGAGGCGGGACCGGACGGTTCGGGCGCCGCGCACATCACCGCCGCAAGCAAATACCTGCGCGACGAGTCGGTCTCGGGTGTCAGCACCGCCGTGGTCGAGACCAAGAGCACGACGAGCATCGACTTCACGACCAGCGGCGGTTCCTTGAAGCCGGCCGGTGGAACGAACGCGTCGCCCATGCCAATGTTTCCGATCGGAAACTTTCAGGGTGTCAGCATCAAAGGGACGATCGTTTCGGATG
>DATITA010000009.1:0-4447 GCA_035468355.1 Candidatus Dormiibacterota bacterium
GGGTAGGTGCCGAAGTACTGGTCGAAGCTGCGGTTCTCCTGCATGATCACGACCACGTGCTGGATCTTGTGGATTCCAGTCAAGGTTCCCGTCGGCTGCGGCGGTGATGGAGAGGGCAGCGCGGCCGATGGGCGGACGCAGGCGGCGGTCAGGGCGGTCAGCATGATCAGCGCGAGCTCCCGGCGCGGGGCCTTCATAACTGCGATTCAATTCCTTCGGGCGGGCCCGCGCATCAGCGAAACGTAATGTTTTCTGGTTGCATCCTAATTGCCGGATGGATCTCCCCATCCGGCGCTGCGCCCACCTTCCCCGCGCAGCGGGGAAGTGTTGCTAGATGGACCTCCCCATCCGGCCCTGTGGTGCCGGTTGCATTCTCCCCGCGCCGCGGGGAGTGGATGGGGTTAGAGGGCTGGGTGGGTCTGCCAGGGGCGGGCTTGTTCGCAGGCGGCGCCGATGCGGAACGGCGTGACGTCGTCGTAGGTGCGGCCCACGATCTGAATCCCGGTCGGCACACCGTTGCCGGCGAAACCTGAAGGCACGGCCAGCACCGGGCAGCGGCTGAACACGTTGAACACCGGGGTCAGCAGCGCCTCCATGTAGAAGTCGACGGTCCGCCCGCCCACCTCCAGGCCGTGCCCGGCGTAGTCGTCGCCCGCCTTGAAGCCTCGCGTGCCGCACGTGGGGCAGATCAGCGCGTCGTAGGACTCGAAGACCTTGCTCAACCGCAGGTACAGGCGCCCCTCGAGCTCGAGCTTCTCGGTCAGCGTGCCGTCACCGCCGAACTCCTGCGCCCAGCGCGGGAACTCCGGGGCGTATGACGTGACCAGGTCCGGATGCTCCCGGCACGACCTCGCCACGTCGGCCGCGAAGCCGATGTGGAAGTGGATTGCCGCGGCCCGCATGATCTCCGCCTGGGGCAGGTGCAGGTCGACCTCGTCGACGATCGCGCCCTGGTCGCGCAGCGCGAACGCCAGATCGAGCGTGTTGCGCGCCACCTCTTCGTCGACCGGCCAGTCTCCGAGGTTGGTCGAGACTGCGATCCGCATCCCTTTGATAGTGTCGAGCCGCTCGGGCAGCTCGTACTTCGGGCGGAGCGATACCACGTCACCTTCGTGCGGGCCGGCCAGAGCGTTCTCGAACAGCAGGCAGTCGGTCACGGTGCGCGCCATGGGGCCGCAGTGGCAGTACGTGTCGAGGTTGTACGGCGGCATCTGCGGCACCCGGCCGTATGGGGGCTTGAAACCGACCACCCCATTGAAGGAGGCAGGGATCCGGATGGAGCCCGCGATGTCCGATCCGGTGGCGAGTGTCGTGGCGCCCGACGCAAGCGCAGCGCCCGAACCGCCTGACGATCCGCCCACCGCGTACTCGGGGTTCCAGGGGTTACGCGTGATGCCCCAAAGGCGCGATTGGGTGAAGGCGGCGCACGAGAACTCGGGCGCGGTCGAGCGCGCGTGCACGATGACGCCCGAATCGAGGACGCGCTGCGCGAAGCACGACGATTCCGTGGCAACGAGGTCCTTGTAGATCAGCGATCCCTGCGTCCAGGGCTGCCCGGCGATCGGCTCTTCCTCTTTGAACGCGGTCGGGATGCCTTCGAGCGGGCGGGGCGGCTCGCCCCGACCCATGTACCGAGCCTCGGCCTCACGCGCCTGTACGACGGCGCGGTCGAAGAACCGGTGGCAAAGCGCATTGACCCTGGGCTCGACCGCCTCGGCTCGCGCGACGACGGCCTCCATCAGCTCGACCGGCGACAGCGTTTTGGTGCGAAACATCCGCAGCGCCTCGTGCGCCGGCAGGTAGGCCAGATCTTCAGTCGCCGTGCCCGACTTCCTCAGGTTCCTCGTACCAGGTCATCCGCTCGCCGACCCGGGAGCGGAGCTTCCATTTGGTCGACTTCGGGGCGGCTTCGATGGCGCTGCGCAGGACTTCGATCTGGGCCGCGGGCTGAAAGTGTGACGCGCGCCCGAACTCCAGCTCGCCCGGCTCGAGGTGGCCCTCGGCCATCGTCTGCAGCTTGGCGAGGTTGCCGGTGATCGTGCGCCACCAGCCCCAATCGCTGGAGGTGAGGCTGGTGATGCGCTTGAGCGAGATGGCACGCCCACCCTCGTCGCCTTCGGCCAGCGGGTGCTCCGACAAGAGCGCCAGCGCGTCGAGCACGTCCTTGCGGTTGATCTTCACGACCTGGAGCTTGGATAAGAGGAGCTCGGCGGGCGGTAGCGTGACCTCGGCGACCATGAGCCGGTCCACGAACTCAAATGTGTGGCACATCTCGAGCCGGTCCACGAGCACGTCCACCGGCCGCTGCCGGGCCTCGTCCAGGAAGTAGAGCTGCTTGTGCCCGTAAAGGGCGTTGTAGCGCCGGTCCGGCGTGTAGCCCTCTGCCGCCAGCAGGTCGCCAAGCGGCCGGCGATCCTTGGCGCGGGTCGCGAGGTCGATGTCGCGCCGCTTGCGCTCGACCAGAGCAGTCCACTCGCGGCATCGGGCGTGAAAGGCGAGGCCGCCCATCAGTCGAACCTGGAGACCCTGCCGCTCCGCGAGCGTGACGACTCGCAGCGCCTCGGCCAGCGGGTCCGCGAGGGTCGGACCGGAATCTGACTGCGGGGCCTCCGGCGGTGCGTTGTTTGTTACGTCACGGTCCATCTGGCAACCACCTGACGCATCCTTGACAAACAATCCTATCGGCTGTAGGTTCCGCGCGAACCTGGACGCCGATCGTAACGGGAGGAATCGGGGATGAGTGTCACGCGCACCCTGTTCACGCGCCAATCGTCGGGCCTCGTCCGCGAGGTAAGCGTCGCCAACGCCCTCTTCTTCAACACGGCTGCGTTCATCGGCGGCACGCTGGGGGGCGCGTACGGCATCGCCGTTTTGGCCGGCGTTCCGGTGGTGGTGCTGGGTCTGGTCACCAACTGGTCGGTGGTCGCATTCATCGTCGGCGCGTTCTGTGTCCTCCTCGCGCTGATCTTCGCCTCGCTGACCACGGTCATGCCACGCTCCGGCGGAGACTACGTGTTCACCAGTCGCATCATCCCCAAGGTCGGTCCATTCCTCGGGTGGCTGGAGAGCTGGATGCTCGCCTTCGCGTCAATCGCCCTCCTCCAGTTCGAGACCGCCCTCACCCTGCGCGGGGTGCAGATGGAGGGCCGAATCATCGGCATCGGCACGGGCAACAGCTTTTTCGCGGGCGCCGACAGCTGGTTCACCGAGGGCAATACGGGTGATGTCACGGGCATCCCCGGGATGATCGCGGGCCTCGTGGTGCTCGCGGTCGTGGCCTTCGTGGTCCTTCAGCCGACCCGGACGTTCCACAAGATCGTGACCTGGTTGACCATCTTCGGAATCGGCGGCTGGGTGGTGATGGCGATCATGGGACTGCTGACTTTTGACGCAGGTTCGTTCGCGGCCAATCTGCCGAAGTTCGCGGGAGGCGTCACGGTCGACCAGCTGGCCAAAGCTGCGAGCGATGCCGGCCTCACCGGGTCAAGCTTCAGCTTCGGGCCGGTCGACGGCTACACGTGGCCTTTCTTCCTGATGGCGGGCGTGATGCTGTTCCAGTTCATCGGGTTCCAGTACAGCGCGTACATCTCGGGTGAGGTGCGCGGGAACGTCACCCGGGGCATCCTGATGGCCGTGCTCGGCGCGCTCGTGCTCGCAGTGCTGATGAACTCGATCTACGCCGAGATGCTGCCTCGGCGGCTCGGTCTCGACCCACAGACCGGCTGGGCGGGCGCGTTCTGGGGCTACGTCGTCAAGCCACCTCTGCCGTTGGGCCAGCCCAACTACTTCCAGCTCGTGGGCGCGGTGACCAGGCCCGACCTGTGGCCGATCTGGGCGGTGGTGGGCGCGGCGTCGACGCTGTTCCCCTTCCTGCTCATGCCCGTGTACGTGATCTTCATCAGCCGCATGGCGTTGGCGTGGAGCCTCGACCGCCAGGTGCCGGAGTGGCTCGGTGAGGTCTCGGAGCGGCTGCGCGCGCCGGCCAACGCGATCATCGCGACGCTGGCGATGGCCGTGATCTTTTTGCTCTTCTCGAACTTCGCGATCCTCAAAGCGGTGGGCCTCGGCGCCCTGGCGCCGAGCGCGGACCCTGCGCTGGACGGCAAGCTCAACCTGGTCGCATCGGCGTGGTTCACCATCCTCGCCTCGTCGCTGAGCTGGATCAACCCCGGCATCAACGCGATCCTCGCCCGCTTCACGCGGCCCGACCTCGTGAAGGACGCGCCGTTCATCAAGGTGCTGCCGTGGATCGGGATCGTCTGGCTGGCCTTCACGGTGACGCTGTACTGGTTCGCGGGCCTGGGGCCGATCATCAGCAACCTCAAGAAGTCGAACCCGCTGTCTTACCTCAACAGCAGCGGCGTGACGTTCGTGGGGATCGTCCTGGTCATCGGCATCGTGTGGTACGTGGTCCGCTCGATCGGCAACCGCCGGGCCGGGGTCGAGA
>DATITA010000010.1:0-3123 GCA_035468355.1 Candidatus Dormiibacterota bacterium
GGAGAGGAATAAACTTTCCTGCAAGTATTGCCATCCAACTCGGGTCGAACCCCGAGCAACCCTCCCAGGTGAGGAAGGCTCACCGCGCGTACATTGCACCAATAGGACAGCCATCCGGCAGAGAACGAACCCGCTCTCGCGGGAGGGTGCGGGCCGCGCGGCTGAGGGTGTGAGCCTGATGGTAACCACGTAATCGAACGACGATGACGGAGCGGGTGCTCCGTCTTGAGGATCGAGTGGTCAAGCACTCCAACCTCAAGACAGGAGCCCGCAATGTGCGAGAAGCCCATCACACCGCTGCGCCAACGGATGCTCGAAGACATGAGCGTCCGCCGGTTCACGCCCGATACGCAACGCGAGTACATCCGAGCCGTCAAGAGGCTCGCGGCCTTCCTCGGCCGGTCTCCCGACACGGCGACCCCGGAGGAGCTGCGCGCGTTCCAGCTGCATCTGACCGGGGCGGGTGCGCGGCCCCCGACCATCAACACGACCGTGACGGCGCTTCGCTTCTTCTTCAAGGTGACGCTCGACCGGCCAGAGACGACGCGGCGTCTCGTATTCGTCTACGAGCCGCGCAAGCTGCCGCGCGTGCTTTCGCCCGAAGAGGTGTTGCGGCTGTTGGAGGCGGCACCCGGGCCGAAGTACAAGGCGGCTCTCGGCCTTGCCTATGGTGCCGGTCTGCGCGCCATGGAGGTCGTCGGGCTGAAGGTCTGCGATGTTGATTCCAAGCGCATGATGATCCGGGTGGAGCAGGGCAAAGGCCGCAAGGACCGTTTTGCCATGCTGTCACCGCAGCTGTTGGAACTCCTGCGCGACTGGTGGCGCATCGCACGCCCCAAAGTGTGGATGTTCCCCGGCCGCGATCGCATCAACCCGATGACGACGCGCCAGTTCAATCGCATCTGCCACATGGCTGCCGAGCTGGCCGGGCTGCCGAAGTGGGTGGCGCCGCACACGCTGAGGCACAGCTTCGCCACGCATCTGCTCGAGCAGCGCATCGACATCCGCGTGATCCAGGTCTTGCTCGGCCATGCCAAGCTCGACACCACCGCCCGCTACACCCATGTCGCGACCAACATCATCCGTGAGGTCATGAGCCCGCTCGACAGGCTCACGCCTCTGGTGGCGAAGGAGAAGCACGCGCCGCCGACGTAACCGGCCGGCATGGCCCGTCCAGCGCTGGAGGTCGCGGACATCTTCCGCGACCACGGCGCCGCATGGCGTCATGCCAACCGAGGTCACGTGAGCCTCTGTCAGCTCAAGGTGATGAGCGCCATCGAGAATTGCCGCACGGCAGCCCTCGGCGGGCATGTCGCCCGCTGCGAGGACTGCGCCCATACGACGATCGCCTATAACAGCTGCCGCAACCGGCATTGCCCCAAGTGCCAGGCTGCAGCAGCGCGCGAGTGGCTGGCGGCGCGCGAAGCCGAACTGCTCCCGGTGCCCTACTTCCATGTCGTCTTCACGCTGCCGCCGGCGATTGGCGACCTCGCCTACCAGAACAAGGCGGTGATCTACGATCTCCTGTTCAAGGCCTCTTCGGAGGCGGTGCTCACGATCGCGGCGGACCCAAAGCACTTCGGAGCCCGCATAGGCATCACGTCAGTGCTGCACAGCTGGGGCTCGGCAATGACCCATCATCCGCACGTCCACATGATCGTGCCTGGCGGTGGGCTGTCCATGGACGCTAGCCGCTGGATCTCATGCAAGCCCAACTTCCTCCTGCCGGTGTTGGTTCTGTCGAAGCTGTTCCGGCGCCTGATGCTGGCAAAGCTTCTGGCGGCACACCAGGCGGGTCGGCTGCAGTTCTTCGGCTCACTCGCCTATCTGGCCGACGCCAAGGCGTTCAGGGCGTTCCTCGCCCCGCTCAGGAAGAAGCCCTGGTTCGTCTACGCCAAGCGCCCGTTCGCGGGACCGAAGGCCGTGCTCGCCTACTTGGCGCGCTACACCCACCGCGTCGCAATCTCCAACCGCCGCCTGATCGCGGTCGACGAGGCGAGCGTCACCTTCAAGGTCAAGGACTACAGGCTCGAGGGCCCCGGCCGATACACCACGATGACCCTCGCCATCGACGAGTTCATCCGCCGCTTCCTCATCCACGTCTTGCCAACCGGCTTCCATCGCATCCGCCACTACGGCTGGTTCGCCAGCGGCAAGCGCGCCGCGACAATCGCCAAGGCGCGTGAGCTCCTCGGTCTGGCCATACCGGTAAGTGCAGCTGAGGAGGCAGGCGAGGTCGATCCGGCAGCTCCGCAGGCGCTCGCCCACCCGTGCCCATGCTGCGGCGGCCGCATGATCGTCATCGAGACCTTCGAAGCCGGCTGCCAACCGCGCCACCGGCCGACTGCGCCTCTTGTCCCGATCAGGATCGACACCTCATGAGCGCCGGCGACCCATCCCTCGCCAATGCTACCCAGCCGCCTCCTCGCTGGTCATCGACCGGCCACGCCGATCCTCGGCCCGAAACGTGTCCCGCATTGCTTGCAGCCCGGCACTCATCTCAAACAGGCGTCGTCACCGGTGCTCCAGCCAAGCCGATCGGCACTACCAGCCGACACAATCAGTCAACTGCCGCACCCCCGCTCCTTACTACCGGCCCCATCACCCCGGTCAAATCGCCATAGCGCGAGGTGCCCTTCCGGCGTCTCCACTCCCCGCGGGTTCCTTCATTGGAGGCTTTCCGACGACGGCCCCAGTGACAGCCGCACCGTCGCGATGGGCCGTCATCCGAAACCCTTCACATGAGCCGACATTAATGAGATTCGGGCTGACCGACTGACCTTGCCGAAAGTAACACTGATGTACAGGACGAGGGCAATCTTCGAGCCGTGCAGCTGCTCCTGGCCACAAGAAGATCGAGAGCACCTCCACTACCTCGGCATTGAGGTCGACGACGCGTTGCCACGGGAAGCAGGTTGAGGTTATTGCGATTGCGGAGGCTCGGCTCGACGGATGGCCGTGCCCACAGCCGTCCAGCGCACAAGGGGACTCGCCTTTCGGCGGGTCCAGCCATTGTCCCGCGTATGGCGAACGCTGCCACGCGGTTGGACGCGACATCTTGCGGTTACCGTACGGCCCGAGTGAAAGACATTGCCGTGGACATGCTGGTGCTTTGGGGGCATC
>DATITA010000011.1:0-4116 GCA_035468355.1 Candidatus Dormiibacterota bacterium
GAGCTGGGCGCGCTGGAGCGCCAGCAGGCGGGGCTCGCGGCCATCACGGCGGTGCGTTCATCGGGTGGCGCAGTCCAGTACCACCAGGTCGACCTCACCGACGCCGATGCGGTCGCCGCGGTGATCGGCGACATCAGGGCAGCGCACGGTCGCATCGACGTTCTGATCCACGCCGCCGGCGTGGAGATCAGCCATGTCCTGCCTGACAAGTCGCCCCGAGAGTTCGATCTCGTCTTCGACGTCAAGAGCGATGGGTGGTTCAACCTCATGCGCGCGGTCGGAACCATGCCGCTCGGCGCAACCGTAGCCTTCACCTCGGTTGCCGGCCGGTTCGGGAACGGCGGACAGACCGATTACGCAGCTGCCAACGACCTGCTCTGCAAACTGACCTCCAACCTTCGCACCAGCCGACCCGCCACGCGCGGCATCGCCATCGATTGGACTGCCTGGACCGGGATCGGCATGGCCACCCGAGGCTCGATCCCGAAGATGATGGAGCTGGCCGGCATCGATGTGATACGCCCAGAAGCCGGCGTTCCCGCGGTCCGTCGAGAGTTGACCGCCGGAAGCACGAGCGGAGAGGTGGTGATCGCGGGCCGGCTCGGTAGCCTGCTCGATGAGTGGCACGAGACGGGCGGGGTTGATCAGTCCGCTCTGGTCAGCAGCAGCCCGATGATCGGGGAGGCCGTCCGCATGGGCGTGCACGGTGGCCTCACCGTCGAGACCACGCTCGACCCCACGAAGCAGGGCTTCCTGCGCGACCATGCCATGGAGGGAACCCCTCTTCTCCCAGGCGTGATGGGCATCGAGGCGTTTGCCGAGCTCGCATCGCTGCCGCTGCCCGGCTGGTCGGTGGCAGCCATCGAGGACATGCGCTTCGAAGCCCCCTTCAAGTTCTACCGCGCCGAGCCGCGAACCCTGACCCTGCACGCCACCTTCGCGCAAGCGGGAGACGATCTGGTCGCGGACTGCAGCCTGATCGGCGTCCGCCTGCTGCGCACGGGCCTCGACCCGCGGGTGACCAAACACTTCGCCGGACGAGTTCGCCTGAGCCGGCTTCCGGCCGAGCTGGGCACCGAGCGGATACCGGCTCCTGACGGGCCGGCCATCCCCGCTCCCACCATCTACCAAGTGCTCTTCCACGGCCCTGCGTACCAGGTGTTGGCTCAGGAGTGGGTGGTGGGTCGAGAAGCAGTCGGCCTGATGGCTGCCGATCTCCCCGCCGACCATGTTCCCGCGTCGCCCTTCGTCTTGGCGCCGCGCCTGATCGAGCTGTGCCTGCAGACCGCCGGCATCTGGGAGCTGGCCACGTCGGGCCGTCTCGCCTTGCCGCTCCGCGTCGAACGCATCGTGGCCTCCCCGGCCGGCGCGCTGCCTGCCGGCGTGGTGAGGGCGCGTGCCATCGCAAGGGACGACGGCGCATTTGACGTGGTCCTGGCGGATGAAGGCGAGAGCGTGTTCGTCCGACTCGAGGGCTATCACTCAGTGGAGCTGCCCGGTGAGGGCGGGGAGGCGACCCTTCAGCTGATGAAGCGTGCGGCGGCACCGGAGTTGGCTCGGGCGCACCCCTATAGTGCCTAAGGCCTGCCGCAATCGTGTGACCAACGCCTCTAGTGGGGGCAGCGAGATGGACCGGAAGATGGAGGAAACCTGAAGACGACGAACGGCGGTACGCGATGACAGCGGGTCTCGACAGCGACAGCCTTGCGCTCGCGCTGGAATCGATCAAGCAGTTCGCGCGCGATCGGCTCAGCGATGAGACGCTGCGCGGATTCGATGAACGCGACGAGTTCCCCATGGACATCGTGCACGCCATGTGCGGCGACGGCCTCGGTCTTCAGTTGCTCTTCATCGATGAGGAATACGGGGGCATGGGTGGCGGTGCCTTCGACGTGTATCGCGTCTGCGAGCAGATGGCGTACATCGATCTGGGCGTTGCAACGGGCGTGCTCGCCACCTTCCTCGGTAGTGATCCGGTCGTGTTCGGCGGGACTGGGGAGCAGAAGCGCCGCTGGCTCGGGCGAATCGCCGAGCATGGTGCGCTCATGGCCTACGGCGCCACCGAGCCGGAGGCTGGCAGCGACCTGGGTGCGTTGCGCACCACGGCGACGCGCATCGAGGAGGGCGGCGCCGTCACCGGATACCGCATCACGGGGCGCAAGCAGTGGATCAGCAACGGCGGAGTTGCCGATCTCTACTCGATTCTCGCCAACGCGCCAGGCGGACCCAGTTGGTTCGTCGTCGAAGCGGGCACGTCGGGCTTCGAGCACGGGAGACCCGAGGACAAGCACGGGATTCGCGCGAGCAACACGGCGGCCCTGATGCTCGACGATGTGCGCGTCGACGCTGACGCGCTGGTGGGCGGCGTCGAGGGCAGAGGTTTGCTGCAGGCGCAGCAGGTCTTCGGCTTCACTCGGCTCATGGTTGCCGCCTTCGGGCTGGGCGCCGGTTGGTCAGCACTCGACCGCGCCATCGCCTACTCGAAGGAGCGTGTCCAGGCCGGGTCACCGCTGGCTGAGAAGCAGGGTTACACCCACAAGCTCATCGTTCCCCACGCAGTTCGGCTCGAGGCAGCGCGCGCGTGCATCGAAGAGACTGCAACGCGAATCGACGACAACGCTGGAAGCCTGAACACCGAAGGTGCGATTGCCAAGTATCTCGCCACCGAAGCCGGCAATCTCGCGGCGGACGCTGCGATCCAGGCTCTTGGCGGGTACGGCTACACGCACGACTACATGGTCGAGAAGATCAGGCGCGACGTGCGCATCACCACGATCTACGAGGGCACCTCAGAGATAATGGAGATGACCATCGCGCGTGATCGCTGGCAGCTCCACATCAAGACGCGCGGCGAGCACTACCACGCCGTGGCACGCGCTCTGGAGTCGCTGCACGCGCAGCATCCGGACGTCGGCGCGGGCATTGCAGCACTGGCCGCGCACACGCTCGCGGCCGTCATGGAACGCTGCCGCCTGGAGCATCTCACGCGCAGTCAGCACATCCTCTTCCGGCTCGGAGAGCTGATTGCCGCGGTCGAAGGAGCCGGTGCCTTGGCACGGCGTGCCGGCGCCGCTGCGGAAGGCACGCTCGGGGCGAAGGCCGACAAGCGCTTCGACGCGGCAGCCTTGGCCAGCCTCAGCCGCGTCTATGCTCGGGACGTTGCGCTGCTGGTGGCGGAGCAGGGCCTCCGCTGGGTATGGGGGAGCAACGGCGCTGACGCCGAGGCCCTGCCTGAGATGGAAGGTCAGCTGCGACTGGCCGATGCTCACGGCGCACAGGCAGGTCTGCTCGCCGACATGGACCATGTCGCCGACGTGCTCTACAGCCGGTCGCCCGCGTCCATGGCCGGGGCGCTCGCGGTCGCAGCAGGTTGAGCGTGACATGAGCGAGACGCCGCTCATCGCCGTCGCAGTGGTCGGCGTAGCCGCCATCCTTCCGGATGCGCCCACGGCCACCAAGTTCTGGGAAAATGTCAAGACCGGCCAGTACAGCATCAGCGACGTCGATCCTGCGCGGTGGGATCCGGAGCTGTATTTTGACCCGGACCCTCGCGCTCCAGACAAGTCGTACACAAAGATCGGGGGATGGGTGCGCGAGTGGGAGTGGGATCCTGCCAGCTGGCGGTTGCCGCTGCCACCGCGGGTCGCCGACGAAATGGACAACGTGCAGAAATGGGCGCTCAGCTGTGCGCGTGCGGCGCTGCTTGACTACGGATGGCCGCAGCGGCCCATCGACACTGAGCGCACGGCCGTGATCGTCGGCAACGCCATGGGTGGCGAGAAGCAGGCTCGCACCTCACTGCGGGTCTCCTTCCCGGAGTTCATCCGTGAGCTCGATCAGAGCCGGCGGTTCAAGAGCCTTCCGGTGGAGGCGCAGGACGCGATCATCGCCGAGGCACAGGACGCGATGCGCAGTCACTACCCGGTGATCACGGAGGATACGATGCCGGGTGAGCTCGCCAACATTGTGGCTGGCCGGGTCGCCAACGTGCTCAATCTCAGAGGGCCCAACTTCGTCTGCGATGCGGCGTGCGCATCCGCGCTGGCGGCGGTCAGCGCCGGTGTCGAAGGGCTGGTCAACGGACAGTTCGATGCCGTCCTCGCCGGCGGCGCCGAC
>DATITA010000012.1:0-83417 GCA_035468355.1 Candidatus Dormiibacterota bacterium
GGGTCGCGATCGTGACAGGCGGCGGCACGGGAATCGGTCGCGCTGTCTCGATGCGCCTCGCGACATCCGGCGCCAGGGCCGTGCTCGTCAACTACTCGCGTTCCGCGAAAGACGCCGAGTCGACGGTGCAGGAGCTGGAGGCGCTCGGGGTTGAAGCGGCAGCGCACCAGGCCGACGTCGCCGACGACGGCGCGGTCAAGCGGATGGTGGCGACATGTGTCCAACGTTTCGGCGCGGTGGACCTGCTGGTCAACAACGCAGGCACGACGCGCTTCATCCCGTTTTCGGATCTCGACGCCCTGACGGACGAGGTCTGGGACGAGATCCTGGGCGTGAATCTCAAAGGGACGTTCTACTGCTGCCGCGCCGCGGCGGCCGAGCTCAGGAAGAGCAGCGGGGCGATCGTCAACATCGGCTCGATCGCGGCTCACCGCGCGTCGGGCTCATCGATCGCTTACGCGGTGTCGAAAGCCGGCATCGTCGAGCTCACCCGGGCGCTCGCAGTTTCCCTCGCGCCCGACGTGAGGGTCAACTCGGTGTCGCCCGGCCTGGTGTCCACGCGATGGTTTCGCACCCGCTTCGGCGACGATGCGGCGGCGGCGCAGGAGGAGGTGTTCGCAAAGGCGACCCCTCTGCAGCGCATCGCCTCACCCGAGGACGTCGCGCGCGCCGTCGTCGCTCTCCTCGAGAACGATGTGATCACTGGTCAAGACCTCATCGTCGACGGGGGCAAGAACGTCCTGTATTGAGGCGGTCAGCGAAGGCTACTTATTGACGGTTGGCGGCGAACTGACTTTCGGGGCTTGCACTTTGTTATGGCCCCTATTACTGTTGGCAACGGCCCCGAGGGAAACGTTCGAGGGGGCAGGAACAGGCCGCAAGGCAGGTGCCAGCCCTCAAGAGGCGATCCGTCGGGGTCATTTCTTTTAGCGCCGGAATCCCGGTTCTGCGCGTTAGGCTGAGCGCCGATGAAGGTGGCCCAGCGCTCCCCCAGGCCAGCCGACCATGCTGTGCTTCGGGCCGTCGAGGTCTCGATCGTGCTGCCCTGCCTGGACGAGGCCGAGACCCTGGCCGCCTGCATCCGCAAGGCGAAGCAGGCGATCGAGGAGCACGGGCTGTCCGCCGAGATCGTGGTCGCCGACAACGGCAGCACCGACGGCTCGCAGGTCATCGCCCGGGAATTCGGCGCGCGCGTGGTCGACGTGGCGAGAAAGGGATACGGCAGCGCGCTGATCGGCGGCATCAATGCGGCTCGCGGCCGCATCGTGATCATGGGCGACGCCGACGACAGCTACGACTTTGCCGCGATCCGGCCACTGGTCGACAAGCTACGCGACGGCTTCGACCTGGTGGTCGGGAATCGCTTCGCCGGCGGCATCGCCAGCGGCGCGATGCCCTGGGCTCACCGGTGGGTGGGCAACCCGGTGCTGACCTGGATCAGCCGCGTCTTCTTCCACACGCCTGTCGGCGACATGCACTGCGGTCTGCGCGGTTTCCGCAAAGACGCTTACGAGCGGATGCGTCTTCGCGCGACGGGCATGGAATTTGCGAGCGAGATGGTGATCAAGGCGTCCCTGCAGCGCATGAAGATCGCCGAGGTGCCGGTCACGCTGAGCCCCGACGGGCGCTCGCGCCCCCCGCACCTGCGTACCTGGCGCGACGGCTGGCGCCACCTGCGTTTCATGCTCCTGTTCAGCCCGCGCTGGCTGTTCCTGTACCCCGGCATGGCGCTCTTCGGGCTAGGCCTGGCAGCGGGTGTTGCGCTGGAGATCGGTCCGGTCAGGATCGGCCCTTTCGGCTTTGACATCCACACCCTGCTGCTGGCGGGTTTCGCGTGCCTGATCGGCTACCAGATGATCTTGTTCGCGTTGTTCACCAAAGTCTTCGCAGTCCGCATCGGCTTCCATCCGCCGAACCCGACCTACACGGCGATGTTCCGCTATGCGCAACTCGAAACCGGCATCGCGTGCGGCGCTTTCATGTTCCTGGCAGGCGTGGCGGGCACGATCCTGGCCGTGGTCAGCTGGGGATCTGCAGGCTTCGGCGCGCTCGATCCACGCGTGACGATGCGTGAGATCATTCCAGCGGCAGTGCTAGCAACCCTGGGCGCGCAGACGATATTTGCGAGCTTCTTCCTCAGCATCCTCGGAATCGATAGCGAAACCGATCCGAGCTGACGCCCTCGCGGCGGTTCGGCAACATCCATTGGTGTTGGTTTATCTGCTCGCGCTTGCCCCGGCGCTGCTTATGGCGTTCACACAGCCCGTCTGGTCTCGGATCGACGAAGCGCACCACTACGACTTCATCGCACAGCTTGGCCACGGTGGGTACCCGCTTGCGGACGCCACCCTCATCGAGCCCGAGACCCTCCGGGTCATGCAATCCACCGGCGTCTATCTCGGCTACGCGCCAGACTCGTATCCGGTGCCCGACGTCACGGACATGGCGCCTCCGCCGACCGGGATAAGCGCGCGTGCGAATGCCGCGTGGATGACCCGGCACCTCTGGCAGCTGTCATACGAGTCCGCGCAGAGCCCGCTGTACTACCTCGCGATGGCCCCGGTGTGGTGGGTCGTCGATCATCTCGGTGGCCCGATGGCGGCGATCTACACGCTGCGCGCGATCAACGCTCTGCTCCTCGCGGCTCTGGCGCCGATGGCTGTTATGGTGGCGCGCGTCCTTGCGCCATCGCGGCACGAGGTGGCGGTGCTCGCCGGCCTGTTCGCGGCCCTTCTGCCAGGACTGGACCTGAACGGCACGCGCATTAGCAATGACTCGCTGGCGGCCGCTGTTGGCGGCTTGCTCGTCCTGCTCACGGTCCGGTGGACTGGCAGCGCCTGGTCGTGGCGGCGGGCCGCTTTGGCAGGCGCCATCCTGGGAGCGGGCGTGATGGTCAAGCTCACCGTCGGCGGGCTCATCCTGGCCGTCGCCGTGTCGGCCCTGTGGCCGGCTGCCGGCAGGTCACTTGGGGCGCGGACAGCCCGGCTCGCCCTCGTCGCTGGGGTATCCTTCGCCTGCACCATCCCGTGGTTCGTCTTGAACCGCCATCTGTACGGCGGCTTGTTGCCCGGGTACCACACGCAGCGCCTTTCCGACGCGCTGATGGGATCCCTCAGCGCGGCCTTCATCCCTCTCGACGTCGCCGTCTTCCACATCAGCTACTGGACGGGTGAGCCATGGGGTGTGCTGCCGCTCGCCGCGCCCTTCGCGCTGCTGGCCGCTCTGATCGCGTTCGCAGCGCCGGTTGGCATCTTCTCCCTGCTCCGGGCGCGGGTCGCCCCCGGACCTCTTCTCGCGGGTGCGGCCGCTGTGTTGGGGCTCGCCGCCGTCTCACTTCTGCTGCCCGCGACGTCGGGCTACGAGTTCGCGGGGCCCGGCCGCTACGCCTACCCCGCTCTCCCCGCTGCCGCGGCGCTGTGCGCGGTGGGGGTCGTCACGGTGGTTCGGGACGTGATCGCACGCCGGGCCCTGGCGATCGTGTACGCCGCCGGCGCGGTGTCCATGCTTGGGCTCGGGGCGGCGGGAGTTCCGGCGCCGACGCCGCTCGGTGACGGCGCCCCTCCGTCCAGCGCCCAGGTCGGGGTGGTCACTGCGACCGGCGAGGCAGACGGCTTCACGATCCTCGTGGACCGTGCGGCCTACGACGCTGCGGCAGGCGCGACGTGGTTCCACGTCACCGTGACCAACGGCGCGGCCGAGGAGGCTGAGTGGACCGTTCCCCCCGAGTCAGTGACAGGCACCTCGGTGGTCAGGGGCGACTACTCCCGATCGACCCGCTTGCCAGGCGACCTCGACCCGGGGCAGACGGTGGCCGGGTGGCTCTACGTCCCGGTACAGCCTTCGAACGTCCGACAGGGCGTCGTGCTCCGGTTCACCGACGTGACCACAGACGGATACCGATCCATTCGGGACATCGTTGTGAGGCTGGCCGCATGATCGCTAAGCGAGCGGCCGTGGTCATCCCGGGCTGGGTGGGCACCTCCGCCATCTACGCTCGGTCCAGCGCTGGATCCCGCAGACTTGCACTCTAGCGAGTTGCTCTAATGCGAGCTTCAGCCGTAGCAACGGACGGGTATCGCATGGTCGGCGAGACGTCTCGCTACCTCAATTTCCCGGGAAATTGATCCCGTGCGCGAGGCGCGGCAGTAAGTATTCAATCGCCTCGCCCATGACGTCGTCGTGGCGTGAAGCCAGCCGCATTTTCATCCTCGCCGCTCGGCCCGGTGACGGTCGGCGCTCGCGGCCCAGATCGCCCGGTGTTCGCCCAACCTCATCTTCAGCGAACGTGGAAGGCGCCGATGCTGCCCACCGAGCCTGAACCCGGCATAGCGCGCGGCCTCGAAGACAATGGTGTAAGGCAACATGCTTAGAGCTCGTCGGGTCCAGAGAAACCTGAGTTCAGAAGCGAGATAGCCCAGGCCAAGTCTGAACCAGTCGTGCTCGGTGTCGGTTGTGATCATCGTCAGAGACGCGCCGCTATCGAAATGGCGTCTGAATGTTTGCAGAAGTGCCTGGCTGTGGGAATGGATCACCACCGCCGACGGCTCGTACACAATCTCCCAGCCAGCCAGTAGAGCGCGCCGGGACCACTCCTGGTCTTCACTCATTACCAGAGCCTCGTCGAAGGGGAGTGCTTCCCATACCTCACGCTTGAATGCGGAGTTGACGTGCGAATAGAAGAGCCGGTTGATGTGCGCATCCGACGGGATCAACAGCGACCAGCGATTGGGACCTTCTGGATACCACCAGGACAGGTGGTGGACCTGTAACAGGCTTGCGCCCGGGCGTGGCAGCTGCCGCCCGAAAACAGCAGCTACTTTTGGCTCCGCGAGCCGAGCGAGGAGCCGGTCCAACCACCTTTCGTCTGCAGGAAGCGCATCCTGCGTCAAGAACACCAGCCAGTGGCCGTTGGCCAGGCTGGCGAGCATGTTCCGAGTGCGCCCATGCCCGAAATCTTCAGGCGGAATCGACCTTACGACAGCACCGGCCGCCTGCGCCAACTCGACGGTGTGATCGCGACTCCCCGAATCGACGACCACGAGCTCAAAGGGATGGTCTGTCTGCTGACCTCGAATCGCCTCGAGAGTGGCGCTGAAGCCGGGGCCCGCGTTTCGAGTGGGGATCAGGATGCTCGCCTGAGGGCGCTTCCGATGGCGCTGGCTCACTAGACGGCAATGCTAGAGGTTGAGTTCCGATGTTGCCGCCAGCGCCCACACTAATAGTCGTTGCGATGGCTATGTCGAAGTCGCAGCCGAAATTCGCTTCGTTGCTTGGCTGTTGTAGCGCAGCGTTATCGCGGCGAGCAAGGCGCCGGCCCCAATGACCGAGGCAGCGAAAACCGGGTAACCTGCCTTGAGGAAGTCCTGCAGCGCCGGCGGCAGACTTGGAGGGAGAGCGCCCTGATCGCTCGTCGTGTAGAAGGCCAAAAGCATTCCGGCACCAGCGAGGGAAAAAATTGCACTGCCAGTGGTTGTTACCAGGCAGAAGAAAGGGAGGCCCCACAGCAGATACTGAACACTGGCCCGAAAGACCACCATGTAGAAGAAAGCGAACGTGGCCGCGGTCCCAAGAATGGTTCTGTTCCTGTATACGAGCCACGGGACCAGGGTGGCGAATGACAGAATCAACAGGTCTGATCCAAGCCAAAGGTCCACCAGGACAGTCCGCGGGAGCCCCACGTAAGACGTCAACTGCGTCCAACCCATATCGGCAGTGCTGAAATAGCCGATTACGTGGAGGATCATCGCCGGGCTGTATCCCTCTGCTGCGATGTAGATTGCCGACGCCACCGACACCGGCACGAGAGCTATGCCAAATACCCATAACTTGCGGCCCGCGGGCGCGGTAAGAGCGAGGTAGGGAAGTAGAAGCGCCGGATAAGCCTTGAGGGCAATCCCGACTCCGAGTGACAGCGCAGCCAGCTCAAGGCTGTGGCGGCGATCGCGATCCTGAAGATGAAAAGCAAGAAGCATGAAGAACACTGGCATGCTGTCGAACTGACCGTGCCCGGCGGCAATAAGCGCGGGCACCGGGTTGAGTGCATAAAGACCGCACGGAACCAGGGTCCACGGCACCCAACCGCGGCGTGCCCGGACATATTCGAAGAGTAGTAGCACGATCGCAAAGTCGGCTAACGTCGCCGGAAGCTTGATGGCCACATGGAAAGGGAGACCGACCGACGGCGCCAGCTCGGCGACCGCGCCTACAATCCAGATCCAAACGGGTGGATATGGGTACCGCAGCGTGTAGTCGTAGACATTCAGGTGATGGGTGGCCGCGAAGGCCTGTATGGAGTAAGCCTCGATGTCAAACCTAGAACCGTATGTGGCTTCGAGCAGATAGCCATGCATGAGTGCGCAGCCCGTCAACAAGCCGCCGAGAGCTATAAGCAGCCAAATCGGACGCGAGAATGTCAGTTCTGGACGGTACGAGATGGCAGTCTCGAATTCACTTTGCTTGGGGATGCGAGCGTGACTTCAGACTCGGGCCCTGCGGCCGTGCAAATCCTGTCCACGCACTCCCAGCCTTGCATGAACGAGTGATCCTGGTTGCCTACTTCATATTTCCAGGCGCCGAAACGTCCTCTCGAGTAGATCCCAAGTTCTTCAAGCGCGGGCAGGACCTCCCCAAGGACTTCGTCTCGGTCGACCGTTGGGATGGGGTACCCGTACGGCAAGACAGCGTGCCAGGTGCTGATCACATGGCAATCCGCTGCGACCAGGTTGGTTGCGCGTAGGCCACCAATTACTGCTTCAACCACCCGGCCGCGGTCTACAGGTTTGAATTGGCTCTCGGACACCTCGGCCAGCAGCGACCATGTGTCGCGGCTCGGCACGTTGTTTGGACTGTAGTTGCTGAATACGGTTACGCGATAGAACGGACAATTGGATTCGGGAAAGTACATCCAGTTCTTGCCGCGGAGCTGGAGAGGGGTCGATCCAACCAGTCCTATGCCCACAACGTGGGTGGTCGAGTGAAGTAGGTGAGCGCTGGCGGAGCTTAGCTCTCTTAGTCCGGCGACCAAGGTCAGCCGATCCACGGGCATGGTCGAGACGACGTGCTCGTATGTGACTTCGAGTCCGCTCGCCAACCGGGCCCTATGCGTCCCGGAGTTGATTTCCACGACTCCATCGCCTAGGCGAACGCGCTCATGGCCCAGCTGAGAGGCAAGTGCGACCCAGGTCGCTCCCGTACCTCCGCGGATCGGAAAGCGAAACGTGCGGTTAGGACCCCAGTCGATGTCGTCGCTCATCGCTTCGGCCGCTTTGCGCACCGCGTAGATGGACGGAATCGCGACGCGATCTTCGACCCAATAAGTGCCAAGTTGCTCCAGCGGATGAGCCCAAGTCTTGAGGTTGTACGGAACCATGAAGAGGTCGGCGATTCCGTCGCCGAAGTTCTGGTCGATCCACATTCGTAAATTGACTGCCTTGGCGCTCTTGTTTCGCCTGGCCACATGTGCGAGCCCTTCGATGCAAGCCTGACGCTCCAGGTCAGGGAGTCGGTGGAGGTTGTTCTGGAGCGGAAACGGAATAAAGCGTCCTGCTACCCAGATCCAGCTCTGGCGCACATGGTTAAGCCATCCGTCCGAACCGAGGGATCGATCCATGAACGTATCGAAAAGCTCGTAGTGCGAGAACTGGACGTGACCACCCATATCCCACGTGAACCCCTTGGAATCCACAATCGACTTTGCGAGACCGCCTGGGCGGCTATCGGAGTCGACAAGCAAGAACTTTTCGCCTCGCTCTTCGAGGTTATGCGCCGCGCCGATACCGGTTGGGCCTGCCCCGACCACGAGGAAGTCCACCCTCATGGCTTCTTTGGTGTTGGCGGCGACAGTTCGCTCAGGTCCAGCGCCGGACGGTGACGGGCGAGTGCGCGCTTGAAAGCAATAAGTTGAGCTAGCGAGCGTGCGCTGAATTTGAGCAGTTTCACCTTTCGAAGGGACGTCGTTCCCGCGGCGCGTCCGCGATAGGGCACGTCTACTAGGGCATATCGAAAGCCTGCATGCTGCGCATAAACCGAGAGGAAGACTGACGGGATCAGGCAATCGGCTGGGATGACCCTGCAGGATGCCTCCAAGAACCTTCGGCTGATGAGCTTAAATGGCGCGTTGGCATCTGCCATGGGTGAGTGAAAGATGATCCTCAGTTGAACTTTCAGTCCGGTGCTGATCACCTTGCGGATAAAGGGGTCGTGACGATTCAAACGTCGACCGAAGAGCGCGTCGAAACCTTGGCGCCGCTCCCAGACCGTCTCGAAGTTGTCAAGGGGAATCTGTCGATCGCTATCGATGATGAGGATCCAGTCTCCGGTCGCCGCGGCAAGGCCAGTAAGCACAGCCGCGCCATGGCCTCGGTTCGGCTGGTGGATGGTGTGAAGCCGGGAGTCAGCCGCGGTTAGCCGGTCGAGAATTTCCGAGGTACGGTCGCGACTACCGTCATCGATCACCCACAAGTCCGCTCCTCGCACGACGCTGAGGACGCACATAACCACTTCCGTTACCGCCGCCTCAATCGACTCGCTTTCATTGAAGGCGGGCATGACTACAGAGAGCGAGGTACGGTCCGTGACGTTGGCGAGGCGTGCCTGGTGCGGGCTCAAGTGCGGGGATAGATGTTCATGCCCAGCCTTGTGGGGGCTGCGCACACGAGGACTGGCTAGGAGCAGGTGCTACCGGGACGGGTCCCACGGTTTGGGTCACGTGATCATAACGATTGGGGGCGCGACCCGCGGCGGCGGACCGTACGGAACGAGTTCAGTAGACCGGCGAGTCGGCGGTCACCGCCTCCAGCCACTTGCGGCAGGAGGTCAGGAACCGCGCGGCCTGCAGCCCGTCCAGCACGCGGTGATCAAACGAGAAGCAGAGATACATCATTGGCTTGATTCCGATCATCCTGTCGACCGCCACCGGGCGTTCGACGATCGCTTCCATGGTGAGGATGCCCGCCTGGCCCGGGTTGATGACCGAGTAGCTGAACAGGGTGCCGAACGTGCCGGAGTTGTTGACCGTGAAGGTTCCACCGGAGAGGTCGTCGGCTTTGAGCTGCTTGTTCCGGGCGCGCGTCGCGACGTCGTTGATGGCGCGCGCGATCCCCGCGATCGAGAGGCCGTCGGCCCTGCGGATCACTGGTACCACCAGCGTGTCCTCCAGCCCGACCGAAACGCCGACGTTGATGTCTCGGTGGACTATGAGCTCCGTCTCGTTGAACGTCGCGTTCACCTCGGGGTGCTCGCGCAGCGCGGAGACGGCCGCCGCGATCACGTACGGCAGGTAGGTCAGCGAGAAACCTTCCTGTTTCTGGAACGCCGCCTTGTTGGCGCTGCGGTTGGCGACCACGCCGGACATGTCCGCCTCCTGGGTCTGCCAGGCGTGGGGGATCGTGCTCTTCGAGCGCGTCATGTTCTCGGCGATCAGGCGGCGGACACGGGTGAGCTGCACGACCTGGTCGCCTTCTCCCGGCTTCGCGGCGGGTGATGGAGCCGGCCCGGGAGCGGCCTGCTGCGTCCTGGCGGCCAACTCCTGCACGTCCTTCTTGGTGACGCGGCCGCCCAGCCCGGTCCCCGTTACCCGGGACAGGTCGACCTTGAGCTCGGAGGCGACGATCTGCACGGCAGGCGAGTACCGGTGAGCATCGCCTCCCTGCTCGGCGGGAGGATTCTCGCCTCCCCGCGTGGCGGCGAGGTCTTCGCGTAGCGAGGGGTGGGGAGACACATTGTCCGGTTGCGCCTTCGGCGACGCGACCGCAGGCGCCGGGGCGGGGGCTTCCGGCGACGCGCCGACCTCGTCCTCGGCGCCGACTTCGACCACCGCGATCTCTGCGCCGGCCTGCACGGTCTGGCCTTCTTGGGCCAGGATCTCGCGCAGGATGCCCGACACGGGCGCCGGCACCTCGGCGTTGACCTTGTCGGTGTCCACCTCGAGCATGGGCTCGAACTCCACCACCTTGTCGCCCGGTTTGACCAGCCACTTGGAGATGGTCCCCTCGTGGACGGACTCGCCCAGCTGCGGCATCACGACCCGGGTCGTCTTGGCGGCCATCAGAAGGCGGCCAGGTCGCGGAGGACCTTGGTGATCTTGTCCGGGGTCGGCATGAAGTACTCCTCCATCGGCACCGCGTAAGGCATCGAGGGCACGTCGAGCCCCCCGAACCGCTTGACCGGGGCATCGAGCCAGCGCCAGGCCTCATCAGCGATCAGCGCCGCGACCTCGGAGCCGATGGAAACGCTGAAGTTGTCCTCGTAGAGGACAAGGCATTTGCCCGTCTTGCGCGCCGACGCGATGATCGCGTCCTTGTCGAGCGGATAGACCGTGCGGAGATCGACGATCTCGACGCTCACGCCATCTTGCTCGAGCGCCTTGGCGGCTTCGAGCGCGTAGTGGACCATGAGGCCGTAGCAGAAGACCGAGATGTCGGCGCCCTCGCGCACGGTGCGCGCGACCTGCAACGGGATCAGGTACTCGCCCTTGGGTACGGCCTCCTTGAACATGCGATAGAGCCGCTTGTGCTCGAAGAAGAGCACGGGATCGGGATCGCGGATGGCGGCCAGCAGGAGACCCTTCGCCTCGTAGGGGCTGGATGGGATCACGATCTTCAAGCCGGGGGTTGCGAACCGCGCCTCGATCGACTGAGAGTGGTACAGCGCGCCATGCGCGTGGCCGCCCATCGGCGCCCTCACGACCATGGGCACGCCCCAGTCGCCGTCGCTCCGATAGCGGAACTTGGCGATCTCGTTGGTGATCTGGTTGAAAGCCATGTGGGCGAAGTCGGCGAACTGCATCTCCGCCACTGGGCGCTTGCCGGCGATGGCCAGGCCCAGCGCAACCCCGGCGATCGACGACTCGGCCAGGGGCGTGTCGATGACCCGCGCTTCCCCGAAGCGGGCGCGCAGGCCGTCCGTGACGAGGAAGACTCCACCCTTCTGGCCCACGTCCTCGCCCAGCACCATCACGCGCTCGTCGCGCTCCATCTCCTCGGTCAGCGCCGAGCGGAGCGCGGCGACCATGTTCATGTCCTCGGTCTCGACCCCTGGGGCTGGATCGATCGCCTTGGGGAAATCGATCGAGTAGACGTTGGTCAGGGCGTTCTCGGGCGGCGGGTCAGGGGACTCCATGCCCTCGCGCGTCGCCTGAGTCACCTCTTCTTTGACGCGCTCCTCGAGCTCGGCCACGCCCTCGGCGGAGAGCACGCCTTCGTCCAGCAGCCGCTTCTTGAACTGCTCCAGGCAGTCGTTCAGCGCGAGGTGGTCGATCTCCTCCTGCGTGCGGTAGCGGCGTTGGTCGTCCTCCGAGGAGTGCGCACCCAGGCGGTCGACGAGGGCTTCGATCAAAGTTGGGCCCTCACCTGCGCGCGCCCGCGCGACGGCTTCCTTCGAGACCACGTAGCAGGTGACCGGATCTCGTCCGTCGACGGTGACGCCCGGGAACCCGTAACCGGCCGCCCGTTGGGCGGCGTACTCGATGCCGTACTCCTTGCGCATCGGAGTCGAGATGGCGAAGCCGTTGTTCTGGCACACGAAGATCTCCGGCAGCCTGTAGACCGAGGCGAAGTTGAACGCCTCGTGCGTGTCGCCCTCCGCCCCGGCGCCTTCGCCGTAGCACGTCATCACGACCTTGTCGGTGCCGTCCATCTTCAACGCGTAGGCCACACCCGCCCCGTGCACCATCTGGGTCGCCACGGGCGAGCCGCCGGAAACGATGTTGAGCCGCGTGTCCGAGAAGTGCCCGGGCGTCTGCTTGCCGCCGGATGCAGGGTCAGCAGCCTTGGCGAGGACCGAGAGCATCAGGTCGAGCGGCGACATGCCCATGCGCATGTTCAGCACGACGTCGCGGTAGTACGGCGAGATCCAGTCGTACTTCGGTTTCAACGGCCAGCCCACGCCGATCTGCGCCGCCTCGTGGCCTGCGCACGAGATGATGAAAGGCGCGCGGCCCTGCCGGTTCAGGACCTGGAACCGGTAGTCGACCTGGCGGCCGAGCAGGATGAAGTGGAACCACTCCTTCAGGGTCTTCTCGTCCAGGTCGGTGTCCCGCCACGCCACCGGCGCCTGGAAGCGCCATTCAGGGTTGAAAGTCGGTCCCTTGGTCTTGACGGTCTGGGCCATGGTCTCGGCTAGACGTGGATGGCGTGGCCGTCCACGGCCAGCGCCGCTTCCATGACGGCCTCGCTGAGAGTCGGATGCGGGTGGATGTTGCGGCCGAGCTCCCAGGCGTCGCCCTGGAAAAGCTGAGTGAGCGCGGGCTCGGCGATCAGCTCCGTGGCATCGCGACCGACGATGTGGGCCCCCAGCATCCTGCCGGTCTTGGCGTCGGCGACGATCTTGACGAAGCCGCCCGTATCGCCGTGGATGATGGCTCGCCCGAGCGCCGTGAATGGAAAGCGGCCGATCTTCACCTCGACTCCCCTGTCCCGCGCCTGCTTCTCGGTCAAACCGACGGACGCGATCTGGGGATGCGAGTACGTGCACCGCGTGACCAGCTCCTGGTCCATGGGCGCGACCCGCTGGCCCGCGATGTCCTCGACGGCCGTCATGCCCTCGTGCGCCGCGGCATGAGCGAGCAGGTACCCACCCACGACGTCGCCGATGGCATGGATGCCCTCAGCCGACGTCTTCATCCACTCGTCGACCTTGACGAAGCCGTTGGGGTGGGTCTGGACGCCGACCTGCTCCAGCCCGACGTCCTTAGACCGCGGAGCTCGGCCCACGGCCACCAGCAGCTGGCGCGCCCACACCTCGCCCTGGTCCGTCTCGACGCTCACGCCGTCCCGCGCCTTCTTCGCGCCCTTGACCTTGACCCCGAGACGGCAGTCGATGCCGGCCTTCTTGAACTGGGAGAGCATCTCCTTGGAGATCTCCTCGTCCTCGAGCGGCACGAGCCTGTCCATCGCCTCGAGCAGGGTGACCTTGACGCCGAGCTGGCTGTAAAGGGTCGAGAACTCGACCCCCACCGCGCCGGCGCCGATGATGCAGATCGACTCCGGCACGCTCGCGGCAAGAGTGGCGTTGTCTGAGCTCACGATGAACTGGCCGTCGAATTCGAGGCCCGGGAGCGATTTGACCGTCGAGCCGGTCGCCACGATGAGGTCCTTCGCCTTGACCTGCTTGCCGCCGACGTCGATCGTGTTGCGGTCGCGGATCTTCCCGCGGCCCTCGACGACTTCGATCTTGTTCTTCTTCATCAAGAACTGCACGCCCTTGTGCAGCTGGCTGACGATCGCGTCGCGGCGGGCTGCGATCCGGGCGTAGTCGTACTGCACCTTGTCGGCGTTGACCCCGAATTCCGGGCCTCGTGCGGCCACGCGGTGGTACAGCTCCGATGACTCCAGCAGGGCCTTGGTTGGGATGCATCCCAGGTGAAGGCACGTGCCTCCGAGCTTGTCGGCCTCGACCAGCGCGACCTTCAGGCCGAGCTGGGACGCCCGGATGGCGGCTGGGTAACCACCCATGCCACCCCCCAGGATCGCCACGTCGAAATCAGCGGCGGCCATCTCGACTAAGTGTAGGTGGCGCCACTCCAACTCTTCAGGAGGCTGCGCGATGTTAGATTGCCCCGGATGCCGCGGCTGAGGCGCCGGCCCGTGCTCTTTGCGGCGGCCATGGGCGCGCTCCTGCCGCTGGCGGCGGTCGAGGCGGTCGGCGCCGCCACCCAGGTGGCCCAACGCCCGTACGAGAGCGATTTCGCCCTCTATTACGGCGTTTCGACCATCGGCCTCCATTCCGGGTTTTCGCGTATCTACGAGGAGGCCCTGCGCGTGCAAGTGTGGGCAAGCCTCGCTTCGAGCCTGGGCGGCCCGCTCGCCCCTTTCCCGGTGATCCAGCCTCCGACGATGGCGCTGTTCACGGAGCCTTTCGCCCTGCTTCCTTTCACCCTGGCCTACGGGATATGGCTGGCGCTGATCGGGGCGTCGGTCCTGGCGGCCTGGTGGCTCGCCGCCCCGGGTGGGCCGCTGCCGCGGGCAGGCCATCTCGTCGCGCTCGTCGCGCTGCTGCCGGTTGGCCTCGGCCTCTTCGTGGGGCAGGTGGTGTTCATCGTGTTCGCCTCGGTGCTCGTGGCCTGGTGGCTGCTGCGCGAAAGGCGGGACGTCGCGGCCGGGCTCGTCCTGCTGCTCATCCTGCTCAAGCCGCAGGAGGCGGCGCTGGTCCCGTTCGCACTGCTCCTGGCGGGCCGGCTGCGCGCGTTCGTGACCTGGGTGACGGGGACCGCCGTCGTGGCGGCCGTCTCACTCGCGGCGATCGGCACCCAAGGCGTGGCCGCGTACGCCGCCCGGCTGGCCGGGGTGTCGGCCCATCCCGAGGTCTACGTATCGGTGCCCGACCTGTCCGTGCCGAGCCTGGCCGGCGGAGGTTTTGCCGGCCTGGTCGCGACCGGCGTGATCGTCGCCGTCGCACTCTTCGCCATGTGGGCGCACCGCGAGCGCGGCCTCGAGCTGCCGCTCGCGATCGCGGTGGTGGGATCGCTCGCCGCCACTCCGTACCTCCATGAGCCGGACACCGTCATGCTGGTCGCGGCCGGTTGGCTCTACCTGCGCACCAAGCCGCCGGACTGGGCGGTCGCATACCTGGTCCTGGGCTACGTTCTCATCGACCTGGGGCAGGTCCCCGCCGTCGGTTGGGCTCCCGTCGTCGTGCTGGAAGCGGTGTGGCTGTGCGCAATGGCGGTATGGCGGCAGCGGCCGGCCGTGCTCAGCGATGCGTCACCGGCACCCGCTTGAAACAAGGTTGAGCCGGGCGCGGGCGAAGTCCGCTGGGTCCCTCACCGGAATGCGCGCCACCGGATCGCCATAGCGATCGATCGCGCGGTAGTAGAGGGCCGGGTCGGTCTCGAACGGCATGACGAGCGGATCGACTGCCCCGTCCGGCCTCAAGCATGGATCGCCGCGCTCAACCGCCAGCGCCTGCATATCCGCGACCTGGCGCTGCATGACGACCACCTTCGCGGTCGCGAAGCTGAAGAGCAGGACACCGCTGTTGAAGCACATGAGGAAGATGCAGGCGAGGACGGCGGGCCGCCAGGTTCCTCTCCACGGGAGCGCCCGAGCGGCGTCGGCGAGGAGGATCAGCCAGAAAACCGCGCCGATGTACTCGTAGCGAGATGAACCGGACTGGGCAAAACCGAGCTGCGCGCGAGTCAAGCCCGTGACGGCGTAAAACGCGATGAGCCCCACGGCAAGGCTGACAGCAACCGCGTCGGGCCGCCCTCGTCTCCAGGCCAGGGCCAGCGCCACCGCAGCCGCCCCCAGCATCGGCGCGCCGATCCAGCCGCTCTCTCCGATCAACCCAGCTACGCTCTGGCTCAGGCCCCAGAGCACGTACTGCGGCACCAGGAAGACGTTCGCAACCGTCGGTTGAGGGTTGGGGTGCGTCCCCATCCGGCCGAAGGCGACGTACCAGGCTGCCAGCGCGATCCCGGTGGGCATCAACCACACCAGGTCCTTTCGCCGGCCGGGCTCGAGGAAGAGCAGCACGGCCGCCACAATCGCGAAGATGAGGCCGATCCCGGAAAACATCAGCGATGCACTCAGCGCCCCGGCGGCGACGGCCATGCGTGCCGGCGTCGACTGAGGCTGCAGCGCGAGAATCGCGATAAGGCCCAGCGCGCATGAGGCCACCCAGGCCATCTGAAACGCCCACAGTATGTCCTCCCAGCCCATGCCAAGCACCAGAAGCACCACTGCCGCTGCAATGACGATCAGCTCGCCTGCTCGCCGGCGAACCACCTCGAAGAGGAGCATCACATTGGCGATGTGCAGCGCCAGCAGGACCAGCATGTAGGGGAGGTAGCTACGCAGGCCGACCGAGTCGAGCAGGCCCGCGTAGATGATCCGCAAAAGCATTGAAGGGTGCTCGTTGTGAGGTTCGAGGTACGTCAGCCAGGTCCAGTCCGGCGCGGTCAGGATGAAGGACCACTCGTCGAAATAGAAGGTGTAGCTCCTGGAGAGCCAAAGGATCGCCGAGCACGCGGCGACGGCCGCGACCACCACGATGAGCCGGGCTTGCCTGACCCGCACATCTCCGAGCGTCATCAAGCGGCAGCTGGGGCAGAGAGGTTATCCGCTGTGCGGGAGGGCACGACCAGGACGCCGAACCAGACTGCGACGCCGACGAGGATGGGCAGGGGCCGCAGCGGCCAGGCAAGCTCTCCGCCGACCACGACGACCAATAGCCACCAGCGCTGCCAAGCGGGAGGGCCATCACGCCAGAACAGCCAGCCGGCGAGGACCAGCATCGCGAAATCCTGCAGGTGCCAGTAGGTGGCGCCGAAGGCGGTGGCGACGATGCCCAGTGCGAAGAGCCGCGCAAGACCGGCCTCGCGGTTGAGATAGCCACCGAGCATGGCCAATGCGCCGACTGCGGCCTGGGCCAGATAGCCGAGAGTCCCAGCGCCGAGCACGTACGCAAGGGTGAAATAGCGGTTGTTGACCACGTGCTGGGCCTCGCCCAGCAGGCTGCGGTAATCGCTCACCCCCTGCGCGCCGATGATGACGACAGACGCAACCGCCAGGACACCGGCCGTCACTGCCCAGGAGGCGGCGATGCGCCAGCGCCCTGCCGCCAGCAGGACCAGGGGCAAAAGCAAGACCAGCTGTGGTTTGAACGCCGACAGCCCCAGGACAAGCCCTGCGAAGTATGGGCGTCGCTCAGCGAGGCGCCAGCCGGCGGCGACCACCGCAAGGACGACCAGGTTCGGTTGCGCCAGCCCGACCCCGTACAGGAGCGGGTACCAGGCCAGGGCACCGAGAAGCCAGAGGGTGCGCGCGGGACCTCGACCGGGGGCGGCGATCCACCATGCTGCGGCCAGCGCGAGCATGGAGACTACGAGCCAGACGTAAACGGCGGCTTGCGCCCCGATGATCGTCAGCGGAACAAGCACCCAGGCCAGCAGCGGGGGCGAGATGAACCGTTCGCCGTCGGTGAAGGCGGCCCCAGGACGCAGATGGGCGAACCCATCGTGCTGGAGGCTCAGGGAATAGATGTGAGTCCAGCCGTGCTCGAGCCCTATCCTCGCTGCCACGTAAACGAGCGTCAGGTCGTTGTCGAGGACGTCGACTCGCATAGGCTGCACCACGACCAGCCAGGCTGTAAAAGCGAAGGCGACGAGCAGGAACCATCCGAGCCCGGCGGCGCCGAGGTTGCGCCTGGCCGGCCCGTCCAGCCGCAGCGCCGTTATCCCCGCTCGGCTAGCGGTACCGGCTTTCGAGGTTCGGGTCCGATGTACTCCGACTGCGGGCGGATGATCCGGTTGTTGGCACTTTGCTCGAGCACGTGGGCGGTCCAGCCGGCTGCGCGCGAAACGGCGAAGGTCGGCGGAAAGTACTCCTTCGGGAGGCCGATCGCCTGCAGCACGCCGGCCGAGTAAAACTCGACGTTGGTGGCTTGCGGCCGTTCCGGGTGCTCTTCGTGGAGGATCGCCAGGGCCGTCTCCTCAACCTTCGAGGCGAGGTCGTAGAACTCAGGGTTGAGCCGCTCGCACATCGATTTGAGGATCCGCGCGCGGGGATCGTAAGTGCGGTAGATGCGATGGCCGAACCCCATGAATCGGACCTTCTGCTTTCGGGCCTCACGCATCCAGCGCTCGGCATTGGCGGCCGTTCCGATCATCTCGAGCTGGTCCATCACCGCTGATGGCGCCCCGCCGTGGGCGGGGCCCTTGAGGGCCCCGATCGCTCCGACGAGGCACGACGCCAGGTCGGAGTCCGTCGACGCGATGACGCGGGCGGTGAAAGTCGAGGCGTTCATGCCGTGGTCCGCGAGCAGCACCAGGTAGGTGTTGAGCGCGCGGACGATCTCGGGGCTCGATTCCTTGCCGTTGAGCATGTACAGGTAGTTGGCCGCGTGCGCGAGGTCCGCCCGCGGTGCGATGGGATCGAGGCCGACCTGGCGCCGGTGGAAACTGGCGAGGATGGTTGGAAATGAAGCAGTTGCGTGCACCGCCAGCGGGATGGTCGGCTTTTCCAGCCGGTGCTCGACCCCTTGCACCGACACGACGCTGCGCAGCACGTCCATGGGGTCGGTGTCCTTGGGCAGCGCGTTCAGCGTGGCGGCCGCGGCCGGAGTCAGCGTTCGGGACGCCGCCAGCTCCAGCGTAAGTCCGTCAAGCTCGGCCCGGGTTGGAAGCCGGCCGTACCACAGCAGGTGCGCGACCTCTTCGAAGGACATGTCCTCGGCGAGGTCGGCGATCACGTAGCCGCGATAGACCAACCGGCCGTTGTCGCCGTCCACCATCGAGATTGCCGTCTGCGCGGCGATGATTCCTTCGAGGCCGGGAACGTAAGCGCCGGTCACCTGGCGGCCAGCGGCAGCGCCTGCTTGCCGCCCTCGGGCCCGACCCACCTTGATGCCGGCCGGATGATCCGCAGGTCGGAAAGCGACTCCAGCACGTGGGCCGCCCAACCTACGACGCGCGAGGTGGCGAAGATGCAGGTGAACATCTCCTTCGGTATGCCGGCCCCGGTCAGCACGACCGACGCCCAGAAGTCGACGTTGGTCGCGTTGGGCCTCTCGGGATGCGCCTCGTGAAGGATCTGCAGAGCAAGCTCCTCGGTGCGGACCGCGGTCTTGTGGAGCTGTGGCGCGGCCGTCTTCGACATCTCGCGAAGAATCTTGGCGCGGGGGTCGTAGGTCCGGTAAACGCGATGGCCGAAGCCGGCGAAACGCTCGTGGCGGGCGTGGGCGTCTTTCAGCCACTTCTCCGCGTTGTCGGCCGAGCCGATCTTGTCCAGCATCGTGCGGGCGGCGAGCGTCGCGCCGCCGTGCGCCGCGCCCTTCAGGGCCCCGATCGCGCCGACCACGGAAGACGTAAGGTCGCTTCCGGTCGACGCGATGACACGGGCCGTGAAAGTGGACGCGTTGAGCCCATGGTCGGCCAGCAAGACGAGGTAGTGGCCGACCCAGCCGGCCCGCTCAGCGGGCGGCTCGGCGCCCTCCATCATCCACAGGAGGTTGGCCGCGTGGTCGAGGTCGGGTCGGGGTTCGACGATCTCTTTGCCCAGCCTCCTCCGGTGTGCGGCCGCGACGACGGTGGGGAAGATCGATGTGAGCGCGATCGCCTCATCGAGCGCCGGCTTCACGATGGACCTGGTCGACCCCTGTGCGGAGACGACCGTGCGGAGGGTGTCCATCGGGTCGGTGCCCGAGTCCAGCGCCATCAGGGCGCCGAGCGCCGCATCGTTCAGGGTGCGGGCCTCAGCCATCTGACGGCGCAACGAGTCGAGCTGGCGGGTGTTCGGCAGCTCGCCGAATAGCAGGAGATGGACGATCTCCTCGTAGCTCGCGACCGCGGCCAGGTCTTCGATGAGGTATCCGCCGCGATAGATGAGCCGCCCGTTCGCCCCGTCCACCTCGCTCACCGCGGTCTCCGCAGCGACCACTCCCTCGAGCCCGGGGCTGAACTCCGTCACGACACGTAAGTGTACGGAGGCCCGGTTCACGACCGGAACCTCTAGAGTTCGGCCGGTGATGGTCGCAGCCCCGGCCGTCGACTCGCGACCCGTGCGATTCCTGACCTGGTTCGCGCTCGTAGTCACCCTCGCCACGGCCATCGCGTACGCATTGCTGGTCCGGGCGCAGGGCGGCTACGGCGGCTTGGACGTGCTGACCGTCCCGTTCGTGACCGCCTACATGCTCCTGATGGGAGCCCTGCTCGCCGCCTCGCTGCAGCGCCGGCTGCCCGCAAGGTTGCGCATGCCTCTGCGCGCAGCGGCGGCGGGGGGCTTGCTCGTGCTGGGGATCCTCGCGCTCTTTTCGATTGGGCTGCCCCTCGTGATTGCGGGGGCGATGGCCACGGGCGCCACGGTGCGCACGCTCCGCGGTCCGCACCTGACCTCGGTGGCGCTCATCGCCGTGGCCGGGTCGCTGCTTGCCGTCGCGGTGCTCGTGGCCGGCTTCGAGGCGACCCAGAGATACATCGTGTGTCCCGCCCAGGGCACTTATGGAGGCGGTGGATCGGGCTTCGTGAGCGGCCCATATCACTACGAGTGCGTCGACGGGAAACTGACCTTCCGGTCGGGCGCCTGCAACGGGCCTGGGCCCGCCTGCTAGCGCCCTCTCAGACCATCCCCAGCTCCCAGCGCGCATCCTCGGTCATGCGCTCTGGGGTCCAGACCAGCTCGTAGACGAGATCCACACCCGGGTGGCCGATGCAGGGCAGCGTGAGCAGGTATCAGGCCGCGGACGCGCCTTTCGGCTGAGCGATTGAAACCGCACGCCCCATGCGCCGGCTGCCTGCGGAAACAGTCCACCGGTTCTTGATCCGCAGCGCAGGCTTTTCAATAGCGAAGTAAGTTCCGGTGGCCAAAGCCACGGTGCAGCACGCAAGTTCCAGGAGCCCAGGGATGTAACTGGATGACAGCAAGCCCGAGTTGAAGAGCACGTGGTGTATCGGCTCATGCCACAGATAGATCCCGTACGAGACGTCGCCTAGAAAGACCAGAGGACGCCACGACAGAGCCTTCGGCACCGTGGCCGCCTTACCACTGAACGCGACCGTGCCCACGACCAGGAAGAAGGCCAATCCGCAGAGCGGGCTGAACACGTACATATGGCGGTCGTAAGCGAGGCCGGACGCGGTGAGAAGGACCAAGATTCCGGCGCCCCCGATCACAAGCGCTCGGGTGGAAGGCTCATATTGGGGCCAGCGCGAGCGGAAGCTGCCCAGTAGCATGCCGAAACCGAACAGGTGGAATTTGGTCAACGGCCCGCCAGTGATCGCCTGGTCACTCGGCGTCATGGCCAGCGTTGCCAGAGAGAGCAGGCTGAGGGCGCCGATCACAAATACGCCCAGCCAAAGGCGTTGCTGCGGCTTAGGCCAGGCCATAAGCACGAGATAGAGGACCGGCAGCAGCAAATAGAACGCCATTTCGTCGTCGAGGGACCAAGCCACGGGTATCAGGTCGCCGCTGGTCTCGACCCCGGTGAATGTAAGGGCGTGCGCAAGGCGGAGCAGCGATTGATCCGATCGGTCCCAGGTCGCCAAGAAGACGATCAACACCGCAAGGAAATAGAGGGGAACGATACGCAGCGCCCGGTTCAAGGCGAAATGCCAGATCTTTACCCTTGATCGATCGGTGAGCGAGTTCGCAAACGGCCGATAAAGCAGAAAGCCCGAGATCACAAAGAACAGGGCCACGCCAGTCGCCATGTTCTCGACGAACAGGCGTGGCAATCCCGCCAGCGGTGATGTTGCCATCGTATGCGACGCCACAACTCCCAGTGCGGCGAACGCGCGGAGGGCGGTGATCCCCTTGAACCGGGTTCCTTCACCGTCCTTGGTGGCCAGGCGGCCCTGGCCGAGCCATGCCAGCGCCAACGTAAGGCCGGTCGCCCCTCCGATGACGGCAAGCGGGGTCAGCACCTAAATTCTGGAGCCTGGGTGCATCGACACGTTCAAGGTGACGGCGTTCACTGGCATTAATTGCGCAGTTACCGCCACTCGACGGCCGCTGGTCACCCAGCGGCCGGCCGCCAGGCTTCGGCGGTCTCTAGACCATCCCCAGCTCCCAGCGCGCATCCTCGGTCATGCGCTCTGGGGTCCAGACCGGCTCGTAGACGAGGTCGACGCCGGCGTCGCTGATGCCGGGCAGGGTGAGCAGGTGATCGCGGACGTCCGCCATCACCTCGGCCGCCATCGGGCAGCCGAGCGCGGTGAGGGTCATCTTCACGTCGACGCGCTCAGGCTTGATCGCGATGTCATAGATCAACCCCAGGTCGACGATGTTGACGGGGATCTCCGGGTCGAAGCACTGTCGCAGGACTTCAATCACGTCCTCGGGCTTCACGGTCGAATCAGCCGCGACCTGGGACGTCGGGCTGAAATCCGTCACGGTTTTTCCAGCGGCAGACCGGCATCTCGCCATGCCTTGGTGCCGCCCCGGAGGTTGACCACGTCCTTGACGCCGAGCGCGACCGCCATTTCGGAGGCCACCGCCGACCGTTCCCCGACGTGGCAAACGAAGATCGTGCGGTCTCGAAACTTCTGCGCGGCCGGGTGGGCGAGGATCGAGTTGAGGACGACGTGGCGCGCTCCGGGAACGTGGCCCTTGTTCCACTCCCAGTCCTCTCGTACGTCGACGACCTCGTAGCCGTCGTCGATTAGCTGCTTGACCCCGTCCACCGTGATCTCGCGGAATGGAGCTTCCTGGTTGGTCATTGGTCTTTAGTCCTCCTCATCATCAGCCAGACCGTACGCGCCGACTTTCAAAACCTTCAGTGACAGCAGCGCGCATTTGATGCGCGCGGGCGAGATATCGATCCCGAGCTCGCCCAAAACGTCCGCCTTGCCGATCTGCTTGGCCTGCTCGAGCGGAAGGCCTTTGATGCGCTCGGTCAGCAGCGAAGCCGACGCCTGTGAGATGGCGCAGCCGCGACCATGGAACCGCACGTCTTCGATGACCCCGTCCTTGATGCGGAAATCCATCCCGATCACGTCCCCGCACAGCGGGTTGTCCTCCTCGTGGCTGATGTCCGGATGCTCGAGGCGGCCGAAGTTCCGCGGGTTCTTGTAATGGTCGAGGATGTACTCGCGATAGAACTGATCGTCTGGGTTGCCGGAACGTGAGCTCATGCGGACCAGCGCAAATGCGGGGTCCCCGCGAAATCGAAGATTTCGTGGGGTGCATAGAACTGATCGTCGGGGTTGCCCGAAGGTGCGGTCATGCGAATATTCTCTGGGCCTCTTTGATGGAACCGACCAGGCGGTCGACTTCGTCCTTCTGGGTGTAGACATAGAAGGACGCGCGAGCGGTGGCCGCCACGCCGAGTCGCGTCATGAGGGGCATCGCGCAGTGGTGTCCGGCCCGCAGGCACACCTGGTCGCGGTCGGCGATCGTGGCCAGGTCATGGGGGTGGATCCCCTCGAGCGCAAACGAGATGACTCCCGCGCGGTGTGATGGCGGCGGACCGTAGACGGTCAGGCCTTCGACCTCGCTGAGCGCCTCATAGGCATACTCGGTGATCTCGATCTCGTGCGCCCGCACTGCGTCCATGCCCAGGCCGACGAGATAGTCGACGGCAGCCCCGAGCCCGATCACCTCAGCGATCGCCTGGGTACCCGCCTCGAACTTCCACGGCAAATCGTGGTAGGTCGTCCCCTCCAGGCGGACGGTCTTGATCATGTCGCCGCCGGACATGAAGGGGTCCATCATCTCGAGCAGCTCGCGGCGCCCGTACAGGATGCCGGCGCCCGTGGGCCCGAGCATCTTGTGGCCGCTGAACGCGTAGAAATCACATCCGAGCTCCTGCACGTCGACGGGTTGGTGCGGAGTGCTCTGGGCCGCGTCCACGAGCACAGTTGCGCCGGCCTTCCTCGCGGCGGCGACCATCGCGCGCGCCGGGTTGATGGTGCCCAGGGCGTTGCTCACCACGTTGAACGCGACGAGCTTTGGTCCGCGCGTCAACAGGTCGGCGTACTGGTCCTGGCGCAGCTCCCCTTTATCGTCGATGTCGACGAACTCGATCTTCGCGCCGCGCTCGGCGGCGAGGATCTGCCACGGGACGATGTTGGAGTGGTGGTCGAGGATCGTGAGCACGATCAGGTCGCCGCGCTGGATGTTCTTACGGCCCCAGGAGTACGCCACGAGGTTGATGGCCTCGGTCGTGCCGCGCGTGTAGATGATCTCCTTGGTCGAGCTTGCGTTGATGAGACCGCGCACCTTCTCGCGCGTCGCCTCGTACCGGACGGTCGCCTCCTCCGCGATGTGGTACGCGGCGCGGTGGATGTTCGAGTTGAACTTCTCGAAATACTCGAGCATGGCGCCGGTCACCTGGCGTGGGCGCTGCGACGTGTTCGCCGAGTCCAGGTACGCGATGCCGGTCTCGAGGATCGGAAAGTCCTTCCTGATCGCGGTTACGTCGAGGGGTCGCACGGCCATCCTCAGTCGGGCACCTCCACGAAGATGTCCTTGCCCTCCACGGTCACCGGGTAGGTCCTGGTGGGTATCACGGCCGGCAATCCAGTCACTTTGCCGGTCTTCAGGTTGAATCGCGAGCCGTGCTGCGGGCACTCGACGTCGAGCTCGAACAGCTCCCCCTGGCTGAGCAGGAAGTTCTCGTGGGTGCACTCGTCGTCGATGGCGTAGAAGTTGCCATCTTCCGCATGCGCCAGGCAGATCTCAGTGCCACCGGCCCGGACCCCTTTCAGCGCTTGAGCCGGTACCTCGTCGACCGACGCGACGCGATGCCTAGCCAAGACGTTTCTCCAGCTCGGCCTCGATCAGCGTTCTCGCGTGCTCGAAGGGGATGCGGTCGAGCACGTCGCCGAAAAAGCCCTGCACCAGCATCCGGCGCGCCGTTGCCTCAGGGATCCCCCGCGAGCGCAGGTAGAACATGTGCTGCGGGTCGATCGGGCCGACCGTTGCGCCGTGCGTGCACCGAACGTCGTTGTTGTCGATCTCGAGCATGGGGATGGATGTCGCTTTCGCGTGATCTGAAAGGACGAGGTTGCGGTTCGCCTGGTAGGCGTCGGACCGCGCGGCGCCCTTCTCGATCTTGATCAAACCGGCGTATACGGTCCGCGCCACGTCCTGGAGGGCGCCCTTGAACAGCAGGTCGGAGCGCGTGTTGCCGACCTGGTGATCTTGCAGGGTGTGGAAATCGAAGAACTGCTCGCCGGAGGCGAGGTAGATGGCTTTGAGCTCCGCGTCCGCCCCGGGGCCGACCAGGGAGGCTTCGACGCGCGTCTTCGAGAAACGTCCACCGAGCGTGACGTCGAAGAGGCGCAGCTTGGAATCCTTGAGCAGCTGTGCGCGCTGGTCGCCAAAGTGCCAGGCGTTGCGGCCCCATTTCTGGACGGCCACGTACCCGACCTCGGAACCCTCGCCCAGGAAGATCTCGGCCGACCCGCTGCGGTATCCCGACTCCTCGGAGTCCTCGCCGATGTACTCGTCGAGGTAATGGAATCGGGTGTTGCGGCCGGCCACGATCAGGGTGTGGGGGAGGACGAAGTTACCGCCCCCATGCGAGACGTGCCGGCCTAGGATGGGCTGCTCGATGACCACGCCGTCGGGCACGTAGAGGAATGTGCCCCCGGTGAACAAGGCCGCGTGCAGGGCGTTGAATTTGTCGCGGCCGGCGCCGACGAGTGAGAAAAGCCTCGGCTCGATCAGGTCGCGGTGCTTCGTGGCGGCGTCGCGCAGCGGCTCCAGGATCACCCCGGCGGGCAGCGGTCCGGTCTCGAGCTCGACGCCGTCGCGGTGCTCGAGCCCCGAGAAGGCGGAGGGTTCGAACCGGCTGACGTCGGTTCGTCGCCATTCCTCGTCGGTCTTGCTCGGCATCGGCAGCCGCTCATACGTCGCGAGCGCGGCGCGCCTGCGATCGCGCAGCCAGTCCGGTTCGCCCTGGAGGCCAGTGTTCTCCAGCGTCTCGGCGCTGATTGCCATGCTCAGCCTACCGAGCCCTCCATCTCGAGCTGGATGAGCCGGTTCAGCTCCACCGCGTACTCGAGAGGAAGCTCCTTGGTGAATGGTTCGATGAAGCCGTTGACGATCATCGTCTCGGCCTCCGCGCGCGAGATACCGCGGCTCATGAGGTAGAAGAGCTGCTCGTCCGAGACCTTGCTCACGGTCGCCTCGTGGCCGAGGGTCACGTTCTCGGCGTCGACGTCGTTGTACGGGTACGTGTCCGAGCGAGACTCATCGTCGAGCAGGAGCGCGTCGCACTTGACGAACGACTTGCAGTTGTTCGCGCCGGGGTACATCTTGATGTGACCTCGATACGAGGTCCGCCCGCCATTCTTGGAGATCGACTTGGACGTGATGGTCGAGGTCGTGTTCGGCGCCACGTGGATCATCTTGCCGCCCGCGTCCTGGTGCTGGCCCTTACCGGCGAACGCCACCGAGAGCACGTCTCCCTTGGCGCCGGGCTCCATGAGGTAGACGCTGGGATATTTCATCGTGATCTGCGACCCCAGGTTTCCGTCGACCCACTCCATGGTCGCGTCGCCGAACACCATCGCTCGCTTGGTCACGAGGTTGAAGACGTTGGTCGACCAGTTCTGGATCGTGGTGTACCGGCAGCGCGCGTTCTTCTTCACGACGATCTCGACCACCGCGGAGTGCAGCGAGTCGGTGGTGTAGATGGGCGCGGTGCAGCCCTCGATGTAATGGACGAACGAGCCTTCGTCGCAGATGATCAGCGTCCGCTCGAACTGGCCCATGTTCTCGGCGTTGATGCGGAAGTAAGCCTGCAGCGGGATGTCCACCCGGACGCCCTTCGGCACGTAGATGAACGAGCCGCCGGACCACACCGCGGTGTTCAGGGCCGCGAACTTGTTGTCCGCCGGCGGGATGATGGTGCCGAAGTATTCCTTGAACAGCTCGGGGTGATCGCGGAGCGCTGAATCCGTGTCGGTGAAGATGACGCCCTTCTTCGACAGCTCCTCGTGCAGGGAGTGATACACGACCTCCGATTCGTACTGCGCCGAGACGCCCGCGAGGAATTTGCGTTCCGCCTCGGGCACGCCCAGGCGGTCGTACGTCTTCTTGATGTCGGGCGGCAGGTCGTCCCACGTCTTCGACTGCTTGTCGGAGGCGCGCAGGTAATAGAAGATGTTCTCGAAGTCGATGACCGAGAGGTCCGCGCCCCACGTGGGCATGGGCTTCTTGCGGAAGATCTCGAGCGAGCGCAGCCGCATCTTCATCATCCACTCGGGCTCTTTCTTCATCCACGAGATCTCCTTGACGATCTCAGGGTTCAGGCCGCGTTTGGCTTTGAAGACGTAGTCCTCGGGGACGGAGAATCCGTACTTCTCTTTGTAATCGGAGCCAACGTCGACCTGCTTGGGTGCAGTAGCCATCAAGCGACCTCCTGTGGCTCATCGCTGACCCACTCTGAATAGCCGGTCTTCTCCAGTCGGTGGGCGATCTCGGGGCCGCCGGAAAGCACGAACTGCCCATCGACGAGCACGTGCACGAAGTCTGGCTTGATGAATTCGAGGATGCGCGTGTAGTGCGTGATGATCAACACCCCGAGGTTGGGGCCGCGCATGCGGTTGACCGCCTCGGCGACGAACTTGATGGAGTCGATGTCGAGGCCCGAGTCGGTCTCGTCGAGGATCGCGATCTCGGGTTTCAGAATCGCCATCTGGAGGATCTCGGCGCGCTTCTTCTCGCCGCCCGAGAACCCGTCGTTGATGTAGCGCGGCAGGAAAGAATTGTCCATGTGCAGGACCTCGAGCTCGTCCTTCAACAGGGCGCGGAACTCTTTGGGCGACACCTGCTTGGACTTGTCCTTGCCGTCGTAGCCGCGCTTGGAGTTGAGTGCCGTGCGCAGGAAGTTGGTCATCGAGATCCCCGGCACGACTACGGGGTACTGGAAGGCTAGGAACATGCCCAGGCGCGCCCGCTCGTCGGGCTCCAGCTCGAGCACGTTCTTGCCCTTGAAGATCACCTCGCCGCCGTCGACGGTGTACCCGGGATGGCCCATGAGCGTGTGAGAGAGGGTCGATTTGCCGGAGCCGTTGGGGCCCATCACCGCATGGACCTCGCCCTTGGAGATGCCCAGCGTCACGCCTTTGAGAATCTGCCGGCCTTCGACGCTGGCCCTCAGGTCTTTGATCTCGAAATCAGCCAACTCTCTCTCCCTCCTCTTTCAATTCGTAGGTGCAATCGCTGGCCGCCTCGGCCATCCACGTCGAACGCGCGAGATCGGCGCCCAGCAACCTCTCGTACATCTCCTGCTCGCTCTGGCATGGCAGGCCGGTTCGGGCGGCGACGTCCTGAATGGGGCAATTGCAGTGCCGGAGGGCGAGCCCGCCGCCCGGGAGCTCGACCACCTCGGCCATGTGGCCGTGCTCGGTGGCCAGACGCGCCAGCTCGTGCAAACGCGAGGCCAGGTCCAGGCCCGCCAGTCGGGGTGCGTATTCGGCCTCGAGACGCGCAGCGCGCCGCTCGAAGAATTCCTTCAGCTGCTCGCCGGGCATGAAGTCGACCAGCTCGCCGGTCAGCTCTCGGTGCCCGTCGGGGAAGTGGTCGCCGGCGGCGGGGGTGAGGCGGTAAACGCTTTCCGGGCGGCCCCGTCCGTGCGGAACCGCCGCCACGGTGGCGAGCCCCCCGGCCTCCAGCGACTCGAGGTGGCGCAGCGCGCCCTGTTTGGACACCTCGAGGTGCGCTGCGATCTCACCGAGGGACGCCTGGCCCTGGGTCTTCAGGAAGGCGAGGATGGCTTCGCGCCTGGACTCCACGTTTCGAGTGTACGAGTTTGTCAACATGGAGGTTGAAATACCCGTCAGGTGAGCAGGCGTGCACCTCGGCCTCGCGCAGCTCTCCCGCGACGAGCTCGAGGCGGTAGGCCAGGCGCCCGCCGACGTCGGTAACGGCCTCCTTCAGAGCCGTGCCCTCGAAGCACAGGCCGACCGCGTCGTCGGCGGCGAAGCCCGGCGGGAACCCGGACGATCACGTCCTGGTCGACGAGAAGAGGCTGCCACCGGGCTGCGTCCGGCGCTCCGAAAAGCTTGAGGTGCGCCGGTTGGGCGGGCCCCGCGAAGCGCTCGTAGAAGGTGACGATGTTCGGATCGGCGTCGGCGACCGGGGTAGGCAGGAACAAGACCTTGGGGCGATCGGGACCAGTCAGCTCGAGCACGTACTCGTCCAGCCTGGACCCGGGCCCCGATCCGCCGAAGCCGCCGCCGAAGGCGCCTCCGAAGCCGACGATGCGTCGGGGTCTTGTCACGGCCGCCAATTCTGGCAGTGTTCGCGTCATGGACCGCCTGCTGCTGTTCGCAGGACGTGGACTTCGGGCTTTCGGCTTCGGCTTCGCGGCGGTCCTCATCGGCATCCACCTCGAACGTCGCGGTCTCACCGCGCCGGAGATCGGCCTCGCCCTGGCGATCGGGTTGGTCGCTGCTGCGCTGTCCGGTCTCGCATCGGCCGGCCTGTCGGCTCGGCTGGGGCGGCGGCGCACACTCGCCATCGCGGGGCTGCTCATGTCGCTGACCGGTATCGACCTCGCGCTGGGAACTCAGGCCTGGCTTCTGATCCTCGCCGGCGTGACGGGGATGCTCGGCGCGGCCAGCGTCGACCTCGGCCCTTTCGCGTCGGTCGAGCAGGCAGTGCTGGCGGAGACCGTGCCCGCGGCGCGCCGCAACATCGCGTTCGCGCGTTACTCGCTCAGCGGCGGCCTCTTCAACGCGGCTGGAGGGCTTGCGGCCGCGCTCGCCACCGGTGCCGCTCAGTCGACGTTGTTCTTCGCGAGCTATGCGGCGATCGGCCTGATGACTGCCGCAATCCCTCTTTTCATGAGCGCGAAGGTGGAGCTGCCGAGCGCTGCCCCGGTGTTCGGCTCCTTCCGCCCGCTGGCCGGTCTAGCCGCGCTGTTCGCGCTCGATTCGCTCGGCGGTGGCTTCGTGGCCAACGCGGTCATTGCGTACTGGCTGCACGTCAGGTTCGGCGCCGGCACCGGCTCGCTGGGCCCGGTGTTCGCCGCCATCGCTCTGCTCCAGGCGCTCTCATACGAGGTGTCGGGGAGGCTGGGCAATCGGTTCGGGCTGGTCAACACGATGGTGTTCACGCACCTGCCGAGCAACGTGCTGCTGCTGCTCGTGCCGTTTGCCCCCAACCTGGCCTGGGCGGTCGGGATCCTGCTCGCGCGCTTCGCGCTCTCGCAGATGGACGTACCTGCGCGCCAGGCCTACATCGTTTCGATCGTCCCTCCGGCGCAGCGCGCGGGCGCGGTCGCGATGACCGGCGCCGTGCGCGGCGTCGCCCAGTCGTTCGGGCCCGCCCTCGCCGGCGTCGCGATCGGCGCGGCGGCCTACGGACTGCCCTTCTTTGCCGGGGGCGGCCTCAAGATCGCGTATGACATCGCCCTTTTTGCCGGTTTTCGCAACCGCCGGGCGGCGCACGAGATATAAGGTCTTCCATCGTGCCTGATGAGCTGGCCAACCTCGATGCCGCCGAGCTGGAGCAGCGGATCGCGGCCGTGCGCGAGCAGATGCGTCCGCTCGAGCAGGGGCTTGCGGGGCTCCGGGGCGAACGCGACGTGCTCCAGACGGAGCTCAGGCGTCGCGAGAGGCTCACGCATCGTGCCAACCGCGCCGACCTGAAGGCGGCCATGCGCGAGGGCCGTTTCCCGAGCGTCGCGGACCTGATCGCGGGCGGCGAGCCCGAGTCCCTTGAGCGCTTCGTCTACAACCTGAAGACGGGCGGAGAGGTGCGGCTCGGCTATCCCGGCGCGCGGGCGCAGAGCTTGACCTTCACCGACGGGGTCAAGGTCGCGCAAGCCACGGACCTGGCCCAGGCGGGAGAGCTCTACCTGGCAGGCTGGGAGCTGGGCAGCCCCGGCCGGCCCGGCGTCCGAGTGCACTTTCCGGGGACTCGCCAGGAGCGGGTGGTCCCGGCGGACGAGGTGTTCGCTCTCCCAGCCGGTGGAACCATTAAGTCAATTTCTTAACGCTGAGATAATCCCGAGGGGCTCCCGTAGGCTGTTCGCTCGCTCAGCCGGTGGGACATTAAGTCAATTTCTTAACGCTGAGATAATCACCAGGGCCTCCCGTAGGCTCACCGAATGATCGCCGTCAGGCGCCCCCTCCTCGGGTTTGGCGCCAGCATCCCGGTTTCAGCGCCAGCGGTCCGCCGAAGGCCGGGCGGCATACCCAGCAGGGTTTCCGCCCTGTTGATGGTGATGGCGCTCGTGGGCACGCTCTGGGGCGGCGGGCTGATGGATGCCGGCTACGCGCTGCGGCTTCAGACGCGCGCCGGGGACCTTCATACGCGCTGGGCTTCCATGGTGGCGAACGGCATCCCGGCCTACGAGCTGGCCCAGCTCGAGCAGGAGTGGGCTGGCGGCCAGACGCGGACCTACCTCGGCGTGGGTGCCATGTTCTGGCTGCCCGAGGCGCACGCGACGCTCGACCGCTGGCAGGTCCAGACCGACCAGATCTGGGTCCGGGACATCAACGTGTACCGCTCCGGCGCCCTCGAGGCCGAGCAGAGCCTGCATCGCGCGATTGGCCCGGAGCCTCTCGCGCAGCGCAAGGCCCGGCTCGACGCATTCACGGACGCGAGCACGCCGGCGGACTTTTTCGCCTTGCGCTCGACCTGGGACCTCGAGGCTCGGCTGGTTCCGATCGACCGTCGAATGGCAACCGTGACCGCGGCGATCGGGCAGGAGGCGAGCCAGGCGAAGGCGATGGGGATCCGCAGCGACCCGGCGGCGGACCTCCTGGCCCAGGCTGACGTATACAGCGGTCTCGGCTCGCAAGACCGGCTGGCTCGCGCCGAGCTGCTGACCCGCGGCCAGACCGCTGCGCAGAAGGACCTGCAGGGTCGCCTCGACGCCGCCGCAATCACCCAGTCGGCGATGGCCCGTACCAACGGCGTGATTACGACGGCGGGCTACTACGGGCTCGACATCTCCCGCTATCGATCGCGGGTGGCCACCGACCTGGGCAAGTACGGCAGCGTCCTCACCCCCGCGCTGTTCGACGCGATCACGGCGGACTTGAACACCGTCGCCGCGGCCGCCAACCACGAGATCTACCTGTCGCTCAGCCGCCCGCACCTGGTCTCCGGCGTCACCTTCTACTACCAGGATCACCCGCTGAGCTGCGAGGAGGCTGCGCTGTCGATGGCGCTTTCGCACCAGGGCATCAACCTGAGCCAGGACCAGATCCTGGCTGAGCTTGGTGCCGACACGCGCCCTAAGTACGTCGACGGGCAGGGCCGCGTGCGCTGGGGCAACCCGTATCAGACGTTCGTCGGGAACGTGAACGACAGCGAGAGCAACTACACGGGTTTCGGGACCTATTACCCCCCGCTCGTGCGCGTGGCGCAGGCACACGGGGCGCGAATCCTGGATTACGGGTCGATGTCGGCGGCCACGATCTATGCGCGCGTCACCGCCGGTCACCCGGTGGTCGCGTTCGCGACCTGGGACTGGCAGTGGCACCCCCGGCACGATTACCTGAGCTTCGACGGTCAGTCGATCCCCTGGATCGGCCCCGTCTTCGCGTCACACGTATACGTCGTCGTGGGGGTGAACCCGACCCAGGTGCTGGTCGACGACCCGATCAGGGGCCAGTACTGGATCAGCAAGGGCGCGTTCGAGGCCGGGTACTCAGACTTCCGGGAAGCGATCGTCCTTGCCTGAGCCTCGCGGGTTGGGGTGGGCGGCGCTAGGCGGCCGGGGCCAGCACGAGGAAGACTCGACCAGCATTGAGATTCGGATAGGCCTGGTCGAGGTCGTCGATGGCGTGCATCAGCTGGTCGAAGGGGATGTGGTACCCGTGGCCGCGCGTCAGGCCGGGATCGTTGAGGACGTAAGCATCCCCCTGGTCGTACCCGGTCACGACCAGGTAGTGCGAGACCGACCAGCCCGGCTGCTCGAAATGCGTGCTGAAGCCGGGGTAGTTCGTGTTGCCGAGACCGTGCGTGCGGACCCCCACGATCAGGGGCCGCCCGAGCGCGAGCTGCTGCTTCATGCTCAACCGGTCGGCCGGCACCACCTGGTAAGCCCACCCGAGGTTCGTGTTGGCGACTTCTCCGAGCTGCTGGACAGTGAGGTCGACGGTAGGCTTCCAGGCTGTGATCTGGTTGATCGCAGCGTCGGCGGTGTGGGGGTCGATGAGAGCGCCCGAGTGGTCCCCGCGCAGGTAGCGGTCGACCATCACCAGGCTCGCTTCCTCGCAAGTGTGCTGTCGCGCCGCCCAGTTGCCGAGCGGGGCCTGAGGCGTGAACGGCACCGGCAGGATGACGGCGACGGGCAGGTTGACCGGCGGCTGGTCGCTCGGCGCTGCGGTGCTGACGGTGATGGGAACGATGTCGGGGGTGACGTAGCTCACCCGGGGGCCCGCGCCGAAGAACGCGAAGTAGACCCCCGCCCCGATTGCGATCATGGCGACCACGCCGAGCGCGGCCACCCACTTCAGGAGCCGGATCATCGATTCCCAACACCGACCGAGCTCCGCGACGGTCGTTCCATGCCCGCAGCCGAGTATAGGCGTGGCTTTACATCTCTAAACTCGATTGGTAATCCGTGTCAGGCGGGCGTTTCCGGTCGGCTGCGCCGTGGGAAAGATGAGGAGCCGTGGAAGTCCGCCTGAGGAGAAAGGCCGGCCGGCGCCGGTCTGAAGGCATTCGCTGGGGCGGGATCGCGATCACGGTCATCGCGGCGATCGTCCTCGGCGGCGCCACAGGCGGGGCCGCGCGACACTACCTGAACGCAAGGGTGGCGCGGCCGCTGGCCGGCGTGACCGAGATTGCGGCACAGCCGATCCCCACGAGCGAGCCGGCCGTCATCCCGACGCCGGAGGCCCTGCCGGACCACGTCCTCCTCCAGGTCCCGTTCACGACGCAGGCCCCGTTGAACAACTGGGCGCAGCATCAGGAAAGCTGCGAGGCCGCCAACCTGGCGATGGTGGTGGCGTACTGGCAGCACGACCAGGCTGTGGTCATCGATCCCCACGCCGCGGACGCGACGATCCGCCAGATCGATTCCTGGAAGCCGCAACCCGATCTCAACGACACGATGATGGGCGAGCTGGCTCAGCAGCATTTTGGGTACACGTACCGCATCGTGCCCAACGACCCGCATGTGATCGCCGAGCAGCTTTCAGCGGGTCGCCCTCTCCTTGCAGAGGTGCGTACCCACGGGCTCGGTAACGCTCACTATCCCGGCTACACCAGCCACTACGAGCAGACGAGCTGGTCGGTGCCCCACTTCGTCGTGATCATCGGCTACGACAGCGCGGGGGTCTGGCTCAACGACCCGGGCATCTCGGCGGGGCGTGGCTATCACATCAGCTACGCCCAGCTCACGCACGCGATCGCGGACCTCGACCAGCACCATCCCGCGCTGGCGCAGGGCCAGGTGCTTCTGCTGGTGGCGCCCGAGTCGCCGGTCAAGGTGAGAACGGGAAACTTCTAGCGCCCGCTCGCCTCTAACTCATACTCTCGCCGTGGGCGACCAGTCTCCGGGCGCCGCCGCCGACCAGCTCGGCTCGCGGGCCGTGAGCAACTCGGTCCTCATACTCGGCGCCCGCGTCGTCTCCCGTGTCATCTCGCTGGTCGTGGTGATCGTGCTCGCCAACGCTCTCGGCGACACCAACTACGGTCGGTACACGACCTTGATCGCGTACCTGGCCCTGGTCTCGGTGGTGGCAGACTTCGGCTTCAACCCGCTCTACACGCGCGAGGCGGCGCGCTCGCCACAGGAGATTGGCGATTTCCTAGGCACTCTGATGGTCTTCAAGCTCGTCCTCGCCGCCGCGTCGGCCGTGATCCTGGCGATAGCTCTCCAGGTGGGCGCGGGTCTACCGGGCCTGATCATTCCCGGCGCGGCGCTGCTAGTGGCCACCGCCTACGCCAACCTACTTCGCAACACCTTCTATGCGGTGGGCCGCGCTGAGTTTGACGCGATTGCGATCATCGCCGAGATCCTCATCCAGGGCGGTTTGATCCTGCTCGGCTCCCGGCGACACGCTGACGTCAACTTCTATATCTGGGCGTACGCCGCCTCCTTTCTGTTCACGGTGGTCTATTCGCTGGTGGTCATCCGCGTCTTCGATCTTGGACGAGTGCGCATCGGCCTCGACCTCCGGCTCGTGCGGCGCTGGTTTCCACTGGCGATCCCGTTTGGGATCACCTTCTTTCTGACCAACCTCTATTTCCGGGCCGACGTCCCGATCTTGCAGCACTTCCGCTCATTTGCCGAGGTCGGCTGGTACACGTTCGCCTACAAGCCCTTCGAAGCGTTGCAGTTCATCCCCCTGGCGATCCAGGTTGTCGTGTACCCGCTTCTCAGCGTGTATTTCGTGAGCGACGCAACGCGGCTCAAGCTCGCGTACGCGAGGTTCTTCAAGGTGCTGCTGCTGCTCGGGTGGCCCCTCACCGTCGGCACCTTCGTGCTCGTGCATCCAATCGGCCGCCTGTTTCACCTGTTCCCGCAATCCGAGCCCTCGCTTCGCATCCTGGCGATCGCGATCGTCTTTCTGTTCTGCAGCTCCGCCTTCTACGCGATGCTCAACGCGATCAACCGCCAGCACCTAAACGCCTGGGCCACCGGCCTCGCCGCGGCTCTCAACATCGGCCTCAACCTGGTATTCATCCCCAGGTACGGGTACCTGGCGGCGAGCACCACCACCGTGCTGACGGAAGCCGCCCTGTGCGCTTTCGGCTGGTGGTTCGTCCAGCGCAATCAGCCCGAGTTGAGGCTTCCGGTGATCTGGCTCGGCTGGCGCATCGTGCTGGCCGGCGCGGTGATGGGCGTCGTGCTCTATCCGCTGGCCAGGTTCTCCATCTTCATCAGCCTTCCCGCTGGATCGGTCGCCTATTTGGTGGCGATCTACCTGCTGCGGGCGATCGACCCCGAAGAGTGGCGCCTTGCGCGCCAGGGGCTCGTGGCCCGGCTCCGGCCCGCGTAACCGACTTTCGCCCTCGGCCGTTGGCTTGGGCGAGGTCCGTAGAATCAACGCGCCTCCCAACCATGGCTAAAAACATTCCCGAAAAGATCAAGACGAAGGCCGGGCACACCCCACGCGCCCGCATCCATGCGGGATGGTCGCCGATCGGTCAGAGGATCCGCCGCAAGCTGCTCGTCCGCGGGCTCGGAGCTGCGCTCGCGGTCCTGATCGTGCTCGGGTTCGCCGCGGACGCCTACGCGCAGTCCTTTTTTGACAGCCTTCCATCGATCCAGGGACTCGATAGCGCCGCGTTCGCGGGAGACACGGTGATCACCGACAAGAACGGAGTCCTGCTCGCTGACGTGGGAAACCATGGCGACCACCGCCTTGCGGTGAAGCTCAAAGACGTCGCGCCGGTCGTGATCCAGGCCACGGTCGCGATCGAGGACAAAGGCTTCTACACCAACCCCGGCTTCGACATCCAGGGCATCATCCGCGCCGCTTTCGACAACCTCCGTTCAGGACACATCGTCAGCGGCGCGAGCACCATCACGCAGCAGCTGGCCAAGCAGCAGTTCCTGACCCCTGACCAGACAGTCAGCCGCAAGATCAGGGAGCTGGCGCTCGCGTACGAGCTAAGCCAGACGTACTCCAAGGACCAGATCATGGAGCTGTACCTGAACAAGAGCTTTTACGGATCGCAGTCCTATGGGATCGAGGCGGCGGCCGGGAGCTACTTCCACGTCCCCGCCTCCAAGCTCGACCTCGCGCAGGCCTCGGTCCTGGCCGGGCTGCCCCAGGCCCCGACGGAGTGGAACCCTGTGCTCCACCCCGACGCGGCCAAGCTCCGCCAGACACAGGTCCTGCAGGCGATGGTGAGGTCGGACTACATCTCGCAAGCGGACATGGACAAGGCGCTCGCAGAGCAGCTGACCTACCAGGCGCCCATCAACAGCTTCCTCGCGCCGCACTTCGTGGACTACGTGCAGGCCGAGCTGCGCCAGCTCGGATTCCAGCCCGGCGTCCAGCAGCTGAACGTCAAGACGACGCTCGACTACCACATGCAGCAGATCGGTGAGGCGGTGGTGAGCAACAACCTGGCCGCCAAACCCGGACGTGGCTGCTACAGCAGCGGCGTCCCAGACGGCTGGTCCTACCTGTCAGAGGCAGGCGCCAAGTGCTGGGACCCCAGGGGCCAGCTCTCGTCCGGGATGATCGCCGAGGATCCGAAGACAGGCGAGATCCTGGTCATGGTCGGATCGCCGAACTACAACGCTTCGGCCGGTCAGATCAACTACACGACCATCCCCCGGAACATGGGCTCGTCGATGAAGCCGTACACCTACGGCAGCGTTTACAACGCACGGGCGGCGACGGTTGACACTCCCGTCTACGACGGCCCGAGCCCGCTGATCTACAAGGACTGCTGCAGCACCACGCAGTTCCGCAACTACGACAACAAGACCCACGGCGTGCTGCCGCTCAAGAAGGCGATGGGCAACTCGCTCAACATCGCGGCCGTCAAGGTCGAGCTGTCGATCGGGGTGCCCGCCGTCCTGTCCTGGATGCGGAACCTGGGTGTCTACCCTCGCTTCGTCAACCCGGACGGCACCTACAACGCCACCGCGCCGGCCGACGAGTACGGGCCCTCGCTGACTCTCGGCGGCTACCCCATCACGCTGCTGGAGCACGCGGGCGGAGTCGCCACGTACGCCGACATGGGCGTCTACCACAGCCCCCAGGCGATCCTGCAGGTCGCCGACTCGCATGGCCAGGTGCTCTACACGGACCACCCCGACCAGCGAGCGCGGCAGGCGATCGACCCCGGCGTGGCTTTCCTGATGGCCCAGACGATGTCTGACGACCAGAACCGCTGCATGGTGTTCGGCTGCAACAGCGCCTTGCACTGGAAGGACCGCACCGTCGCCGCCAAGACCGGGACGACCGACAACTTCAAGGACGCGGTCACCGTCGCGTTCACGCCTGACATCGCCGTCGCGCTCTGGGTCGGCGACGTCCTCAACAACAACTACACGATGGTCAGCGGCGCGGACGGAGTGTTCGTCGCATCGCCGGCGGTGCACTCGTTCGTTTCGCAAGCGCTCGCGGGCGTTCCCGGCAACCGCTGGTACACGCCTCCTCCGGACGTCGTCTCCGGCGCCAACAACAGCTGGTTCCTGAGCGACACCCCCAGCGTCGCCAAGCTGCCCGGGGACAACCCGCCCAGCCCGACGCCGACGGGGCCGACTTACGTGCTGCCTCCCGACCCCGGTACCGGACCGGTGCTCGCCAGCCCGTCGCCGACCCCACTTGCCAGTCCCACGGCTTGCCCTAATCCCAAAAAGCAGCCGCCGAACTGCTAGACCGCCGGCGAGCCGCGACTCGGTTCACCCGTAGCATTACGGGGTGCCTGGTTCCCTGAACGTATCGACCGAGCCGCTCCCGCGAAGCCAGGTCGGCATGACGATCGAGGTGCCGGCCGAGGTGGTCGACGCCACGTATGAGCGGGTCCTTAACCGCCTGGTCTCCCGGGCTCGCATCGAAGGCTTCCGGCCCGGCCGGGCGCCCCGAGCGCTCGTCGAGGCTCGGCTCGGCCCGGCCGTGCTCCGAGAAGAGGTGGTCGAGACGATGGTGCCCGAGATCATGCGGCAGGCGCTTGACGAGAGGTCCATCGACCCCATCGACAACCCGGACGTCGAGGTGCTCGAGCTGGAGCGCGGCCGGCCGGCCCGCCTCAAAGCGACGATCAGCGTGATGCCCGAAGTGACCCTCGCCGACGCCAGGTCGCTGAAGCCGACGGTCCCGTCGATCGAGGTCACCGAACCGATGCTGGAGCGGCGCCTCGAAGACGTGCGCCAGCCGATGGCCGAGATCACCCCGGTGGAGCGTGAGGTGCGGTCCGGCGACATCGCCATCATCGACGTGGAGGTCGAAGTCGACGGCGAGCTCGTCGCGTCGGAAAGCCGCCAGGCGATGGAGGCCGAGATCAAGGAGGGGGTACTGCTGCCCGAGCTCCTCGAGGTCCTCCCCGGCGCCTTCGTCGACGAGTCCCGCGAGGCCCGGGTGACGTTTCCCGACAACTACAGCGAGCCCGCCCTCGCCGGCAAGGAGGCCACGATCCGGGTGACGGTCCGCGGCGTCAAGGAGAAGGTCCTGCCGCCCCTCGACGATGCGCTGGCCAAGATCCTCAGCAACGGCGCTCACGACACGGCGGCTTCGTATCGCGATTCGGTTCGGGCGGAGCTGGAGCAGGCTGCGAGGGACATGGCGCAGATGGAGCGCGAGCAGGCGGTGGTGCGAGCGCTGGTGGAAGCCTCGACGGTGGAGGTGCCCGAGACCCTCGTCGAGAAGGAGCTCACCAGTCAGCTCGAATCCCTCGAGAGGAGCCTGAACCGGCAGGGGCTGAAGCTGGATCGTTACCTGGAGTACGTGGGCAAGACGGTCGACCAGTGGATCACGGACGCGAGGCCGGACGCCGAGGCGCGCATCAAGGTCGACCTCGTGCTTGGCGAGTTCGCCCGGCAAGAGGGCCTTGAGCCGTCCGACGAGGACGTCATCGCCTTCCTGGAGGAGCAGGCCGGCAGGGACGACGATCTGAAAGGCCAGGTCGCCGAGCTGAAGAAGAGCGCAAGCGCGCGCCGGTACTTCGCGTCGCGGCTCCGCCGGGTGCGCGTCCTGGAACGGCTCCTCCAGGTGGTCGTCCCCGAAGTTGACGGCATCGGGGGATTGCCTGTCTAGAATGACCTTGTGCACGACATGAGCCGAACCGAACGTCCATCGAGCTACCTCGTCCCGATGGTGGTCGAGAACACAGGCCGCGGCGAGCGCGCCTTCGACATCTACTCCCGCCTCCTGAAGGAGCGCATCGTTTTCATCGGCACCCCGATCGACGACCAGGTTGCCAACCTCGTCGTGGCGCAGCTTCTCTTCCTACAGTCGGAAGACCCGGAGAAGGAGATCGCCGTCTACATCAACAGCCCGGGCGGCCAGGTGACTGCGGGCCTCGCCATCTACGACACGATGCAGTACATCCGCCCACCGGTCTCAACGATCTGCATCGGCATGGCCTACTCGATGGCCGCGGTGCTGCTTGCCGGCGGAGCCCACGGTCAGCGGTACGCGCTGCCCCACGCGAACATCCTCATCCACCAGCCCTGGGGCGGCATGCAGGGCCAGGCGTCAGACATCCAGATCCACGCCAAGGAAATCCTTCGCACTCGCGAGCAGCTGAACCAGATCCTGGCGCGCCACACCGGTCAGAAGATCGAGAAGGTGACGCTCGACACCGAGCGCGACTACTTCCTCACGTCAGAGGCGGCCAAGGAGTACGGGTTGATCGACGACATCATCCTCACCCCGACCAAGCCGCTGGGGGCGGACAAGGAAAAGGAAAAGGCGAAGGACGCCGAGAAGGAAAAGGAGAAAGTAGCGGCCGGATGATCTTTCGACGCAAGAGCAAGGGCGGCGAGGTCAAATGGCATCGGCCGAAATGCTCGTTCTGCGGCAAAGCTCAGGGCGAGCGCGGAATCAGACTCGTAGCCGGCTCCGGCGTCTACATCTGCAGTGAATGCATAAGCGTTGCCAACGAGATGCTGTGGGGTCATAATCCCCCGGCGCCAGCATCTTCTTAAAGGACATACCAGGGAACCCATGAACGAACGAGAAGATCGCCGCCGCTACACCCGCTGCAGCTTTTGTGGAAAGGGTCAGGACCAGGTGCGCAAACTGGTCGCCGGTCCCGGCGTCTTCATCTGCGACCAGTGCATCGACCTCTGCCAAGAGGTCCTCGAGGACGACAACCGCTCCGCCGGCACCAAGAAGCAGAAGACGGGATTCATCCCCAACCCCAAGACCATCTGCGCGGCGCTCGACCAGTACGTGATCGGCCAGGACCGCGCCAAGAAGGTCCTTTCCGTCCAGGTCTACAACCACTACAAGCGCATCTCGGCGTCCAAGTCCGTGGGCGAGGTCGAGCTGAGCAAGTCCAACGTGCTGCTGGTCGGTCCGACCGGCTGCGGCAAGACCTACCTGGCGCAGACGCTGGCCAAGATCCTGGACGTGCCTTTTGCGATCGCGGACGCCACGAGCCTCACCGAGGCCGGCTATGTCGGCGAGGATGTCGAGAACATCCTGCTGCGGCTCATCCAGGCCGCGGACTTCGATATCAGCCGCGCCGAGCGCGGGATCATCTACATCGACGAGATCGACAAGATCGCGCGCAAGTCGGACAACCCGTCGATCACTCGTGACGTGAGCGGCGAAGGCGTCCAGCAGGCGCTGCTGAAGATCCTCGAAGGCACGGTGGCCAACGTGCCGCCGCAGGGTGGCCGCAAGCATCCGCACCAGGATTTCATCCAGATCAACACGACCAACATCCTGTTCGTCTGCGGAGGCGCCTTCGACGGCCTGGAGAAGGTGGTCGAGCAGCGCATCGGGCACCGGGCGATCGGGTTCGGCGCGCCGCACAACAAGATCGAGCGCAAGGCCGTGTCGGAGATGCTCAAGCACCTGCAGCCACAGGACCTGTTGAAGTACGGCTTCATCCCTGAGTTCATCGGCCGGCTGCCGATCATCGTGACCCTGCACCACCTCGACCAGCAGGACATCGTCCGCATCCTCACCGAGCCCAAGAACGCGCTCGTCAAGCAGTACCAGAAGTTCTTCTCGCTGGACAACGTCGAGCTCGTGTTCCAGAAGGGCTCCCTCGACGCCATCGCGGAGCTTGCGCTGCACCGGGGCACTGGCGCGAGAGCGCTCAAGTCGATCATCGAGGAAAGCCTGCTCAACTCGATGTTCGAGATTCCGTCCCGGCCCGACATCAAGCGCTGCCTGATCTCCGAACGCTCGATCCGCGAGGCGCTGGAGCCCGAGTTCGAGCTCACCGAGGAAGGCGACTCGCCTGCTCGCGTGGTCGGAGAGTCCGCCTAGGACCGATTAGTCTTCGGCCTGTGGAGGACCTGCGTGGCAAGACCGTCCTCCTCACCGGAGCTTCTGCGGGGCTTGGACCTCACATTGCGCGCCGGCTGCATCGCGCCGGCGCGAAGTTCGTCCTTTCGGCTCGCAGCGGGCCCGCGCTGAGAAAGCTCGCCAAGGAGTTGGGCGGCTCGCGGGTCGTGGTGGCGGATCTTTCGCTGCCCGGCGAACCGGAAAGGCTTGCCCGGGCCGCGGGCCGCGTTGACGTGCTGGTCTCCAACGCTGGACTGCCCGCGAGCGGCGCGCTGACGAGCTACACCATCGCGCAGCTGGATCGTGCCCTGACGGTGAACCTTCGCGCCGGAATCGTGCTGGCGCGCGAGCTCGCGCCGGCCATGATCAAGCGCAAGTCAGGCCACCTGGTGTTCATGTCGTCTGTCGCCGGCAAGGTGCCGACCGCCGCCGCCACCCTGTACCACGCCACGAAGTTCGGTCTCCGCGGATTTGGGCTCGCGCTGCGCGAGGAGCTCTGGGGCAGCGGAGTCGGCGTCTCGGTGATCTATCCGACCTTCGTCAGCAAGGTGGGAATGTGGGCGGAGACCGGATTGAAGGTGAACCCAATGGCGGGTGAAGTCTCGCCGGAGCAGGTGGCTGAGGCTGTGTGGTCAGCCATCACCAAGAACCGCGGCGAGGTCGACGTCGTGCCGTTCCAGGTGAGGGCAGGTGTCGTGGCCCAGGCTCTAGCGCCGGGCCTGTTCACTTCGATCGCCCGCTCGACAGGGGCCACGCGAGCCATCGATGATCTGACCGAAAGGCAGCGCTCCAAGCGTTAGAATTCACCAAACCATGAGCCGCCACGAGAGCGTCGGGCCTGTATCCGTACCCTCGCCGGCTCAGTCGCGCTAAAAGCGACCTTCGTGCCGGCGCATTCCACCTCCCAAGAGCGATGAAACACGCCCAATGAACAACAAGGAGATGCCCAAAGCGTTTGACCCGCAGGCCGTCCAGGCCGGCTGGTACGCGCGCTGGGAGGCTGACGGCTTGTTCGTCGCCGATGCCTCGAGCAACAAGCCCACGTTCACGATGTGCTTCCCACCGCCCAACATCACCGGTGAGCTGCACATGGGGCATGCGCTCCAAACCGCAATCTACGACCTGCTCGCGCGCTACAAGCGAATGAACGGATTCGAGGTGCTCTTTCTGCCCGGCTACGACCATGCGGCCATCGCGACGCAGAACGTCATCGAGAAGCAGCTTTCGCGCGAGGGGTCGAGCAAGGAGGACCTCGGCCGCGAGAAGTTCGATGCGCGAGTGCAGGACTGGTACGCCACGGTCGGCGCCACGATCATCAACCAGCTGCGATTGCTGGGCGCGTCGATGGATTGGAGCCGTCTGCGCTTCACGATGGACTCGAGATACGTCAATGCGGTCATGACCGCGTTCGTCGCTTTCTACGAGCGCGGTTGGATCTACCGCGCGCCGCGCATCGTCAACTGGTGTCCGCGCGATCGCTCAGCCATCTCCGACCTCGAGATCCAATGGGAAGAGCACCACGACGTGCTGTACCACATCCGTTACCCGATCGAGGGCGGTGGGGAAGTGGTGATCGCGACTGTGCGCCCTGAGACCATGCTCGCCGACACCGGCGTCGCCGTGAACCCGGCGGACGATCGCTACGCCAACCTGGTCGGGAAGGTTGCGGTGCTCCCGCTCGTCGGCCGCAAGCTGCCTATCGTCGGCGACGAGCTCGTCGAGAAGGACTTCGGCACCGGAGCGCTGAAAGTCACCCCCGGCCACGACCCGATGGACTACGACATCGGGCAGCGACATTCGCTCGAGACCGTCAATGGAATGCATGAGGACGGCAGCATGAACGTGCCGGGTCTTCCTTATGACGGCCTGCCTGCGCTCGAGGCGCGCGCGCGAGTGGTGGCGGATCTGCGGGCGCAGGGATTGCTCGTCAAAGAGGAGCCGTACACGCACGACGTCGGCCACTGCGACCGCTGTCACGCCGTGATTGAGCCCATGGTCAGCGAACAGTGGTGGCTGCGCATGGAGACCATGCGCGACAAGGCTCTCGAGGCGTCGGCTGCGGGCAAGGTGCGCTGGCATCCGGAGCGTTACGAGCGGACGTATCTCGACTGGCTCAACGGTCTGCGTGACTGGAACATCGGCCGGCAGCTGTGGCTCGGGCACCGCGTCCCGGTTTACTACTGCGAGAACGGACACCAGCTTGTGGCGATCGAGAAACCGGCAGCGTGCACCGAGTGCGACAGCCGAGACCTCACTCAGGACCCAGACGTTCTCGACACCTGGTTCTCGTCGGCGCTGTGGCCGTTCGCAACATTGGGCTGGCCGGAGAAGACGGATGACCTCGCGGCGTTTTATCCGACCGACCTCAATGCCACCGCCCGCGAGATCATCAACCTGTGGGTGAGCCGGATGATCATGACCAGCCTGGAATTCATGGGCGAAGTGCCGTTCTCCGACGTGGCCATCCACTGCCAGGTCCAGGCGGCTGATGGTCGAAGGATGTCGAAGTCGCTAGGCACCGGCGTCGACCCTCGACAGCTGATCGACAAATACGGCACCGATGCCCTTCGAGCGTGGGCAGCATCGGTCGCCATGTCGAGCCAGGACGTGCGCTTCGACGAGAGCCGCGTCGAAGGCTACCGCCGATTCTGCAACAAGCTCTGGAACGCCACGCGCCTGGTCCTGAGCTCGCCAGGCACGCCGCCCTCGGGCCCGCCCGGAATCCTGGAGGCGGGCGAGCACCTCGAAGACCGCTGGATACTCTCCCGGCTGGCGTACGCGACATCGGCGGTCACCGCCGGCATCGAGAGCTTCACGTTCCAGGATTCGATCGCGGCCGCGTACGGCTTCGCGTGGAACGAGTTCTGCGACTGGTACCTGGAGGCGGCCAAGGAGCGGCTGCGCGACGGCGACGCCGCGGCACAGGACGTCGCGTATTTCTGTCTCGACAACATCTTTAGGCTCCTGCATCCGTTCATGCCCTTCGTCACGGAGGAGCTGTGGTCGCGGATGCCGGGCACGCGCGACTACCTGATGCGCTCATCGTGGCCCGAAGGGCTCGACCGCCTCGTGGCTCCCGACGCCGAGGAAAGCTTCGAGCTCGTCATGAGGATCGTCGAAGAGGCCCGTGGCCACCGCCAGGCGGCTGGCGCCCCGCCGCGCGGGGGCAAGGTCAGGTTCGATGAAGCCGGCCAGACCGTCGCCATGCTGGCCGCACGGCTGGCGTGGCTGGAGCTCGACGATGGGCTCGAGGGCGGGACGCCGCTGGCGGTCGTGCCAGGTCAGGTGAGCTTTCCCGCAGGGGCCGGCGACGCCCGTCGGGTGTCGGAGCTCAAGCGCTTCAGGGACGAGCTCGCGAAGGCCGAAGCGAAGCTGGCCAACCCCGACTTCACCTCCAAGGCGCCGCCAGAGATCGTCACCAAGCTCCGGGAGCGCGCGGCGGAGCTTCGCGCGGCGATCGCTCGACTGAACACTGAGTGAAGCCGGCGCACGGAGCCCCGCGCGGCTTGCGCGTGGCTGCTCCGACGCGAACCGTGCCGCGCACCCTCGCGTCGCTACGCTAGCGCGATGCCGTCGCTCGTCGTGCTGGCGCCGATCCTCATCCCGCTGGTCGCCGCAGCCCTCATCACCGCATTCGGCCTGGCCGGCGTGGATCTTGGCCGCATCTCCTGCGCCGTCGGGGCCTGGGGAGCCGTCGCGGCGCTGCTGCTCCTGTGGCTTTCGGTGCGCTCCACTCAGGACCTGAACCTCGGCCCCCTTGGTTTCGGCTCGCCGCTGCTGCTGCGAATCGACGCCGTCGGGTTTGCGTTCGGCCTGATGGTCACGGTACCCGCGGCGGTGCTGCTGTCGCTGCAGCCCCGTACGTGGCAGGAGGCGACCGTTGCCCTCGTCGGCGTCGCGGCGGCCATCACGGCGATCGAATCGGGCGGGGTGGTCCTGTGCGCCTTCGCAGGTGGAACCGCGGCCACCCTGGCGGTGGTGCAGCTCGACACGGAGGACGTGAAGGCGCCGCGCCCGAGCTGGGGTCTCCTGCTCGGCTCGTGGCTGGCCCTGAGCTGGGCCGGCGTGATCTTCGAAGCCCGCGTGGGCACCGACGGCTTCGCAGCGGTGCCGGTCGCCAACCTGACGGGCCCGGTCTTCGCGCTGATCGCAGTCGCCGCCCTCGGCGCTTCGGGACTGTTTCCGTGGCGGTCATGGCCCGCGATCGTGTGGTCGCGGCCCTCCCTGCGCGCGGCCGGGATGTCGGTCGCAACCCTGTACCCCCTGGGTTTCTACCTGCTCGTCCGAGCGTACGAGATAGGGGATGGCCGGTACCCGCAACCTGGCCTGAACGTGGTGCTGGGCGGCCTCGGCGTCGCCGTCGCGCTCAGCGCCGCGATCCGCGCCCAGGGAGCGGCGACCCGGCGCGACTTTCTCGCAGAGGTCATCCCCGGCTTTGGCGGTTTCGCGCTCATGATGATCGCGCTGGGCACGCCGCTCGGACTCGTGGCCGGCCTGCTCAGCCTCGCCACCGCGTCTGCGCTGACCGCCTGCCTCGCACTTCTTCCCGACCGGGCGGGCCTGGCTTCCCTGTTTGCCGTCGCCGCCGCCGCCGGCCTGCCGCCCGGCTTCGCCTTCGGCGCTCGCGTGCTGGGTCTGGAGGCGACCTTCGAAGCGGGCAACTCCATCGGCCTGATCGGCCTGGCCGGGGCGGCCACCTGGGTGGTCTGGATCGTGGCAGCCGCGCGAGCCATCGGCCTGCCCGGGGGCCCCGGGCATGCGGTCGCCGAGACGTTTCCGCGAATTGCGATGGCCATCGCCGCGGTCACGATCGTCGCGGGGCCCGCCCTCGCTGCTTTCCAGTCCGCTTTCGCGAACCCGGCCCAGGGCAAGGTGATGACCGGGAGCTCGGCCGGTTCGGTGGCGGGCGGGCTGGTGAGCGTGGAGACTGTCTCGACCGTGCTTCCTGCCCTCAGTCTCTTCATTCCGCTGCTGGCGATCGCAGTGCTGGTTTACGCCTTCGCCGGCACCACGCCGGTTCGGGGCCAGACGCGGCCGGCGCTGTTCACGATGCCCGGACGGCAACCCTTCGCCCGGCTGTGGGCCGCCGTCCGCGCCACCCGTGTTCCAGACCAGTACCGCTCGATTGTCGACCTGCGTGCCATCGAGTCGGCTGCGGCGGGTGGTCATGCGGTGCTGTGGCTCGCTGCTCTGGCCGCCCTCGTTTTTGCGGTCACCCGCCAGTGACCTTTTGATCGCAGCGGTCGGAGCTTTTCTTGGCTGGTTGGGCGTCTCGACCATCGTGCTCGCCGATGGGCGCCGCGGGCTTGCCGCCGGGCTCGCCGTCGCGACCGCCGGCCTCGCTGCCATTGCGTGGCAGAACGGCGATGGCGTGGCCGCCGTGATCGTTTTGATCGGCGGCGGCGCGGCGGCGGTGCTGCGCTACCGTGCGGGTCCAGGCGGCTGGGCTATGATGCCGCCCGGTTCCACGCCGCGCCTGATCATGTGCGTGGCGGGAGGCCTCGTCGCATTGTGGTTCGCGGCTTCGGTGACCACCGGCTCCGGCGGCGCGACTCGCTTCGCGGTGTTGAGCGTCATCGGGTTGAGCGGTGCTCGGATCGTGTCTAGCCGCGAGCCTTCGAGCGTGGTGACCGCCGTGGCCGTTCTTGCTCTCTCCGCCGCTATCGCCACTCACCTCGGGGCCGGCTCTCCCGGCCTCTGGCCCTACGTCGCGGCCGCCTTGGTCGCCGCTGCAGCGCCGCTGGTACCGGTGCGGGTCGCCAATGCCTCCTGACGTGGCCACGTGCCTGCCCCTGCTAATCGCCGCGGCGGCGGCCCTGGGACTCGCGGTCGCGATGTCGCCTCCGCGAGTATCCAGGACCGCGCTCCTGGCGAGAGGGGGAACCGGGCTCGCCGGCATGGTGGCCATCGCCTTGGCGCCGAGCCTCGACCTCCTGGTGTTGGCGCTCCTGGTCCTGGCGGTGCTTCACGCCTCGCTTCCGGGAAAACGCGACTTCGCATCACGACTTCAGATGCCGGTCGTCGCCGTGGTCCTGATCGCCGTGGCGCTCCTGTTCGCTCGGGTGCAGGGCCCCGAGATGCTGCAGAGGTTCGCGGCCGTCGGGCTCGCCGCCGGCGTCGCCGCATGTGTGGGATTGCTGCCGTACATCCACGTCCTCGAACCCGAGGACATGGTGGTCGTGTCGCCCACGGCGTGGATCGGGTTCGTAGGGCCGGTCGCCGCGACTGCGATTCTGATCAAGGTGCGCGGGCTGCTGTCCCAGGATGCGGGCACCGACCTGGGGGCGATGCTCATAGCGCTGGGCCTGGTCAACATGCTGTGGGGCACGCTCGCGGCATGGAGGGCCGAGGACTCGACGCGCGCATGGCACTACTCCTTCATGGCGGATTGGGGACTGGCGCTGTGCGGTTTCGGCCTGACCGTCACCGAGGGCCAGGGGGCAGCCTTGTTGATCCTGTCGAGCATCGTGTTCGGCAGGCTGCCGCTGTATCTCGCGTCGCGCCAGGCGCTCCGTGAGCACCAGTCGGCCGACCGCCCGATCAACCTCATGGTGGCCGCCGTGCTGGCCGGGTCGGCCCCTTTCGCAGGTTTCGCAGCCAGGGTCTTGCTCCTGCGCGCGGCGACGCAGATGTACTGGCCGCTGGCCCTCGTGCTGGCGGCCGGCATGCTGCTGTGGCTCCCGGTGGCGCTCAGGCTCGGCCGCACGTTGGGCCAGCCTCGCGGGCGCCAGGCGCTCGGCGTGGGCATCGTGATCGCCGCCAACGCGGTGGTGGGCCTCTATCCCCTGCCGCTGCTCACCCTGGCCGGCCGATGATCCAGATCCTGTCGGCCCTCGGCGCGCACTCCCTGGCGCTGCTCGTTTATCCCGGCCTACTCACCCTGCTCGCTTTCGGCGGCCTGGTCGAGATCGCGTGGGGCAGGCTTGCTCATGGAGTCTGGAAGCTCTCCGAGGTGCCGCGCCGCAGGCCCACGCCTGTTGCCGCCACGGTCGCCATCTGTTCGGTACTCGCCGCGGTCCAGCTGGCGGCGCCCTACAACCCCGTGCCGACCGAGGAGCGCAGCGTGGTGATCGCCGCCATCGCGCTCGCTTTCACGGTCTGGGCTGAGCTTGCGCTGACCGTTGAGCACGTCCCTGAGCCCAGCATCCTGCTCGTCGTCGAGTTCTGCTGGCTGCTCGCGGTCTTGGGCCCGGCGGTGCAGCCGGAAAGCCTTCGACCGCAGGTGTTGGGAAACGTGCTGGTGCCGGCGCTTCTCCCGGTGAAGGTGGCGAGCGGGCTTCTCTATCTTCTTTGCCTGCCCGCGCTGCTCCGCGTCTGGCCATTTTCACCACCGGCCGACCGGCGAAGCAGGCAGCGGTTCGACCTCGCGAGAGCGCTGTCCTGGTTCTCGTACTGCGGGCTTTTCACGACACTATTCGTCCCGCCTGCGGCTGCCGGACTGCCGGCGCTGTTGCGGTTTTTCGGGATCACCTTCGGGGTGGCGGCCCTGATGGTGGTGGGGGGTCTCGTGATGGACCGGCGCGGGCCGACGCTCGCGCGAGGCCTGTACACGCGCGCCATGCCGCCCTTCGCCCTGTTGGTGCTGCTGCTGGTGATCGGGACCTCGTTCATCGTCCGCTGAGCAGCCCCGCGCTGCTCGGATCCTGGTGGTAGCACCCCACATCTGGGGTCAACCTGTGGAAAACACCGCTACCAGGTGTATGATCCACCGCGACCCACCACATTTTGACCCACGACTTCCACGCGCCTTGAACCTGTTTTCGTCCGTGTTGGGGATCTGGTCGGCCGACGTCGGCATCGACCTCGGGACCGCCAACACGCTCGTCCACGTGCGGGGTCGGGGCATCGTGCTCAATGAACCTTCGGTCGTGGCCGTGAGCAAGCGCACAGGCCAGGTGCTGGCGGTGGGCACAGAGGCCAGGCGCATGCTGGGTCGCACGCCGGCGGACATCGTGGCCAGCCGGCCGCTTCGCAACGGCGTGATCGCGGACTTCGAAAGGACGGAGCAGATGATCCGCCACTTCATAGCGCGCGCCCACAACCGCGCCTGGCACGTGAGCCATCCGCGGATCGTGCTCGGCATCCCGTCAGGCGTCACGGAGGTCGAAAAGCGCGCCGTGACCGACGCCGCGTCGATGGCGGGGGCGCGAGAAGCTCACCTCATCGAAGAGCCGATGGCTGCCGCGATCGGTGCGGGGCTGCCGGTCCAGGCGGCGGGCGGATCGATGATCGTCGACATCGGCGGGGGCACCACCGAGGTCGCGGTGATCTCGCTGGGCGGGGTGGTCGCCGCGACGTCTGCGCGCGTCGGCGGCGACGAGATGGACGACGCCATCGTGCAGTACGTGCGCAGGACGATGGGCCTGCTCATCGGCGAGCGCACAGCCGAGGACATCAAGGTGGCGATGGGCTCAGCGTTTCCCATGCCGGAAGAGCGGTCTTTCCTGGTCCGCGGCCGGGACCTGGTCACGGGTCTCCCGAAGACCGTCGAGATGACGACGGCGCACGTTCGCGAGGCGGTGTCCGGCGTGCTCATCGATATCGTGCGGGCCGTCAAGTCGACCCTGGATGCGACCCCGCCCGAGCTCGTCGACGACATCATGGAACGGGGCATGGTCGTCTGCGGGGGAGGCGCGCTCCTGTCGGGGCTGGACCAGCTTTTCGCCCATGAGACCTTGATGCCGGTGCGCATCGCGGAGGACCCGCTGACCTGCGTGGTCCGCGGCACGGGGATCGTGCTCGAGGAGATCGACACCTTGAACCGGGTCCTGTTGCGGACGCGCCGCGTCCGGGCTCTGCGTTACTAGTGGACCGCTAGGGCCCACGTGTACGGCAGGACCCAGTCTCGCTCGACCGGCCTCTTCCTGTGGATGTGCGCCGCCTTGCTCCTGGTCGCGATGGTCAGCCAGCAGTCGTGGGCGGCGGGCGCGCGGGGCGCTGCCAAGAGCGCGCTGGCGCCGTTCGAATCAGGGCTCACTGCGGCTGGAGCTCAGCTCGGCCGCGTCACGTCGGTGCTGGGGGACATGTCCGTGCTTCACGCCCAAAACCAGGAACTGCTCGCCGACGATGCGGCGCTGCGCCGCCGGGTCGTCGAGCTCGACGCTGCCGCCAGGGAGAATGCCGCGCTGCGCCAGGCGCTCGACTTCGAGAGGTCGTTGGGACGTCGCATGGTGGCGGCGCAGGTCGTCGGGCTGGGCCCCGACGGCTTCAGCCGGACTCTTGAGATCGATCGAGGCACGTCCGAGGGCGTCCAGGCGGGCATGATCGTCGCCACGGGCGCCGGGCTGCTCGGCCGCGTGAGCGAGGCCGGCCCGCATTCGGCGATCGTGCAAACGCTGGCCGCCCCGCAAAGCCGGGTCAACGTTTTTCTTTCTCGCTCGGGCCTGCAGGGCACGGTGGTCGGCGGTCCCACGGCGCTCCGGATGCAGATCGAGCACAGCATCGGCGTGGTCGCATCGAACGGCGACTGGGCGATCACCAGCGGGGTCGGTGGGGGGTACCCGCGAGGCCTGGTGGTCGGTGAGATCGCGAGCGTTTCCCACCATGACGCCGCGACCTTCGACGATGCCGTGCTGGCCTGGGTCAACGATCCCGCCAGCATCAGCCTCGTTCTTGTGATCACTGACTTCACTCCGTCGTGAAGAACGCGATCGGCGCTGCGTCGTTGTTGGGCGCTGCGCTGATCCAGGTGACGTGGGCGCCCCGATTCGAGATTCTCGGGGCGTTCCCCAACCTCGTGCTGATCGCGGTCGTCGCGATCACCTGGGTTCGCGGCGTCAAAGCAGGCCTGGCGTGGGCGTGCATCGGGGGCCTGTTCCTCGATCTCACGGCGGCCGGTCCGATCGGCCCCCACGCCCTGGGTTTGTTGACCGGCGCTTACCTCACCGGATTCTGGACCCGCAACCTCGATCGGCAGAGCGCGGTCCACGTCGCACTTGCGGCGGCTGTTGGCACGGCTGCCTACTCCATGGTCCTGGTCGGCTCCGATGACACCCTCGGCCTCCCGGTGCCTCCGCTCACCGTCGCGGCCGAGCTCACGATGGCGGCCTGCGCTTACAACGCCGTTCTGACCCCGCCGGCGCTGGCGCTGCTCCGGAAGGCGCGCTTGACTGCGGCCGACACCGTTTGATCGAGCTCACGCCACGCGTGGAGCTCGGCGGCGCCGCGCCGCGCGCTCGATGGTCGATGCGCCTGGTCGCCGCCGCGAGCCTCGGTTTGCTGGCGATCGGCGTGCTGGCGATCGAGCTCGCCGAGCTCCAGGTGCGCGACGGGATCCACCTCGCCGGGCTGGCCCGGGCCAACTCGGTGCACCGGGTCGTCCTCGAAGCGGACCGAGGGATCATCTATGACCGCCACGGGACGCCGCTGGTGGAGAACAGCCCGGTCTGGAGCCTGGTGGTGGTGCCGGCAGCCCTGCCGGTGGATGCGGCCGCCCGCGCCTCGGAGCTCGCCGAGCTCGCTCGAATCACGGGCGTCGACGAGACGAAGATGGCGGACCAGCTGCTCGCGGCCGACGCATACGCCGGCATGACCGTCGCTTCGGAGCTCACCCAGGTCGAGGAGCTCGCGGTCCAGGAACGTCTGCCGCAGCTCGCCGGGGCGTCGATCCGGCAGCGCTCGGTGAGGACCTACGTCGACCCGCTGGTGTTCGGCCACGTCGTCGGCTACGTGGGCCCGATCGACGGCACAGATGCCAAAAAGCTGCTCGGTTTCGGCTACCGGTCCGACGAATCAATCGGCAAGGTCGGCGTCGAAGCCGGGCTTGAGCCAATCTTGCGTGGCAAGGACGGTTGGGCGGACGAACAGGTTGACGCCCGAGGGCAGGTCGTGAAGACGCTCGCCATGCAGCTTTCGGTCCCTGGCGAAGCGGTGTACCTCAGCATCGACGCAGCGCTTCAGCGCGCGACTGCCGGCTCGCTGGCGGCGGGTCTGGCGCGAGATCACAAGACCGCCGGCGCCTCGGTGGTGATCGACCCTCGCACGGGCGAGGTCCTCGCCATGGTCAGCCTGCCCGGCTACGACACCAACCTGTTCACGCATGGCATCAGCCAGCCCGAGTACAGCCGGCTGTTGCACGATCCTGACCGTCCGCTGTTGAACCGGGCCATCGCGGGCCAGTACGCCCCTGGCTCGACTTTCAAGATGGTCACGGCGACCGCCGCCCTCCAGGAAGGCAAGATCACCGCGCAGACCCTGCTCAACTGTCCGCCGTACCTCAACCTTGGCGGCTGGGTGTATCACAACTGGGCCGCCTACAGCCTTGGGCTGATGAACGTCGCCAAGGCGCTGGCGACTTCGTGCGACACGTTCTTCTACCAGGTCGCCGCCATGGTGGGCGACGTCACGCTGGCGAAGTATGCGCGGGCCTTCGGCTTCGGCCAGGCCAAGTCGATCGAGATGCCGGGCGTGATGGCCGGCCTTGTCCCAGACAGCACCTGGAAGCAGCTCCAGTGCGGTGCGGCCGACCTCAACTCCGACTCGTGCCGGTGGACGGACGGCGACACGATCACCTTCGGCATCGGCCAGTCTTATCTCCTCACGACGCCGCTCAACCAGGCGGTCTACGTGGCAGCCCTTGCCAATGGGGGGCAGGTGCTGAAGCCGACGCTCGTGCACCAGGTCCGCGACGGTGCCGGCCGCATCGTCGAAACACAGCATCCACTCGTGACGAGCACGGTCCCGGCCTCGCCGCAGACCATCCAGGCTGTGCGCGAGGGCATGAGGGAGGAGATCAATCGTCCGTACAACATGAACTACTGGTTCCGCGCGGCCGGAGTGCCGGCCGACGGCGGCGGCAAGACGGGCACCGCGCAGTGGGGCGGCAGCGGCCTCGACCTTCCGACCCACGCCTGGTTCGTGTTCTTCGCGCCCTACTCGTCGCCGGACGTCGCGATGTCGATCTTCGTCGAGCGAGGAGAGCTGTCGGAGGTGGAGGCTGCGCCAATCGCGGTCGACATCATGAAGTTCTACCGCGCCAACCAGGCCGCGGTCCGGGGGCAATGACCGGCCGGTCGGCCTGGAGGCGGCTGGACCACGCGCAGCCGATGCTGGCCGGGATCCTTTGCATGCTCGGTGTGATGACGGTGTTCAGCGCCAACGCGGACTGGGTCCGCCAGGTGCTGTGGGTCGTCCTCGGCGCAGCCGCATACGTCGCGGCGTCGGCGTTCGATTACCAGAGGTTGCGTACGATCGCTCCCGGCCTTTACCTGGCGATGCTTCTGATGCTGCTCGCGGTCCGGCTCGTCGGCCGATCGGCGCTGGGCGCGCGCCGCTGGCTGTCGGTGGCGGGATTTCCGCTGGAGCCTTCAGAGATCTCCAAGCTCATCCTCGTGGTGGTCCTCGCCGCATATCTCGCGCGGCAGGAGCGGCCCTCGTGGCGTGCATTCGCAGGAGCGCTCGCCCTGCTGGCGCCGCCGGCCTTCCTGATCCTCTCGCAGCCCGACCTCGGCACGACCATCGTCTTCGTCGCGGTCCTGCTGGGCATGTTGTTCCTGGGTGGCGCTCGCCCGGCCCAACTGCTGTCCCTGGTCGCAGCCGGGGCGGTCGCGCTGCCCCTGCTGCCCCACCTGCTGCACGGTTACCAGCGCCGCCGGCTCGACATCTTCCTCGATCCGCACCAGGACCCGCTGGGCGCCGGCTACAACCTGCTGCAGGCGCGAATTGCGGTCGGGGCGGGTGGATTCTTCGGCCAGGGCTGGCTGCACGGACTGCAGGGACAGCTCGGGTTCGTGCCCGAGCGCGCGACCGACTTCGTGTTCGCGATCTTCGCGGAGGAGTTCGGCCTGCTGGGCAGCCTGGTGCTGCTGGCGATCTTCGGGATGCTCCTTATTCGCGTGCTCCGGGCCGCCGCAGTGGCCTCGGACCGGTTCGGTGAGCTGATGGCCGGCGGGGTGTTCGCGATGATTTTCGTCCAGGTCGTGCAGAACGTCGGAATGAACGTCGGGCTGCTTCCGATCGCCGGCATCCCACTGCCCCTGATCTCGTACGGGGGCTCGGCCACGATCACGATCCTGGCCGCGCTCGGCGTGGTGCAATCCGTGGTGCTCCGGCGGCGGGCCGTGCTCCACCGGGAAGACTCGAGCCCCGCTCTTGGTACAATCACACGCCGTGCCCAAGCCTGATAGTTCGCTGTCGGCTGTTGTCGTCAGCGGTGGAAAGCAGTACCGGGTGGCGCCTGGCGACCATATCCTGGTCGACCGGATCGCCGCGGAGCCGGGTTCTTCGCTGAAACTCGACCGCGTCCTGCTGTTCAACGACGGAAACGAGATCAAGATCGGGGCCCCAGGGATCGAAGGCGTCGACGTCGAGGTCAAGATCCTCGCGCACAGGCGCGGGCCACGCCTCGAGAGCCTCCGCTACAAGTCCAAGAAGCGGGTCCGCGTCCACCACGGCGGCCGCGCCGACCTGACCGCGATCGAGATCATCGCCGTCGGCGGCATCAAGGCCGAGCCTCGCAAGGAAGGAGCCGCCAAGGACAAGCCGGCGGCCACGGCGAAAGCCCCGACCAAGCCGAAGGCCAAAGCCAAAAGGGTCACGACGCCCAAGGCGGAAGCGGTCGAAGAAACGTCAGAAGCGCCGGCCAAGCGAGCCCCTCGCAAGTCGCGCGCCAAGAAGGAGACGGAGTAATGGCACATAAGAAAGGAGGCGGCTCCTCCCGCAACGGCCGCGACTCCAAGCCGAAGATGCTCGGCGTGAAGATCTACGGAGGCCAGCTCGTGGACGCCGGGGCCATCATCGTCCGGCAGCGTGGAACCAAGATCGCCGCAGGGGCCGGGGTAGGGCTCGGCCGGGACCACACCCTTTTCGCCCTCGTTCCGGGCGAGGTCAAGTTCGAGCGGGTGGGCAAGGATGGCCGCCGCGTCACAGTAGCGAAGAACGCCGAAGACTGACAGCCGGCGCCAGTTCATCGATACCGCGCACATCCACGTGCGCGGCGGTCATGGCGGAAAAGGCTCGGCCTCATTTCGACGCGAGCCGTTCATCCCCCGAGGGGGTCCTGACGGCGGCGACGGCGGTCGCGGCGGCTCGGTGATCCTCGAGGCCACCACCAACCAGTCCGACCTCTCGCTCTTCAAGCAGCGCTCGCGATGGCTGGCCGAAGCCGGCACCGACGGCGCGGGCGGCCGCAAGACGGGGAAGCGCGGCGCCGACATCACCATCAAGGTGCCGGTGGGGACGATCGTGCTCGACGCGGAGGGCGCTCTGATCGCGGACCTCGACCTGCCGGGCGCGACTGCGGTGGTCGCCAGGGGTGGCGAGGGGGGGCGCGGCAACGTCCACTTCAAGAGCTCGACCCGCCGCGCGCCCGATTACGCGGAGCCCGGGATGAAGGGCGACGAGCTGAATCTCACTCTCGATCTCAAGCTCATCGCCGACGTGGGTTTGGTCGGGGCCCCGAACGCCGGCAAGTCCTCGCTCCTGCGGGCCCTCACGGCCGCGCATCCGAAAGTCGCGGACTACCCTTTCACGACCCTCGATCCCGAGCTGGGCGTGGCCGAGTCGGTCGCCGGTCGGATCGTGATCGCGGACATCCCCGGCCTCATCGAGGGCGCGGCGCAGGGTGCGGGCCTGGGCCGGAGGTTCCTGCGCCACGTCGAGCGGACCAGGGTCCTGGTCTACGTGGTCGATGGATCAGGGACGGATCCATGGCACGACCTCGCGACCGTCCGCAAGGAGGTCGAGACGTTTTCGGGCGAGATGGCCGAGCGCCCCCACCTCGTGGCGGTCAACAAGCTCGACCTGGAGGCGACGCGCCGCCTTAAGACACGGACGCGGCGAAAGGGCGTGCAGTTCGTCTCAGCCCTCACTGGCGACGGACTGCCCGAGCTCATGGGCGCGATCGTTGCCGCCCTCGCCATCGCGCCGGAGCCGCGCATGCCCGCGCGGCCGAAGGCCACCGTCCTTCCGGCGAGGGCCCGGTCGGAGCTGATGGTGCAGAAGGAATCGTGGGGATACACGGTCCGAGGCGAACGGGTCGAACAGCTCGTCGAGCGGACCGACCTGGAGTCGGAGGGGGCGCTTGCGCGCTTCCAGTCGGAGCTCGACCGAATCGGCGTCAACACCGCGCTGGAATCGGCCGGGATCGAACCAGGCGACACCGTGCGGATCTCGGGCATCGAGTTCGAGTACCAACCGTGAGAGTCGGGGTCCTGGGTGGTACGTTCGACCCCATCCACCTCGGGCACCTTGCCGCCGCGGAGGCGGCCATCGCCTGCGCCGAGCTGGAGAGAGTCCTCATCATGCCCAGCGCGCAACCTCCGCACCGGCCGGGGGCCATCGCCACCGCCGAAGAGCGCCTGGCCATGTGCCGCCTCGCCGTCGAAGGGCGCTCGCGGCTCGAGGTTTCGGACGTCGAGGTTCGTCACGGGGGACCTTCGTACACGGTCGACACGGTGGTCGAGCTCAAAAGGCTGGCGCCGCAGGACGACCTGTTCCTGATCCTCGGTTGGGATGCCGCCGCGCTCTTCTCCACCTGGCAACGGCCTGAGAAGGTTCGGTCGCTGGCCGCCGTGGTGGTCATCGGCAGGCCGGGGACCCAGGCTCCTGGCGCGGACCAGCTGTCCGCCGCCGGACTCGACGTGGAGAGGACCATCCTGTGCCTGCGGCCGACGCCCGACATCTCCGGAAGCGCGCTTCGCCGCGCGATCGCAGCGGGCGAGACGGTGTCCGGCAAGGTTCCTCCGGCGGTGGAGCGATACATCGCCTCGCACGGCCTCTACAGGGATAATCGAAAGAGTTGAGAGCCTCCCGAAGCAAGGGTCCGACCCCTCTCCAGCTGGCGCGCCTGCTGCGCAGCGCTGCGGTCGACAAGAAGGCGTGGGACCCGGTCGTCATCGACGTCCGCGAGCAGACCACCGTGGCCGATTACTTCGTGATCTGCGAGGGCGAGACCGACCGTCAGGCTCGTGCGATCGCAGACGGGATGGTCGAGGCCGCCAAGCTCAAGGAGCTCAGGCCGCTGGCGGTCGACGGATACGAGGACGCCACGTGGATCCTGCTGGACTTCGACTCGGTCCTCGCCCACGTGTTCCTCCCCGGCGAGCGCTCGTACTACGACCTCGAGAGCCTGTGGGCGCCCGCCGCCAAGCGGCGGCGCAAGGCCGCCACTCCCTAAGCCGGATGCTTTGTGGAGCCTTCAGGCCGGATTCATTCCGGCCGTCCTCCCGCATCCACTTTCCAGGCGCCTCCCCGCGTTGCTGGTGGAAGGAGGGGGTCCCGCGGGGGAGGACAACGTCCTCACCCGCGCTGGTTTAGATCAGTTGCGCGTATCGGTCGAAGACGTCGCGCAGCTCGCCGGGCGGCTCGATGCGGTGCTTCTTCATGACGTCGAACAGGCTCAGGATGTGTCGCACGCCTGCGAGGGTGACCCCCTTCTCGCGCGTGAGGTGCTGGATCACCTGCACCTTGCTGATGTCCCTTTGCGAGTAGCGGCGCCGGTTGGTCGTGGTCCGATGCGGCTGGATGAGGTTCGCGTCTTCGTAGAGCATCAACGTGCGGGGATGCGTTTCGAGGATCTCGGCCGCGACGCTGATCGTGTACAGAGGTTTGTCCAGGTCGCTGAACGACGGGTGAGGGCTCCGCGGGCCCTGTCGCTGGTTCGACACGCTATCTGACGGTCTTCAGGATCTGGATGATGGCCGGGCCAAGGAGCACGATCCACAGGACTGGGAAGATGCAGCCCACCATGGGAAAAACCATCCGGGAGGATGCCTGGGCGGCGCGCTCTTGCGCGGTCTGGCGCTGGCGCCGGCGCATCTCGGTCGCCTGGACCCTCAGCAATCGAGCGATCGGCACTCCCATCTGGTCGGACTGGACGATGGATTCGACCAGGTGATGAAGGTCGGCGACGCCCGTCGCGTCGGCCATGTGCTCAAGCGCCGCCATGCGTGGCCGGCCCAACCTGATCTCGCGCAACACTTTGCCGATCTCGTCGCCCAGCGCGTTGTGGAAACGCTCGGTGATGCTGAGCAGGCCTTCGTCGAGGCTCATGCCCGACTCGACCACCAGGGTCAGAAGATCGGTCGCCTCGGCCAGCGAACGCCTGATCTGGGCCCGCCGCCGGGCTATCTGCTGCTCGAGCCACAGGTTGGGCGCAAAGTAGCCGACCGCGGCGAGGACCAGCCCTGAGACCGGGGCCATCAAAAGGACCGGCAAAGGGCTGGGGATGAGCAGCCCGCCGCCAAGGCCGGCGATGGCAAGGAGCGCCGCCAGGCTGTAGCGAACTGCCTGGAATCCCGCCGGGGTCAACCCCCCCGGGTCGCCGGCCCGGCTCAGCTTCTGGCGCAGGAGTCCCGCCGACCGAGGCGTCAGCCGCGTGGCGAACGGCCGCACCATGGACTCGAGCTGCTTGACCAAGCCGCGCCGCGGGGGGGTCACGAGGAACCCTCCGTCGGTGGCCGCCGCCGTGCGCCGCATCTGGTCGATGGCCACGAAGTAACCGGCGACGATGACCCCGCAGATGACGCCCGCCGCAAGCGCGATCGGCAGCATCAGCTCTCCAGGGCGGTCATGCGCTGGATGATGACGTTGCCGATGAGGACCAGCAAGGCTGCCACCCCCAGCAGCACGTAACCCACGAAGGTCGTGGTCATGGGCGCGAAGTAGCCCGGCACGAAGATGTACAGGCCCAGGGCGAGCAGGATCGGCAGGCCCGTGATGATGGTCGCCGACGCGCGCGACTGCGCGGTGAGCACGCTCATGTCGCGTTTGGTCTGAAGGCGGTCGCGCAGGGTGTCCGAGATGGTGTCCAGCACTTCGGCCAGGTTGCCGCCGACCCGAACGTGGAGGAGGATCGCGGTAACGATGAACTCCAGGTCGGGGCTGTTGATGCGAAGCAGAAGCGCGCTGAGAGCGTCCTCGACGGACGTGCCAAGCGTGATCTCGGTGGTCACCCGCTCGAACTCGGTTGAGACCGGCGGCTGCGATTTGGCGGCCACAGTCTCGAGGGCGCGGTCGATGGCGTAGCCGGTCTTCAGCGAGTTGGACAGCAGCTGGAGCATGCTGCCGAGCTGGTCGTTGAACAGCGTCTGGCGCCGGCGCTGGAGAAAGCCGACGACCAGCGGCGGCACTATGAACCCCACCGCTCCCAGGATCACCGGCCCTGCCGATATGCCGAAGCGGAACAAACCGACGAGAGCGCCCAGGGCGACCGCGCCGATGCGGATCAGCAGGTACTCGGACGGCGTGATGTTCAAGCCGGCTCGCGCGAGCTCTTCGGTCAGGGTCGGCTTGCCCTGCACCGTCCTGCGCTGGCTCAGGTTGTCGGCCGCCGGCCGCAGCAACCGTTCGACGAGCTCCCGGGGCGTCGCCCTCGGCGCCGTGGACGCGGGAGTCCGGGTGACGTGCTCTTTGCGCACCCGATCCAGGCTCCAGAAGAAGACGGCGATGGCCGCCGCCATGGGAACGGCGACGATGACTTGCGGCGGGAGGTTCACCTTCGGCTGCCTAGAAAAGAGTCGGGTATGCGGCCTGGATGAGCTGTAGGGTGACGCCCTTAGCGGCCGCGACGGACGGGCACGTGGGGTCGGGGGTCTGGGCGCCGGGCTGTAGATAGTCGTGGTACGACTCCAGCGCGTACTTCAGCGAGGCGTAGGTCAAAAACCAGGTGATGATCTCCGCCTGGCACTCCGAAACGACCACGGTGAGGCTGGTCGCGCTTGCGGCCCCGGCGCCCGACGAGGCTGCCCCAGGCCCCACCCGGATCACGTGCAGGTTGGTGAAGATCGTCTTGGATGCGACCTTGGGGCCGGTCGAAACCGTGGCGATGACGGAGATGTAGTCGTCCGGCTGGATGTAATTGGCCACGCCCTGCTGCTCGCTGGTCGGGATGGTGATCGCCACGTACCCCGACGGGATCGGCAGGAACTCTGACTGCGAACCCAGGGCCTGGCTGGGCTTGGCCACCTCATTGGAGGTCACCGCCTGTCCGCTTGCGACCGGGACCAGCGGGATCGTCCCGGCGACGTCCCGGATCTGGGTGAAGTAGATCTGAGGGTAATCGGCCGGGACGGGGATGGTCTTCAGAGCCAGCGATCCCGCTGCGATCGGGATCCGTGGTGGCAGGCCGGTGGTCGTGACGACGACCGTCTTCTGGGGACTGCTGCCAGCCTGTTGGGCGTTGAGAGCTACGAGCACGAACGCCACGATCACGAGAAGAGCGAGCACGATGCCCAGCAGGGTGAACGGCCTTCGTGACGTAAGGCCGGTCAAATTCCGCACAGCCGACCCATCATAGGCAAGATATCCCGGTGCCGCGCCCCCCTTACCCGACCCACCGACCTCGCAAGGCGCTTCAGCATGGGCAATCCATGGTCGAGTTCGCGCTCTCGTCCGTGGTGCTTTTGCTGCTCGTGGGCGGCCTCGTGGACATCGGCCGGTCGGTCTTCATCAGCGAGGCTCTGTCGAATGCGGCCCGTGAAGGCGCACGCCATGGAGCCTGGTTCAGCGCCCCGACCCAGTCGCATCCATACCTAGACGACGCCCAGATCAAGGCGACCGTGGATTCCGAGCTGGCCACGATCTCGCTACCGGCGTCCGTGCTCAAGAACCCCACGACGACGTGTCCGGCGACCGCCGACGGCAATGCCTTTCACAACCCGCCGTTCGTGACCTCGGCCTACCCGGCCACGGCCAACCAGTCGTGGCTCTACATCTGCTACAACAACACGCCCGGCCTCGACTTCGCCAGCCCGGCGGCCAACCAGTCTCACCTCGACCTGAACGTGATCGTCCTGTACGACTACGGCCCGCTGACGCCGATCATCAGCAGCGATTTCGGCCTGTTCCGCCTCGCCGCCAACGAGCACATGACCGTGCAGGGCAGCGGATGAGTCGCTTTGGCGGCCAGCGCTCGCAGGCGCTGATCGAGTTCGCGCTCATCTCACCGGTCCTGCTGCTGCTCCTTTTTGGAATCGTGGACATCGGCCGCGCGGTCTTCTACTACGACACGCTGAACCACGCCGCGCGAGAGGGCGCCCGTACGGCGGTGCGCGCGTCCAACCAGCTGCCGACGAACACGGACGTGCTCGCCAGGGTCACGGCACAGTTGATCGGCATCCCGGTCACCGAGCCCTGTCCACAAGGGCCGATCACATCGGCCACGCCTCCCGGCAACACGGCCTGGCTGTATGTGACCGAGCCGAACCCACCCCCCACGGTCGAGACGGCGCCACCGGACAATGCCCCGGGAGGCGAGAATGTCGCCTCGGCGAGTGGATCCTGCAGCGCGGTCAACCCTGCGGGAGGCAATGCGCAGCTCCAGGTCACCCTGCGCTTCAACCTAGTCCTGATCACGCCGGTGGTCGCCCAGGCGACGGCCGACCACATCGTGATCACCGCCGCTGCGATCTTCCGGACGGAGTACTGAGGGACGATGCGAGCTTCATGCCGGCGTCGCTTTGAGAGCGGACAGGCGATAGTGCTGATCGCCATCATGCTGGCGGTCGTCGTCGGGATGGCGGCTCTCGCGATCGACGGCTCGCGCGCATATTCCATGCGGCGCGACCTCCAGGCGGCGGTGGATGCCGCGGCGCTGGCGGCGGCGGACAACCTGCAGCAAACGGGCAGCTACACGTCGGCCGAGCAGGCGGCATCCACCATCTTCGGCATCGACGCGCGCTTCTATGGGGCGCCGTCGTGCTCCCCGGGGTATGGGTCGCCAGGCGCATCGCCCTTCACCGTGACCTGCACCTATTCGGACGGGACCACGCTGACGGACGTCGTCTCCAACCTGGGTTCGCAAGGCGCGCAGTTCAGCTTCACCGCGGCACACTCGCTCGCGCTTCAGTTCGCCCGCATCCTGATGAGCGGGACGCCGCCCAAGATCGTCGCCACCTCCTCCGGCGGGGTGGACAACCTCCTTTACACCCCGGCCGTCGGCGCCCTGGCCAGTGCTGGTTGTGGCGGGACAGGTGGCAGCGCCGTGACGGTCAACGGCTTCGGGACCGCCAGCATGGTGGGTGACCTGGTTTCCAATGGCGCCATATCGGTGGCCGGCGGCAGCCTGCGCGTCGCCGGCGACATCTATGCACGATGTCAGGCCTCCGTCCCCGGGTCGTCGACGGCTTGCTTTCCAAGCGGGCTGGCCGCCCCGTGCACGTTCCCTGACGTTAACGGAGCCGTTCGTTCCGGCTACCAGCTGGGCGATCCGAACTTTCCGGCGCCAGCGGTTACCGGCGGCAGCCGGGGAGCACCGGGAAGCACCGTGGTGCTCCAGGCCGGGTCATATGCTGCCAATCCCGGTTTCAGCGGAGGGCACTGCTGGTTTCTAAGCGGTGGCGTCTACCAGTGGCAGTCCGGCTACACGAACAGTCGGGACTTCGTGAGTAACGAGCTGAAGCCCCCTGACGAACCGGCAACCACAAACGTCCGTCAGGTCTCCGCTCACCAGTTCTGGAACACGAACGGCGTCCAGTGCGCCGGGTCGGTCCTGGTGAGCGGCGTCGGCGGACCGAACACCCTCGACAAGGGCAACTTGGGTGTGGTGCTGACCTCCGTGCGCACGGACTCCTACGGTGGCGCCACCTACCGCCGTGAGAGCGCGCCGTCGGCGTGCCAGGCAGTCCATATCAAGGTAGGCGAGGTGCTCCAGGTCCAGGTGAGCAACGTGCCCGGCGCGACTTCCTACAACGTGTATGCCAGCGACGTTGCGAACGGCTGCAAGGGACCATGGGGCTGGGCGGGCTCCATCCCGGTGGTCGGTACGGTGTCGAACAGCAACACCAACCCGTGCCCAACGTTCAGCGGCAACGGGTGCAGCCTGGGCCATGAGACGGCTCTGTTCGACAGCACTCAATTGCCCGACGTTTTTGCCCCCAACCCGTTGGCTGCGCTGGACACGTACGAGGCATACCCACCAGATTCGGAGACCGCGCCGTTGAGCAGCACGCTGCCCAATCAGAATCCGCCGCGCGGAACCGGCGCCACCGGCGATCGCGCCAACGAGAACAACTGCGAGACGACGACTGCAGCGTATTCAACGTGTCCCGACGCGGTCACCCCTGGCGCCGTCGAGTTCTATGTCCCAAATGGCGGCTGCCTGTCGACGACGAACAGCGGCGACACGTATATGTTCAGCGGCTACCAGTACAACTGGCTGTCCGTTTTCGAACCTGGCGCCGGCTCGCCTCCCGCCAACACTTGCACGAACACGCTTGGCGCCAGCGGGTTTTCGGCGTACGTGGGGCTCGTTTACGTGCCGTCGGCCGTCGTGGCCATAACCTCGGCGTACGCCTTCGAGGCAGCGGCGACCGGGGGATTGCTGGCCAGCTCGGTCACCTTCACCGGAGCTCTACCAACAATCACGTACAGCTCCAGTTACGGGCCGGTGCCGCCGGCCGCCCGCCTGACCGGTTAGGTTCCGGCCGGCTCGACTTCGGGCGCGGGCGCGGCAGCTGCGGGCTCGACCTTTTCGACGTCCGGCACGTCCCTCGTCTCCAGGTGGGCGAGCAGCGCGTGCACGGCGGTGACGGCTTTCTCGTCACCGAGCTCCTCGTAGCGCTGCACCGCGCCTCTCCAAGCGGCCTTTGCATCGTCGATTCGACCGAGGCCCCAGAAAGCATGGCCGCGCGCCGTCAGCGCATCGGCGCGCTCGCGGATCTGACCAGCCGGGAGGAGGAGGAGCGCGGTCTCGATGAGCCGCTGCACCTCTTCGAAAGCGCCCACGGTGAGGGCGTTCCTGGCTGCCTGGGCGAGGAAATGGGCGGTGCGGCTCTGGTCGGCCGCGGTCCCGGCCTGGTAGAGGTGGTACCCGATCTCGTCGGCGTGCTGCTGCGCCGCTTTGCCGTAGACCCGCTCGAGCGTATCCGCGACGGCCAGGTGATACGCCTGCAGCCGCGGCAGCGGCAGCGGGGCTACGACTCGCTGGCGGATGAGGTCGTGGGCAAAGCGGTACCGGGTAGCGCCGATCGCGACCAGGAAGCGACCCCGAGTGGCCTCTTCCAGTGCGTCTCGCAGCTCGTGACCGGACAGCTCGCCGAATGCCTCCAGCAGCGCGATGTCGAAGTCGCGGCCGATCACCGCGGCCGCCACGAGCATGCGCTGCGCAGGCTCGCTCAGCCGCTCGATGCGCCGGCCGATGAGGCCGCGGACGCTCTGAGCGAGCTCGAGATCCTCCTCAGTGAAGCTGCCCTGTGCGTGGTGGGTGCCTCCCAGCATGCTCTCGGACTCGGCCATGTACAGCACCGATTGCTCAACGAACAGGGGGTTGCCTTCGGTGGCGGCCTGGATGCCCATCACCTGGACGGGCGTCAGAGCGGTTTCTGCGGTGCGGGCCACGATCTTCGCGACCGCGGCGTCGGTCAGCGGGCCGAGGGTGATGCGCTGCGCGCGGCGCCGCCGGATCAGCCGTGACAGCACGCTCGTGAAAGGCCGCGCCGAGTCGAGCTCGGTGTCCCAGTAGGTTCCCAGCACGACGATGCGACCGGCACTGACGCGTTCAGCGAGGTCCCGGAGGAGCAGGACCGTCGCGTCGTCTGCGAACTGCAGGTCGTCGATCACGATGAGCATCGGCTTCGGACCCTGCACGCCGGTGAGGAACTCGAAGATCGCCTTGAACAGGTGCTCGCGCAGCCTGTCCGCGGGGAGGTCCGGCGCGGATGGCATTCCACGCACCTTCTGGCGCAGGTTGGGCACGAGGTGCGCAAGCAGCGGTCCGTCCTCGGTGGCCGGTTCCTGGAGGATCCTGGCGGTGGTCTTCGCGACCACCGAGGCGAGCACCTCTCGGAAGGGCGCGAAGGGCAGGCCGTCCTGCTCGATGCAGCGTCCGGTGAACACCAGCCAGCCCTTGGCCGCAGCCTCGGCCGCGACCTCCGCCGCCAGCCGCGACATGCCGATCCCGGGGGCGCCGGTGAGGAACACCATGCCGCCCGTGCCGGTCGCGGCCCGGTCCAGCACCATCCGGACGTCCAGGCGCTCCTGGTCACGGTCGACGAACCCGTCGCCCGAAGGCAGGGCATGGGTGGCCTCTCGCCTTTCTCCAGCCGTGACCTGGTGCAGGCGCCAGCGGTCGGGGAACCCTTTGAGCTTGTACCGTCCTCGGTACTCGAACTTCATCTCGGCGACCGGACCCACGAGCTGGCGGACCACCTCGGAGACCAGGACCTCCCCACCCCGGGCCTTGCCCGCCACCCGCGCGGCGACGTTGACCGCGGCGCCGAAGATGTCGCCGGCCTCCTCGACCACCTCACCGGTGTTCAAGCCGATCCGGATCTTCAGCTTGCGCTCGGGATTCTGCTTGCTGTACTCCTCGATGGCCTGCTGGATGTCGAGCGCGCATTCCACGCCGTGGCGCACGGAGCCAAAGCTGATCATGTAGCCGTCGCCGAGACCCTTGATGCGACGTCCGGCGTGCTCGCTGATCTTCTCGTCGATCACTGTCTCGTAGGCCTTCATGATCTCGTGGGACTCGGTGAATCCGCGGGTGGACAGGAGCCGGGTCGATTCCTCGACGTCGGTGAACATGATGGTCACGGTGCCCTCGGTCTGCCCGACGGCAAGGCTTCCGATGATGGTCTCGGGGGTCAGCGGGGTGCTCGAGCTGACCGGCTGGCCCAGGCCTTCGGCCACCTCGCGCAGGAGTCCCTGGGCGGCTCTGAAGCCGGCCTCCCCCTGCGGGTAGCGGACGACCTGGAGGAGTCCGGACTCGACCGCCTGCCGGAGCTCGCGACCCCCTGACTCCTTGCTGATCTTGGTCTCGGCGGCGTACTCGCTGCCCTTCAGCTCGGCGCCTTCGAAGGCCGCGGTCAGAGCCGGCGCCATGCGCAAGTTCAGGTTGTGCTTGGTGAGAACGCTCTCGATGACGGCCTGGATGCGGCGCGACGCGCCCAAGGGGGCGTCGCCTTCGGCCCGGACGGTGGGCAGCATGCCGACGTAGCCTCCGGACGCGGCCGCCAGCTGGCCGAGCGCCGTGGTGGCGCGGGCCATCGCAGTCGCCGCCTGCAGAGCCTGGGAGGCATGCAGCGCCGACTCCCCCGACGTCGGGGGTGGGGCCGGAGCGTAGCCGGCAGCGGGCGCCTGGTAGACGACCTGGGGCTGCGGCTGTGGCTGTGGCTGCCCCGCAGGAGGTGGCGCGTGCGCCGCCGCGGGTGGCCCGGAGCTCGACGGGGCGGGAGGGAGGGCGGGCGGCGCGGCGGGAGGCTGCTCTTGCGGGGGTGGCGCCGCAGCCTGGAGATCGGCTACGGCGGATCGCGCGGCATCGATGAGCTTGCGCATCTCCTCTTGCATCTCGGGCGTGGAGGCCATCGACTGGGAGAGCTGGCTGCCTGACGCCTGGACGGTGCGCTGCTCTTGCTGCGCCGCCGGCCGGTCGGAGCTGAACGGCACGACGACCACCTGGCGGACCACGTTCTCCCCGCCGCTGCCACGCTGGCCGGACATGAGCGGATCTTTGACGACCGGCATCATGCTGTCCGAGCCGGCGGGGACGAAGCGCGACTTCACCGGGTCAAACAGGTCCTGGTTGACCTGGACGCCGTAGAAGGCCGCCTTGTCGAGCGAGGTCGGAACGTATCCGGTGGCGTTGTACTCCAGGCGCAGGTCCGAGCCCATGCCGAGAAGGAAGACGTCCCGCAGGATGGCGCCGTTCGCGTCGTAGCCCACCACCTCGGCGATCTGAGCGACCTTGCGGCGGCCGTCCGGCATACGGGCCTGGTGGATGATGAGGTTCACGGCCGACGCGATCTGAGCGCGCACTGCCTCGAACGGGATGTCGATCGAGGCCATCATGACCATCGTCTCGAGGCGGGACAGGGCGTCGCGCGCCGAGTTCGAGTGGATGGTCGACATGCTTCCGTCGTGACCGGTGTTCATGGCCTGCAGCATGTCCAGCGCCTCTGCACCGCGGACCTCACCGACCAGGATGCGGTCGGGCCGCATCCGAAGGCTGTTGCGCAGGAGCTGGCGGATCGTCAGCTCCCCCTTGCCTTCGACGTTGGGCGGGCGGTGCTCGAGCGCGATCACGTGCGGGTGATCGATCTGCAGCTCGGCGGCGTCCTCGATCGTGATCACGCGCTGGTTGTGGGGGATGAAGCGCGCGATGACGTTCAGCGTCGTCGTCTTGCCGGACCCGGTGCCGCCTGACACGAGGATGTTCATGCGGCCGAGCACCGCTGCCTGCAGGAACTCCGCCATGGCGGGGCTCAGGCTCCCCTCGCGGGTGAGGTCCTCCATGCCGAGCACGGCGTCCTTGAACTTGCGGATCGTCAGCGCGGCGCCGTGGATTGCGGCCGGCCGGATGATGGCGTTCACGCGGCTGCCGTCCGGAAGGCGGGCGTCGACCATCGGGTTCAGGCCGTCGATGTGGCGCCCGGTGGTGGCCACCATGCGCCGGATAGTCTCGAGCAGCTGGTTCTCGTCTTCGAATCGGACGTCCGCCTTGGTCAGGACGCCGCGCCGCTCGATGAAGACCTGGTCCGGTCCGTTGACCATGATCTCGCTCACGGAGCGGTCGTGCAGGAGGCTGTCGAGCGGGCCGTAACCCACCGCGGCGCGCAGGATGATGTCGGCGAGGGCCGACTTCTCCTGGGAGCTGAGGTCGATCCCGTCCTCGGTGAGGAACCGGTCGAGGTGGCTGCGGACAGCCCGCGAGAAGGCGAGGGTGTCGCCGGTCGTCAGCCCGACGTCGCGGATGAGAGCGAGCCGGTCTCGGAACTCGCTTGCGAGCTTGCTGAGGTCACGACCCTGGCGAGCTGCCGCCTCCATGATGTCCGAGCGCCGGCGCTGCGGCTGCGGGGCCGTGACCACCGGGGTCCACATGTCGACGAACTGCATCTCGAGGAGCGCCGGTGAGGCGGCGACGCCCGGGATGACCCGCTGGCGCTCGGTGAGGCGGATCCTGATTGCGAGGCCCTCGCCGTCGGGCTGTTGGCCCTGCTCGATGTAGGCCGCTATCCACTCGCCGTCGCGGAACCTGAGGATGGCCTTCCGAGCTGTGCTCGTGTCGTCCGGGTCGCCCTCCAGGCCCGGGTCCTCGACCGAGCCGAACACCAGGTATTTGATCTCGCGGATCGGGATCAGGCGCGGCCGCTCGGAGTCCGGCGGCGAGTAGAGCGGGTAGCCCTCGCTCCGCAGCGTGCGGGAGTCTGATTCGCCGTCTTCGAGACCGCCGTCCAGCCGGTGGACCCTCACCTTGAAGCGTGACGGTCGGGGCGCCAGGCCTCCGTTGGGCGCCGCCCCCTGCGCGACCGCAGGAGGAACCTCCTGGGGGTTCCTTTCCGGCGTCTCGATCCTGACCTCGCTCATCGAATTCCAGCCCCGAGCGATGCTAGCACCGCGCCGCCCTCCGCCTGGTTAAGAGCACGATCAACTCCCGAACCGCTCCGGCGGGCGCCGACGGTCGAGCACCCACTTTGATCCCGGCATTCGTTTGGCCACCCCCTTGACCTCTGCCGCGCGCGCGGCCACTGCGGCTGCGCTCGCGTAGGCACCTGGCTCGGCGACCACGATTCCGATCGACACCGAGACCATCGGGATGCGCAGCGTGTTCCCGTTCCGCTCCTGCATCTCGATCCATCCACGCTCGCGGTCAGCGGGGTCGTAAAGCGCGGGCACCGCCGCGTCGAAGCGCTTGGTGATCTCGGTCGCGATCACCTCCGCCAGGCTCGGCTCGGTCAGGATGACGAAGTCATCACCGCCGACGTGACCGGCGAAATGGCTGCTCGAGTAATTCTCCTCGAGGACCTCGAAGATGATGGTCGCGAGCGTCTTGATGACGTCGTCTCCGCGCAGGAACCCGTAGTGGTCGTTGTAGCTCTTGAACGAGTCGATGTCGGGATACAGCACGGCGAACCGGTCGCGGTGCCCGAGGCGGCGGCTGATCTCCCTGAGGATGTCGCTGTTGCCGCTCATGCCGGTGAGCGGGCTGAGCTCGCGCGCGGAGGTCGACCGGCTCATGACCGCGCGCAAGCGGGCCACCAGCTCCTCGGGGATGAACGGCTTGGTCACGTAATCGTCGGCGCCCGCGAGCAGGTGCTCCACCTTGTCCTTCAAGGATCCCCGCACGGTGAGGAAGACGACCGGTATCAGCCGGGTGCGGAAGTCGGCGCGCAGCTCGGCGAGGATCTGGTCGCCCGTGATGTCCCCGAGCATGAGGTCGAGAAGGATGATGTCGGGGCGCCATTCGGCGGCAGCGGTGTGAGCGGCATGCCCGTCGCCGACCGTGACACTCTCGAAGCCGGCACGGTCGAGCACGCGCTTGACCAGCCTTAGGACCTGCTCGTCGTCATCGATGACCAGCACGATCTCGCGGTGACCGAGCGCGGAGCGGGGACTCTCCTTGTCAGCTCCGACCCCTCTGGCCACGGTCATGTCCTGGCGTCCGGCGGCGTTGGCTGGGATACACGCGTCAAGCCGCGAAGCTTGTCGGTAAGGGCGATGGCGCGTTCGGCGGCCGTGCGGACCTCGGCGATGTCGGCGCGGACCGCTTCGGGATCGCCCGTCTCTTCCGCGATCAGCTCGCTGTAGTTGACGATGACGGCGAGCAGGTTGCGAAAGTCGTGGATCAAGACGCGCGTCTCGTCGTCCGGGGCTTTCGAGGTTTCCGCCATCGGTGAGGGGTCCTGCGTCACAGTCTCTTCACCAGGCGCCACCGGTTGAGCTGGCCGTCGCGTTGATACCCGAGCTCGTCCAGCAGCGAGCGCGCGAGAGCAAGACCGCGCCCGTCCTCGCTCTCGAGCCCGGGCATGGCGCGAGCCAGGTGTTCGTGCACCGGCGGTCCGGGATCCACGAATGATGCGAGCAGCGTGCCCCGGTCCAGTTGAAGCTGGTATTCGACCGGGTCCGCGGCCTCCTCGGGACGCCCGTGGGTGAGCACGTTGGCGCCGATCTCCCCGAGTGCCGTCTCGAACAGCATGAGAGGGCGGTCGTCCGGCGGCCGGCCGGTAGCCCGACGGAGCAGCTCCACAGAGTGGTGCAGCACGTCCAATCCCTGGTCGAGCGCGGTGAGAGTAGCGCGGAACTCAAAGGGCTCCTGTGTGGGTCCCAAGCTCAGAAGCCAGTAAGGGCTTCCTCGACAGTGGCGTAGTAGGGGAACACGCGGTCGAGGGTGGTCAGCTCGAGCACCACCCGAACCTGCTGGTTGGGGGCCGCGAGACGGAGCTCGCCCTGGCTGCCTTTGATCTGTTTGAGCGCGGAGATCACGGAGCCGAGCCCCGTGCTGTCGACGAAGCTGACTCCTTCCATGTCGATCACGACGCGTGGGAGTCCGTGCTTGACCAGCTCGCTGATCGCGTCTTTCAAGGCCGGCGCGCCCACGACGTCAAGCCGTCCGGTGGGGGCGACCACCGTGATTCCGTTGTCAGCCGATCGGGTCTGAACGTCGAGGCTCAGCTTGGGGCTCCCATGGGGACCCACAGAGTCTATGGCAGACGGTCGGGAATTTAGCCTGTCTACACTGCAGAAGCGTGCTGGAACCCGTGAGCTCGCGGCGCATCTTGGTCGTGGACGACGAGGAACCCCTCGCCAAGGTGATGGCGCGCACGCTCCGAAGCCGGGGATTCGAGTGCGATATCGCGCTGGACGGGGCCCAGGCCAGGCAGTTGTTCGAGAAGCAGGACTATGCCCTCGCGCTGCTGGACGTGCGCCTCCCCGACGAATCCGGCTACGGGCTCCTCGAAGAGCTGCGGGCCAGGAGCCCGGACACCGCCGTGGTGATGATCTCGGGGGTCGACGACCCCGAGCTCGGCCGGGCTGCCATGGAGCACGGGGCCTACGCGTACCACGTCAAGCCCGTCGGTGCGACGCAGCTCTATCTGCTGGTCGAGAACAACCTGCGCCGCAGGAGCCTCGAGATCGATGGCCGCGCGACCATGCGGCGGCTCGAATCGATGGTCGAAGAGCGCTCGGAGCAGGTGCGGCGGGCGGCCAGGCTTCAGACCGGCATGCTGCCTGCCTCTCCTTATGTGGGAGAAGGTTTCGAGCTGGCGGCCCACTTCAGCGCAGCCAAGGAGATCAGCGGCGATTTCTACGATTGGCACCACGCACTGGACGACCGGCTGACGATCACGCTGGGCGACGTGATGGGAAAGGGGCTGCCTGCGGCCCTGATGATGGCCACGGCGCGCGCGGCCCTTCGAGGCGCTGCCGGCATCCATCCGATGGAGGCCGGTATCAAGCAGGCGGCCGAGGTGATGGCCGCCGCACTCGAGGTCGAGCACGCGTACGTCACCGTCTTCCATTCATCGTTCGACCCGCGATCAGGCGATCTGCGCTATGTCGACGCCGGCCACGGGCACGCGCGCATCCTGCGAGCCGTGGGGGGCCAGGAGCTGCTGCCGGAGCGCAGCGCGCCGATCGGAATCTTCCCGGACACCCAGTATCTCGTCGGCACCGCGACCCTTCGACCTGGCGACACCCTGGTCGTCTTCTCCGACGGCCTGCTGGACCTGCGTCCCGACCTCGCCACCGCCGACGTGCTGCTGCCCTACGAAGCGCGACGGGCGAGCACCGCCCAGCAGATGGTCGACATACTTGCCAACGGAGCCCCGACCCGCGAGCTCTTCGACGACGTCACCATCGTCGCCCTCAGGAAGCTCTAGAAGCCGCGAGCCAGCGCTCGAGGACCGCGGCGACCACGTGCAGCTTGACCGGCTTGGAGATGTAATCGTCCATTCCGGCCGCCAGGCAGCGCTCGCGGTCGCCAGACAACGCCGCAGCCGTCATCGCGATGATTGGCACACGTCGCCCGCCAGGCCGGCCTGCGCGGACCAGGCGCGTCGCCTCGTAGCCGTCCATCTCGGGCATCTGGCAGTCCATGAGGACGGCGTCGTAATCCGCATGGCCGAGCATGTCCACCGCGTCGGCGCCGGTCGCTGCGACGTCGGCGCGGTAACCAAGGCGCTCCACCATCCGTACTGCGACCCTCAGGTTGGCCGCGTTGTCCTCCACGACCAGGACGCGAGCCCGCTCGCCGCCGGCGCGGGCACCCGGCAGCTCGATCCGATGGTCGACCGAACCAGCGCTGGAGCGGTCCACCATCCTCTGCTGCAGCACGTCGAACAGTTGTGAAGGACGAATGGGCTTGACCATCTCTGCGTCGACACCCGGGACCGCAAGCTCCGATTTGCCGGCTGAGGTGAGCAGGATCACGACGACGTCCTTCAGCGAGCCGTCGCTGCGGATCTCCGCGACGAGGGCGGCGCCATCCATGTCCGGCATCATCATGTCGACGATCGCGACCTCGAAGGGCGCGTCGGACCTCGCTGCCTGTCGCATCTCGCGCAGTGCCTGGCGGGCCCCCTCGAAGCTTTGCGCCCGCATCCCCCAGGAGGTCACGTAGCGCTCGACGATGGTGCGGTTGGTCCGGTTGTCGTCCACGATCGCGACGGCGGCGCCTGCCAGCTCCGACGGGCGGCGGGGCGTGCGCGCGCGAGCGTCCGACTCGCGGAACAGGGCGGTGAACCAGAACCTGCTGCCGGTGCCCTTCTCGCTCTCCACCCCGATCTCGCCGCCCATCAGCTGGGTCAACATCCGGGCTATGGCGAGGCCCAGCCCGGTGCCGCCGTGCCGGCGCGTGGTCGAGCTGTCGACCTGCGAGTACGTGGAGAAGACGCGTGACTGTTCCTGCTCGGTCAGGCCGATTCCGCTGTCCGCTACCTCGAAATGGATCGCGACGCCTGGTCCTTTCGATGTCTCCACGCGCGCGCGCACGACGACCTCCCCGGACTCCGTGAACTTGATCGCGTTGGCGACCAGGTTGACGAGGACCTGGCGCAGACGGCCTGGGTCGCCGATCACCGCCTCCGGCACGGCGGCATCGACGTCCAGTGCAAGCTCGACGCCCTTGTTCGCGGCCGCTTCGGCGAAGAGCTCGACCGCCTCCTCCACAACGTGTTTGGGGCTGAAATCGATGGTCTCGAGGCGCACGCGGCCGGCCTCGATTCGGGAGAAGTCGAGGATGTCGTTGATGATGTCCAGCAGCGCATCGCCCGACGCGCGTACGGTCTCGACGTACTCGCGCTGTTCCGGCGTCAGCTCGGTGTCGAGCAGCAGACCCGTCATGCCGATCACGCCGTTCATCGGTGTGCGGATCTCGTGGCTCATGGTGGCAAGGAACTCCGACTTGAGTCGGGTGAGCTCCTGCAGCTCCTCGTTGCTCCGCGCGAGATCCGCCAGGAGCTCTGACTTGGCCTCTTCGGCGGCGGTCGCGGCCGCGCGGTTCTTTTCGAGCTGTAGGACGACGCGCCGCACCAGGACGCCGAACGCCACGAGAAGCAGCGCCTCGAGCATCGCCGCCGCGGGATCGCCAGCGGCGGGGTTGACGAACGTGACCAGGATGAGGTCGGCGACCGCCAGCGCCGCGCCGATCGCGAACTCGACGGTGGTGTAGTAGAGAGCCAGGAAGATCAGCGGCAGGAGCACGAAGGGAAATGCGCGCACGACGCTCAGCCCGAACTGGACCTCCAGCGCAAACGCGACCGCGAGCCCGCCGACCGGTGAGACGGCATGCAGGTATCGGGGGATCCGTTCCCAGGGCAGCAGGACCAGCGCTCCCCCGAGAGCGGTGATGACCACGGAGGCGACGAAACCGAAGGTCGTGCCGCCGGACCACAGCGGGTGGAGGGCGAGGATGAAGCCGCCGATGACGGGGACGGCCGTCACCACGCCGCTGCGCGCCGGGGTGTCGATCTGGGCCAGCGGGATCAGGACGAGCGCCACTCCGACCACGGCCGCGCCGGCCAGGGCCAACGAGCTCGTGACGGCCGTAAAACCGTGCAGGCTGACCAGGCCCACGATGGCAAGCCCGATGAACGGGTAGACCCGCCGGCTGAGTCCTTCGGCTTGCAGGGGCGTGTTGCGGTGGTTCAAGTGCCGGGCCAGCAGCTTAAGCCAGTTGCACCGGCGGAGTCGCGAAAACCAACCGCTTAAGTGGGGTCTGGCCGGAAGAGCGGCGTCTAGACTTTGCATCCTGCGCACCTTCCATCCCGCCAGGGGGGGCGAGGTTTCAGAGGTGTTGCCAGAACCCGACGCGCCTGTCGCGCCATGGAGCCGGGGGCTGGTACGTCGAATCACACCCTTTGCAGCCATCGCCGCCATCTTCGCCATGCAGGCCCTGTCGGACGCCAGCCCGGTGCTGGCGTTTCCGCTATACCTGGCCGTCGTCCTGCTCGCCGCCCTCCAGGCTGGGCGGTCCGAGTCGGTCGCGGCCGCCACCCTGGCGGCGATCGCAATCCTGATCCGCCCGCTCGTGACCGGCGCCCACGCGTCGGACCTGGCGCCCGCCATGCTGCTCGCCGCCGTGCTGGTGGTGGTCACGGTGGCGGTCGGCGAGGCCGCCCGGCAGGCGCGCCAGACCGCGGTCGAGGCTCAGCGCGCGGCCGCGCGCACGGCGGCGGCGGAGCAGCGGGTCCGCACCATGCTCGAGGCGGCGATGGTGGGGCTCGCCCTCACCGACCTCGACGGAAGATGGACCCAGGTCAACGAGCAGCTGAGCCGCATCCTCGGCCGCAACCGCGATGACATCCTCCACACGGCATTGGGAGCCGTCACAGCGGAAAGCGACCGCCTGGTGATCGATGATGCGCTCGCGCTTCTTCGCTCGGGCGACATCGTGCACTGGGAAGGCGAGCTGACGCACGTCCGGCCCGACGGGACTTTGGTTCCGGTCGCAGTCGCCATCGCCAAGCCGTCTCCAGACGCCCAATGGCTGGTGGTCCAGGAGACGGATATCTCCGAGCGCCGGCGAGTGGAGCTCCTCCGCGACTGCCTGGTCGCCGTCCAGCAAACGATCCTCGACTCGGCGAGCTGGGACCAGGCCCTCCCTGTCCTGCTCGCCAGCCTGTGCTCGCATCTCAACTGGGACGTGGGGATTTACTGGGTGGTCGAATCCGAGCGCAAGGCGCTGCGGGTGAAGCACACGTGGCGCTCCAATGACGCCGAGCTCGACCGGTTCGTCGAGGAGGGCCGCGCCCTTGGGGTGACCGCAGAGGCGGGCCTTCTGAGCAGGGTGTGGCAGTCGGGGGTCGTCGGCGCCGAGATGAACCTCGAGCAGGCGCAGGATTACGAGCGGGTGGAAGCCGCCCGCCGGGCGGAGCTGCGCGCCGCCCTTGCGCTGCCGGTCGTCGACGCCGGCTGCGTGATCGGCGTGATCGAGCTGCTGGGCCGGCGCTCCAGAAGCCTGCGCGATGACGAGGTGATGGCCATGGCGACGGTCGGCCTGGAAGTCGGCCAGTTCATCCGCCGCAGCGACACAGCCCAGGCTCTGCGCCGGAGCGAGGCCGACCACCGCGCCATCTACGAGCGCTCGCCCATCGGCATCGCCCGCATCAGCGCGGAGGGGGAGCTGTTGGAGGCCAACGTCGCGCTGCTCGGTATGGTCGAGCACGATTTCGAGACGATGCGGTCCGGCGCCTGGCCGGATCTGCTTCGGGCGTACGACCAGGCTGCTTCGCGCCACCGCGCCGCCCCCCTGCTGGCCGGGATCACCGACGGCGGCAGCGTCCAGGTCAGGGCGGTGACCGCGAGCGGAAAGTGGCTGTGGCTGCAGCTGACCGCGACCTCCATCCCGGACGCCAGCGGGAGGCCCGAGCACGTCCTGGTCATGGTCGAAGACGTCACCACGGTGCGCGACACCTCGGACAAGCTGGCCGAGGCGCTGGAGTCCCAGCGCAGCGCCAACGCCAACCTCGAGAAGCTCGACCGGACCAAGACCGAGTTCCTCAGCATCGTGAGCCACGAGTTCCGAACCGCGCTGACCGGCATCCAGGGCTTCAGCGAGCTCATCCGTGACGGGGGCCTGGAACCCGACGAGCTCCGGGCCTACGGCGGATACATATTCAATGACGCGGACCGGGTCAACCGGCTCATCGGCGACATGCTGGACCTTGACCGGATGGAGTCAGGCCGCATGAGCATGCGGAGCGGCGCGGTCGACATCAACGAGGTCTTGAGCGAAGCGATGGCGCGAGCGGTGACGGCCGCTTCCACCGTCGAGTTCAAGGCCGACCTCGACCCGAGGCTTCCGATCGTCTCCGGCGACCGCGACCGCCTGATCCAGGTGGTCAGCAACCTGGTCAACAACGCGATCAAGTACTCGCCCGACGGCGGTACGGTGTCCCTGTCGAGCAGGGCGGAGGGCGGTTTCGCCCTCGTCAGCATCTCGGACACCGGTTTGGGCATCCCCCCAGACGAGATCGGGCACGTGTTCGAGCGTTTCCGGCGCGTGCGCAGCGGCGCCGCCCAATCAATTCCCGGGACTGGCCTGGGCCTCACGATCGTTAAGCAGATCGTGGAGATGCACGGGGGCAAGATCTGGGTGGAGTCGGCGGTCGGGCATGGGTCGGCCTTTCACTTCACCGTCCCCATGGCCGTGGAGAACACGAGCCCCAGGCAGCTCCTCCGTGCCTGATGCCGGCCTGGGTGGGGCGGACGGTCAAGCGGGGGCGGGCGTCCCGGGCCTGTTCACGGTCCTGGTCGCCGACGACAACGACGTCGCCCAGCGCCTTTGCAAGCGAGTGCTCGAAAAGGCGGGGTACACGGTGCTGATTGCGGCTGACGGCCTCCAGGCGGTGGACATCGCGCTCAAGCAGCGCCCGGCGATGATCCTCATGGACGTCGCCATGCCCGGCATCGACGGCCTCGAGGCGATGCGCCGGATCAAGCAGGAAATGCCCACCATCCCGATCGTCATCGCCAGCGCCCACTCGATGGCGAGCGACCGCGAGAGGTTTCTCACGGCGGGGGCCGACGACGTGCTGAGCAAGCCATTCCGGCTCGCTGACCTCGTCGCCATCGTGGCCAAGCTCTCCGGCGCGCCGAAGTGAAAGACCTCACCGGGACGAGGCTGGGGTCCTACGAGATCGTCGAACGACTCGGGGGCGGCGGCATGGCCGTGGTCTATCGCGCCGTCCAGCAGCCTCTCGGCCGCGAGGTCGCGTTGAAAGCTCTGTCGTCGGAGCTGTTCCAGGACGAGGGCTTCGTCAAGCGGTTCGAGACCGAGGCCAAGACGCTCGCCAAGCTGGACCATCCCAACATCCTTCCGATCTACGACTTCGAGGTCACCGAGGGCGTCGCGTTCCTGACCATGCCCCTGATCCGCGGCGGGACGCTGCGCGACATCCTGAATCGAGGCCCGCTCGACCCGTTGACCGCGTGGCGATACCTACGGGAGACCGGGGACGGCCTGCAGCATGCGCACGACGCCGGCATCGTCCACCGCGACCTCAAGCCGACCAACGTGCTCATCCACTCGGACGGTCGCGCCATGCTCGCAGACTTCGGCCTGGCGCGCGGCGCCGGGCAGCCGACCCACCTCACCACGATCGGCCTTGCGATTGGGACGCCGGGTTACATGGCCCCCGAGCAGGTGATGGGCCACGACGTCGACAGGCGTGCCGACATATATGCGATGGGCGTCTTGACCTTCGAGATGCTGACGGGCCGCCTGCCTTACATCGGCGCCAACCGCATGGAGGTCGCCTACGCGACGGTAAACTCACCGATTCCTTCGGCTGTGAAGCTGAACGCCGCCTTGCCCGACGAGCTCGACCAGCTCTTGGCCAGAGTGCTGGCCAAGGATCCGGCCCAGCGGCCGCAGACCGTGCGCGACCTGCTGGCGCAGATGGCCAAGCTTCCTCAGCGGCGGATGGCGCCGGTGGCGGCTGTCGCCCCCGTGCCTGCGGGGACCGCGGCCGGCGCCGGCGGGGTCGCCGTAATGCCCAGGCCTTCTCCCGGGCCCCAGGGCCCTGACACCACATCGATGCGCGCCGTCCCGGCGGGGATCCTTCACGGCTCGCCTCCGCCCACGCCGACGACGACCGCCGGCTCGGCGATCAGGACCCTGGAGCTCATGGGCGTGAAGCCGGCGCGCGCGAGGGGCCGCTTCATCCTGAACTCACACGTCAGCAACATCGTCCACGTCGCACGCGACATCGCCGGAGACCGCTGGCCCGAGGTCGCGTACGCCGCGGGCCTGGTGCAATACGTGGAGCAGGATCCGCCGCACGACGACCAGCTCTCGTCGCCAGTCGAGTCGTTGAGCCGTCTGAACGAGGCCTTCGAGACGATCTACGGACCGGAAGCCGAGGACATGATCCGGGCCTGGGGCCGGCGCGCCACGGAGCGCTGGCTGGCGGAGGGCAGGCACGGCATGGGCGGCCCGAGGCGGTTGGTGCCGGGACGGCAGCGCAAGCTGTCGGGGGTGGTCAAGAACTTCTCCGAGGCCATGGACAACGTCCGTGGCGAGCACACGCATGCGTGGCTCCAGGTCGACGAGCACCAGTTCTGGTTGGTCAACTTTTCGAACATGTTCGCGCTCGGCCGGATCAAGACGGTCAAGTCGTGCCATATGTGGACCTCGACTGTCGAAACCATCCTTCGCTGGGCCGGCCTCGCCAACGATTGGTACGTGGAAGAGGTCGAATGTGGTTGTGTGACGGGGACGTTCGATTGCGTCTTCGCCATTCGCTCCGTGGAGAGCTGAAACACCCTTTCATATTTGTTGCGTCCCTTGTTATGCCTCCAGGCTTAACATCGACCAATTCCTTAACCCCTCCCTCCTTTCTGAAGGTCTTTCGCCCCCCGGCGGAGGACCTTCTTCCTTTGGCCCGGACCCGCCCATCCCTGCTCTGGCCCGCCCGCTCCGATCGGGCTGCCGGGCGGCTCGACGGCGCGTTTGGATACAGTCCAGTCGTGCGTTTCGCCATCGACGTCACGGCCTGCTGGCGGCCCCGCCGCGTGGGCATGCTGACGGTCGCGATCGAGCTCTCCAGGGCTCTGGTCGCCCTGCGCGGAAAGGACGAGATCACGTTGCTCTGCAGCCGGGAGCGACCGAGCGCCCTGGCAGGTCTCGATTGCGAAGCCGTGCTGTCCCCCTACCGGCACGAGCTCGTGCTGAAGACCAGGTGGCTGCCGGCCATTGAAACGCAGCTCGACTGCGACGCCATCCTTTATCCCTACTGGCCCAGCCCGCCCAGGCGCAAGCATGGCGCTCCGCCCGCGGCGGTGTTCGTGCACGACCTCGCTTTTCGCGTGACTCCGGCCGAGGTCCCCTGGCAGCAGCGCGCCTATTTCCGGATGGTGCTTCCACCAGCGCTCCGGAACGCCGCGGCCATCCTGGTGCCTTCGGAGTCCACGCGCCGCGACCTGCTCCAGGTCTACGGGATCCCGGGGATCGAATCCAGGGTCGAGGTCATCCCGGAAGGCCTGCCTCCGTCGGTGCCGGCGGGTCCGCTGCCAGAGGGCATCCAGCCGGGGTTCATCCTGGCGGTCGGGACTGTCGAGCCTCGCAAGAACTACCCTCGCCTGCTCGCCGCATTCCGGCAGCTGCGTGGTCGCCAGGGCTCGCTGCCATTCATCATCAACGGCCGTCCGGGGGTGCCTCAGCTCGTGATCGCGGGGCGGCCGGGTTGGGCCTACGGGGACACCCTTCAGCGCATCGCAGCCGAACCGGGCGTCCGGTATCTCGGCCATGTCGACGAGCCCACGCTGACCGCCCTCTACGAGTCCGCGTCGGTGCTGGCGTTTCCGAGCCTGTACGAGGGGTTCGGCCTCCCCTTGCTGGAAGCGATGGCACACGGGGTTCCGGCGGTAGTCGGTGCGGCCGGCGCGCTGCCGGAGCTGGCGCCGGCTGCGTCGATCGCTGTCAAGACGGACGACGTCAACGCGATCGCCGGGGCCCTGGAAAGGTTGCTCGCGGACGAATCGCTGCGCCGAAAGCTCGGCGATGAAGGGCGGCGGCTCGCCGCCTCCTATACGTGGGATCGCGCCGCGGAACGCACGCTCGCGGTATTGCGGAGGATCGGCGCCCAGGCTCAGCGTAAAGTCGCTTAGGTGGGACGGAATTTCGGCGAGCGAATAGCGGTGCTGGCGCTTCTGGACGGCGGCGAGCACGACTACGCGCGTATGGCGCGACCGCTGCTTCGATCGCTGGAGGCGACGCGCCACTTCCACCTGGACACCATCACGAGGCAGGAGGACCTCCGGCTTGCCGGTCACCGGGTGCTTCTCGCCGCGAGTGACCGGCCGCTTCGTCCCGGGCAGGCCGACGAGATCTCCGAGTTCGTGCGCGGCGGGGGCGGCCTGATCCTGCTGCACGGCACCCTGTCGGCCTGGTCGTCGGGGGGGGAGCTCGCCGACCTCGCCGGGTGGGCCTCCGGCGGGGTGGGTCCGCTGACCGAGCTCCTCGTCAGGCCGGACGAATCCCAACCTGTGACGCAAAGTCTTGGCTCTGAATGGAGTGTGCGCGACGAGCTCTACCTGTCGGAAGGGCCGCCGAACGGGGACGTGGAGGTCCTGCTCCGCGCGCGGTGGCGTTTCACCGACCAGGTCGTGGCATACGAGCGCCGCGTCGGCGATGGGCGCTTCGTCTACCTGGGGTTGGGCCACGAACTTTCAACCTATGAGGACGAGAAGTTCCAGGTGCTGGTGCATCGCTCTTTGCTCACCGCGGGCGGCGTTCAACCCGCGCCCGAGGTCGGCGTCGGGCTCATCGGCTATGGCGCGATCGCCCGCGACCACGCGGCCGCGATCGCTGCAGTCGCCGGCCTGCGACTGGCCGGTGTCTGCGACCTGTCCGCCGAACGCCGGCAGCAGGCGGACCGTGAATGGGCGGTCCGCACTCATGCGCGCAGCGAGGAGATGCTCGAAGACCCTGACGTCGGCCTCGTGGTGGTCGGGACCCCGCCCAGCGCGCATGCCGCCTCGGTCCTGGAGGCACTCGCAGCCGGGAGGCACGTGGTCTGTGAAAAGCCGTTTGCGCTCAGGGTGGAAGAGGTCGATCGCATGATGGGATCGGCTTCGGCCCGCGGCCTCGTGCTCACCGTGTACCAGAGCCGCCGCTGGGACCCCGATTACCTCGCGATGCGGGAGGCTGTGCGCTCTGGACGAATCGGTGACGTGTTCTACATGGAATCGTTCATTGGCGGCTACTCCCATCCGTGCGACTTCTGGCACAGCCACGAGCCCATCTCGGGCGGGACCATCTACGACTGGGGCTCGCATTATTTCGACTGGATCCTGCAGATGTTCCCCGACACGGTCCGCTCCGTCTCGGCCATAGCCCACAAGCGTGTTTGGCACGACGTCACCAACGCAGACCAGGTGAGGGTCGACCTTACGTTCGCCTCCGGCGCGCAGGCGAGCTTCCTGCAGTCCGACATTGCGGCGGCGTTGAAGCCCAAGTGGTACGTGCTCGGCACCGAAGGCGCGGTGGTGGGAGAGTGGCAGCCCGAAATCGTGCCTGCCGATCATCCCGCGCGCGTCAAGGTGCTGCGGCCGGCCGGCGCCGGCTCTCACGAAGAGTGGCTGGTGCTCTCGCCGCGCGACGACCAGGGTTTCTATCGCAATCTCGCCGACCACATGGCGTGGGACGAACCACTCGCTGTCACGCCGGACGAAGCGCGCCGGACCGTCGCCGTGATGGAGGCAGCCACCCACTCGATCGCACGGGGCGGCGCCCCGCTCGAGGTCCAGATATAGCCGAGCGCATCGGTTGGGGCGTGCTCGGCGCCGCCTGGATCGCCGGTGCGGCGGTGCTGCCAGCCATCGCGGCCTCCTCCAACGGTAGACTGGTCGCGATTGCCGCCAGGGACGCTGAGCGGGCGCGCAAAATGGCCGACCCGTACCCGGCTCTTGGTGTGCTCGACTCGTACGAGGCGGTCCTGGCCGACCCGGCCGTGGACGCCGTTTACATCCCGCTCGTGAACAGCGCGCACAGAGAATGGACCTTGCGGGCGCTGGAGGCCGGCAAACACGTTCTGTGCGAAAAGCCACTGGCGATGAACTCGGCCGAGGCGGAGAAGATGGCCGCCGCCGCACGGTCAGCGGGCAGGCTTCTCATGGAGGCGTTCATGTATCGCTTCCACCCCCGCGTGCAGGCTGTGGTCGCCGGTCTTCGTGATCCGATGTATGTGCAGGCGAGCTTTGGCTTCCGGCTGAGTGACCCGTCCAACTACAGGCTGCGCGCTGAGCACGGCGGTGGAGCGCTGCTCGATGTCGGCTGTTACGTGGTCAGCGTCGCGCGCTGGATCCTGGGCGAGCCGGCGCACGTATTCGCCGCATCGCACATCGTGGGAGAGGTCGACATGACCACGAGCGCGCTGCTCAGCTTCGAAGGCGGCGCGATGGCCGCAGTGTGGTCGAGCTTCGAGTCCCCCGAGGAGCAGGAGCTGACCGTCGTCAGCCATGACGGCGCCCACCGCCTCGGCGAGCCGTTCACCTCGCGGGACGGCGCGGATCCGTACCAGCGGATGGTGGAGTCCTTTGCGGACAGCGTTTTGCACGACCGGCCCGCCGCCATACCGCTGAGCGAGTCGATCGCGAACATGAAGGTCCTCGACCGCATCCGCGCGGCAGCGGCGCGGTTAGATTCAGCTAGCTCTTGACGAGCTGCTGCATGATCAGAGGAGGAGCGCCTATCTCACCCAGCTCTGCGACGGCGTCCTCGAATATGCGGTTCGCGTCGTCGAGCTCGTCGTTCTCGCGCATGTACTGGACCATGTGCAGGCGGGGGTGGGTGTAGCTGTTCCTCAGCAGGGCCTCCCAGGTCGTGGACGCAGCGAACCACTGGAAGGGCCGCTCGCCCAGCTCATCGCACAGGGCGATTAGCTCGACGAGCAGCGTGTCCGAGCGCGCGGCAGCATCGGCGAGCGGGGTTCCGATGCCCGCGGCGACCTCAGCTTCGTTGAACTCGTCGACGTTCGCGGGAGGCGGTGTGTGCGGTCGCCCCTGCTGCGTCTCACGCAGCGCGTCGCGCAAGCGCTCGCGCCACATGCTCACGTGGAACAGCACCAGCGCGGCGGGCCAACCTCTTGGCGCGGTCTCCCGCTTCATCGCCTTGGCGACGAACTCCTGCTCGGCCCTGCGCTCGGACTCGAGCGCTTTACGCACTCCCTCCACGCTCAGGCCGGCGTCAGGTCAATCGTTTCGGCACCCTTGACGGAGAACGTGCTGGTCAAGCTGGGCCCCGGCTGGGCCCCGCCGATCAGCGTCTCGGTCATGGCAACGTCCGTGCTGCTGCTTTCGTGCGTCTTCACCACGCGGTGCACACCGGCGTCGATCCACGAGGTCACATCCGAAACGATCGTCCCTTTGATGCTGACACCCTGAAAGTTTCCGATCGGAAACATTGGCATGGGCGACGCGTTCGTTCCACCGGCCGGCTTCAAGGAACCGCCGCTGGTCGTGAAGTCGATGCTCGTCGTGCTCTTGG
>DATITA010000013.1:0-16041 GCA_035468355.1 Candidatus Dormiibacterota bacterium
CGCGTGCAGCGATAGCAGAGCACGCAGCGCTCGCGGTCGAGGGCGATCTTCTCCGAGAGCGGAATCGGCTTCTTGAAGTGCAGCCGCGGGCCGTCGATGCGGCTGGTCGGATAGCCGTGGCGGAACGTGAAGTCCTGCAGCGGGCATTCGCCGCCCTTGTCGCAGACGGGGCAGTCGAGCGGGTGGTTGACCAACTCGAACTCGAGGATGTCCGCGCGGGCCGTCACGGCCATCGAGCTCTGGGTCTTGACGACCATGCCCTCGGCGACGGGGCGGATGCAGGCGGCCTGGGCGATGGGCGGGCCTGGGGCGATTTCGACCAGGCACATGCGGCACGCCCCCACCGGGTCGAGCTTGTGGTGATAGCAGAAAACCGGGATCTCGATGCCGAGTTTCTTGCCTGCTTCCACCACGAGGGTGCCGTCTGGAACGGTGACGGAGCGGCCGTCGATGGTGAGGGTGACCATCTTGATGTCAGGCATGGATCAGCGCCCCCTCGACCGAGCAGGTCTGGTGGAGGCAGTGCTCCTCGTACTCGTTGCGGAAGTGCGTCATGGTCGACTGGATCACCCACCCGCAGGCGTCGCCCAGGCCGCACAGGCACCGCCCGCCCTGCAGGCCCTGCTGCACGCGGTCCAGCAGGTCGAGCTCGACCTGGCTGCCGTGCCCGGAGAGGATGCGGTCAAACGTGCGCACGGCCCAGTTGGTGCCGACCCTGCACGGTGTGCACTTGCCGCACGACTCGAAGGCGTAGAAGCGGACCAGCCTGCCCGCGGCCTTGACGATGCAGTGCGAGTCGTCCATCACGATGATCCCGCCCGAGCCGCCCATCGTGCCCATCGCCTTGAGGCCGTCGAGGTCGGTCGAGGTGTCGAGCATCGAGGCGGGGAGGACTTTGGCCGACGAGCCGCCCGGCCAGAACACCTTCAGTTTGCGGCCGGGCAGCGCCCCGCCGGCGAGCTCCTCGATGATGTGGCGGTACGTGACGCCGATCTCGATCTCGTAGTTGCCTGGGCGCTGGACGTCGCCGCTCACCGTCACGATGCGCGTCCCCTTCGCTTTCTCAGTGCCGCGCTTGGCGTACTCGGCGCCGCCATGGCGGATGATCCAGGGCACCGTCGACAGCGTTTCGACGTTGTTGACTGCGGTCGGCAGTCCCCACGCGCCCTTGACGGCGGGGAAGGGGGGACGGGAGCGGGGTTGCGCCCGCTTGCCCTCCAGCGATTCAAGGAGAGCGGTCTCTTCGCCGCAGATGTAGGCGCCGTGGCCGCGGTAAAGGCGCACGTCAAGGGGGTAGTCGGAGCCGAAAGGATGGTCGCCGAGGTAGCCCTTGGAATGGGCTTCGGCGATGGCGTCGCGGAGCATCTCGTATGGCAGGTCGTACTCGCCGCGGATGTACACCCAGGCCACGTGCCCGCCTATGGCGAACGACGCGATGGCGGCGCCCTCGATCAGGGCGTGGGGCGAGTTCTCCATGAGGTAGCGGTCCTTGGCGCTGCCGGGCTCGGACTCGTCGGCGTTGACGACGATGAACTTGGGGCCGGGATGGTCCTTGGGCACGAACGACCACTTGGTGGCTGTGGGGAAGTCGGCGCCGCCGCGGCCGCGCAGCCCTGACGTCTTGACGTCGTCGATGACCTGCGTCGAGGTCATCGTCGTGACGACCTTGCGGAGCGCCGAATACCCTCCGAGCGACTCGTAGACGTCGAGCGTGTGCAGGTCGGCGTGCCCGAACCATTCGGTCAAAACCGGACCGCCCACGGTCCCCCTTTGTTCAGCCATCGGCTTTCTTCTTTCGTGGCGCCCTTTCCGGCTTCACTTCCCCGCTCTGCGGGGAAGTACCCGGCGCAGCCGGGGGATGGGGAGGGGCATCCGCCCGGGGGTGGCGCCTCTCGGCGACGAGCCCGTCGAGCTTCGACGGCGTCAGGTCGTAGTGATAGCGGCGGTCGACGCGGCACATGGGCGCGTACTCGCAGGCGCCCATGCATTCGACCTCTTCGTAGGAGAACAGGCCGTCCGTGGAGACCTCGCCCGCCTCCTTGACCCCGATCGTCTCGCGCAGGTGCGCGACCAGGTCCTCGGCCCCGCGCAGCATGCAGCTGAGGTTGGTGCACATGTAGAAGCGGTGCTTGCCGATCGGCTCGAGGTGGAACAGCGTGTAGAAGGTCGCGACACCCTCGACGTAGCCGGGGTCGAGCTGCAGCGCGGCCGCCACCTCGCTCATCGCCTCCGGTGTGAGGAAGCCGAGCTCCTCCTGCGCCAGGTCGAGCGCAGGCATCACCGCGGAGCGCGGTTGCGGGTAGCGCGCCGGCAGGGCCTTGATCTCGTCGAGCAGGTGTGGCGAAAGGGCGCTCATCGTGGGGCTTTCATCTATCCACATCTCCGAGCACGGTGTCGGCGGTGCCGATGATGGGGATCATGTCGGCCACCATGTGGTTGAGGGCCATGCGCTCGAGCGCCTGCAGGTTGACGAACGAGGCGGACCGGAATTTCACGCGCCGCGGCTTGTGCGTTCCGTCGCTGACGATGTAGCAGCCGTTCTCGCCGCGTCCCGACTCGACCGCCACGTACACGTCGCCGGGCGGCACGGAGTAACCCTCGGTGAACAGCTTGAAGTGGTGGATCACGGCCTCCATCGACGTCTCCAGCTCCTCGCGCGGCGGCGGCATCATCTTGCGGTCGTCGACGTTGACAGGTCCGTCCGGGAGTGTGTCGAGGGCCTGGCGCAGGATCTTCACCGCTTCACGCATCTCCTTGATGCGCACCAGGTAGCGGCCGTAGCAGTCGCAGTCGTTTGACGTGGCGACCTCGAAGTCGTATTTCTCGTACCCCGAATAGGGCATCGTCTTGCGCAGGTCCCAGGGGATGCCGGAGCCGCGAATCATCGGCCCAGTGGCGCCGAGCACCTTGGCGTCCTCTGGTGAAAGGCGCCCGATCCCGATCAGCCGAGACCGGAAGATCGGGTTCATGGTCAGCAGGTCCTCGTACTCGTCGATGTGCTTCGGCATGGCCCGCACGAAGTCGTCGAGCATCTCGAGGAACCTCGGCGTGGCATCCGCCATCACGCCACCCGGTCGGATGTACGAGGTGTGCATCCGGAAGCCCGAGATCTCCTCGTTCATGGTGAGGATGGTCTCGCGCTCGCGGAAGCAGTACATGAGCATCGACATCGCACCAAGCTCGATACCGCTGGTGCCAAGCCAGACGAGGTGCGACGAGAGTCGCGTGAGCTCCGACATGATCACGCGCAGCGCCTGCGCGCGGGGCGGGACCTCGACTCCCATCAGCTTTTCCACCGCCAACGCGTACGCGAGGTTGTTGATGGGGGGCGAGAGGTAGTCGTGGCGGTCGGTGACGACCACCCCCTGCTGCCAGCGCAGCGCCTCCATCTGCTTTTCGATCCCGGTATGCAGGTAGCCGATCACGGGCTTGATCCGCCGGATCTGCTCGCCGTCCAAATCGACGATGAGCCGGAGCACCCCGTGTGTCGACGGGTGATGGGGGCCGAAGTTGACGGTCATCAGCTCGCCGCCGAAAGCGCCCTGCTCGCCGGTCTTCTCGATCGTGATGCCGGTCGGCGTGCTCATGCCTTCTCCGGTGCGGTCTGCCACTTCTCGTGCTCCTCCGAGAACTCCACCACCTCGCCGCCCACCGGATAGTCGCGCCGCAGCGGGTGGCCGACCCAGTCGTCGGGCATGAGGATCCGTGTCAGGTCCGGGTGGTCGTTGAACACGACGCCGAAGAGGTCGTAGGTCTCGCGCTCATCCCAGTTGGCGGGAGGGAACATGTCTTGCACCGAGTCGACGTGCGGCGGGTCGCCGTCCACGAACACCCGGACCCGGACCTGCTCGCGCGTCTCGAGGTTGCGCAGCTGATACACGAGCTCGTATCGGGCGGGCCACTGACGCGACGCGTCGGCCAGGTGGTCGACGCAGGTCAGGAAGACCATCAGGCGGTAGCCGTCGCTCTTCAAGGACGAAAGCGCGTCACGGATGGCGCCGGGATTCACGGTGACCCACGAGTCCCCGGCGCTCACGCCCTGCTCAACGATCAGCTCTTGCGGTATCACTGGCGAGGTGTGATGTGCTCCACCCCACGAAATCTGGCGATTTCGTGGGGGCCCCGGAGGGACAGCGCTGACTCTGATCGGTGGTTTGTCACGAGCGCGGGGTGATGCCCTGGGCCTTGATCCGCTCCTGCAGGATCATAAGCGCGTTGAGGAGGTCTTCGGGGCGCGGTGGGCAGCCGGGCACGTAGACGTCCACGGGGACGATCTTGTCCACGCCCTGCAGCAGCGCATAGTTGTTGAAGACGCCCCCGGTCGAGGCGCACGCGCCCATCGAGATGACCCATTTGGGCTCGGGCATCTGGTCATAGACCGTGCGCAGCACAGGCGCCATCTTCTGGGAGACACGGCCGGACACGATCATCAGGTCCGACTGGCGCGGCGAGGCGCGCATGGCTTCTGAGCCGAAGCGGCCGATGTCGAGGCTGGCGGTGGCAGTGGCGATCATCTCGATGGCGCAGCACGCCAGGCCGAACTGCGCGGGCCAGACCGAGTTGCCTCTACCCCAGCCGACAAGCTTTCCCAGTGTCGTGGTGAGGAAGTTCTTGCCCATCGAGTCGGCGAGATCTTCTATTCCCAATCGAGACCTCCTTTGCGCCAGATGTGCGCGAGGGCGATCAGGAGGATGCCCATGAAGACCAGCATCTCGATGAGGCCGAACCACTTGAGCTGTCGCAGCAGCACCGCCCACGGATAAAAGAAGACGGCCTCGACGTCGAAGATGATGAAGAGCATCGCCGTGAGGTAGAAGCGGACCGTCATGCGGCGGTGGGCGGGCGAGTCGGGGATGATCCCGGACTCGTAGGGCTGGAGCTTGCGCTTGAATGGTTTCGAGGGTCCGAGCACGAAGCTCAACGTGACCAACGCCCCCAGGAGTCCGAGGATGATGAGGACGTAGATCAGAATTGGGACGTAGCTGTCGAGCAAGTTTTCGAGGCTGCCTCCGACGGACAGGGGGCTTAGGGGAACGGGTCAATTCTAGGGAGTAGTGGAGAAAGGAAATCGCGGGGGAGCCAGGCCTCCCCCGCGGCACCCCGTCCGTTTTCAGTGTGCGTGGAGGCGCTTGGATGGTGGCGTGCGGGGTGACGGCCGGAGTGAATCCGGCCTAGAGCTCCACCAAACGTCTATCTAGTGGGTGTCTTTGCGGTGGTGCTCGATCTTGGTGCCTTGCGCAAGCGTCGCGTGGATCGGGCAGTACCGGTTGCACGCCATGTCGATCGCCCGTTCGACCAGCTCCTTGTCGAACTTGCCGTCCCAGCCGCAGTGGAACGTGACGTCGATTTTGTTGAAGGCCCGCGGCCACTCCTCGTCCTGGTCGCCCTCGACCACGACCTCCAGCGAGCGCAGAGGCTGCTTGAACTTCTTGAGCAGAAGCACCGCGTTAAGGCCGGTGCACCCGCCAAGCGCGGCGAGCAGCATCTCAGTGGGCCGCATCGCGGAGTCTTCGCCAAAAACGGGCGGCTCGTCGATGGCCACTGTGTGGCCGGAGGCGGACTCGATGTCGAAGCGCACCTTCTGGCCCGACCAGCGCGCGATCGCCTTAGCCATGACCAGGAACAATAGACTCACCGCAATGCCTGAGGACGTCCGTTCGCGTTTTGCCCCGGTCGCGGCCAACTACTCGCGCGCGAGCTTCCACACCTCGGCCGAACGCCTGCAGGAGGTGCTCGAGCTCGGCCGGCCGCAAAAGGCCGACCTGGTCCTGGACGTCGCAACGGGCACCGGCAACACGGCCTTCGCCCTTGCGCCCCACGTGCGCCGCGTGATCGGGCTGGACCTGACCCGCGAGATGCTGGACCAGGCGCGGCGAATCACTGCGGAGCGCGGCATCGCCAACGTCGACTGGGTCATCGGCGACGCTTCGGCGCTTCCGTTCCAGGACGACACCTTCGATCTCTATACGGTCAGGGCTGCGCCGCATCATTTCCCGGCGGTCGAGGCCTTCATGTCTGAGGCCTGGAGAGTGCTGAAACCCGGCCGCGACGCGGTCTTCGTCGACTGCGCTCCCCCGATGCCGGCGCGGGACGTCCTGCACGACGTCGAGGTCCGCCGCGACCCTTCGCACGTCCGCTCGATGACCGTGGACGAATGGGTGGCGAAGCTGCAGCAGGCCGGCTTCGAGGTCGAGAGCGCCCAGGCTCGCGAGCTGGATTGGGACTACGAGGAGTGGATGACCACCATGGCCGTGGCCCCCACGCTGGCGGCGGAGCTGGCCCGCGCGATCGAGGAGGCCGAGGGAGAGGCCCTGGCCCAGCTTCACCCGGTGCGCCGGGACGGGAAGCTGCGGCACGCGTACTGGCACTGCCTGATCCGCGCCCATAAGAATGGATAGGGCGGGGGAAATCCGGGTGCCCTTGAAGGAAGGGGACCTGATCCTGCTGGTCGACAAGGTCGGCCGCAGGCACCGCGTCCGCCTCAAGGCGGGGGAGAAGTATTCGCTCCACACAGGGATCGTCAACCACGACGAGCTGATCGGCGGCCCCGAAGGGGTCATCGTCACAACGCAGACGGGCGCCCGCCTGCTGGCGGTGCGGCCCACGTTCGCCGAGCAGGTCACCGGCCGGGTGCGCCAGGCCCAGCCGATCTATCCCAAGGACATCGGGGCGATCCTGATCGGGGCGGACATCCACCCGGGCGCGAAGGTGCTCGAGGCTGGAACAGGGACCGGGGCGCTGACCCTGGCGGTGCTGCGAGCGATCGGCCCGGAAGGCCGCCTGGTCAGCTATGAGCAGCGAGAGGAGTTCCAGGCGGCGGCGAGAAAGGGGATCGTCGAGACCCTGGGGGGTGTGCCGGACAACCTGGAGCTGAAGCTCGGCGACGCTTACTTGGGTTTCGACGAGCGCGATTTCGACCGGGTGCTGCTGGATCTGCCTGAACCCTGGCAGGCGGTGCCCGGCGCCAAGCTGGCCTTGCGTCCGGGCGGGATCGTCTTCGCCTTCAGCCCGAACATCAGCCAGGTGCAGCGGTTCTTCGAGTGCCTGCGCGAGGTCCGGGGCTTTGGGATGCTCGATGTCTACGAGCTGCTGCAGCGGGGCTGGACGGTGCGGGGGCGTAGCCTGCGGCCGTCCCACCGCATGGTCGCCCACAGCGGCTTTTTGTGCTTTGCCCGGCGCCTGGCGGGCGACGACCTGTTCGAACCGGAGGGGGAAGGTTTCCGTTGAGAAAGGACACCAACAGCGGTAAGCTTGACTCAGCATGAAACAAGTCAAGCTCCAGCGCAGACGCGGCTTCACCCGCCTGTCCGGCAAGCGGCAGGTGACGCTGCCGCTCCACGTCGTGAATCAGCTTGGCCTCGAGCCTGGTGATGAGTTGAAGGTGGATACCGAAGACGGGCGCGTGGTGCTCACGCGGCAGGAGGGCGTGGCTGTGCGCCGCCTGAAGGCGATCCACGAGATGGCCGGCACGCTTTCCGGAATCTGGAAGCCGGGCGACCTCGATCGCCTCCGCGACGAGTGGCGCTGATCGTTATAGACGCAAGCGTCGTAATCGCTTTGCTGGACCCCGCGGACGCCCTCCACCCGGCCGCCAGACGCGCACTCGAACGGGTAGCTGAAGCCGACCTTGCGATTCCGGCCTCCGCACTGGCCGAAACCCTCGTCGCGCCGGCTCGTGCGGGCAGGCTCGAAGAGGCCCGCAGGAGCATCCGAGCACTTGAGCTCCGAGTCGCCGATACCGGAGAAGAGGTCGCCGTCGAGGCCGCCCGCCTGCGTGCAGGGCATCGCAGCCTGCGTCTACCCGACGCCCTGGTCCTCGCTACTGCGGCGGTGCTCGGTGCCGATGTCGTGCTCACCGGCGACGCAAGCTGGGGTGCGTTATCGCCGCAGGTGAGAGTAATTGACTGATATCCGAAACCCTGCTCCGAACGCAGCGGCGCCGGGCGATCACTGTCGGCGTGAAAGGAAACATTCCAAATGAGATGGATCGTCCACGGCGAACGAGCGGTGTATCGGAGCCCTTGGGTTTCGCTAGCGCTGGTCGATGTCGAAGTGCCTGGCGGCGATCGCTTCGAGCACCACGTCGTGCGCATGCCCGGCGAGGCGTCCGGCGTGGTCGTATATGACCAAGGCCGCGTTCTGCTGATCCACCGGCATCGCTTCATCACCGACAGCACGGGCTGGGAGATCCCCGCTGGGCGCGTGGAAGTGGGCGAGAACGCCGTGGAGGGCGCCGAGCGGGAGACGCTGGAGGAGACTGGTTGGCGCCCCGGGCCCCTCAAACTGCTTTTCTCGTATTTCCCATCGGTCGGCCTGCTCGACCAGAAGTTCAACGTCTTTTTGGCCGAAGGCGCCCACCGCATCGGGGCTCCCGCGGATACCAGCGAGTCCGATCGGGTCGAGTGGCTGCCGGTGGCGGACCTGCCCGCCCTCATTCGAGAGCGCGAGATCACGGACGGCTACAGCCTGACCGCGCTCCTGTGGTTTCTCCAGTTTCAGGGGCCAGTAACCGAACCGCGCCTACCTTGACAGCATCGTGACCAGCGCGGCGGGATCATGTATCGGAAGAGCCGGCGCCAGGGCCAGAAGATGGCGGTCACCTGAAACCAGGACCGAGGAACTCGTCCTCGCGAGGGCGATGAGGTAGTCGTCGCCTCGATCGGCCGAGACACCCGGCGGGTCGGGCTCGTCCTCAACCACCGACGCCGTCACCCGGATCAACTGGATGAACTCGGCCGCGTCCTGGTCCAAGATCCGATCCCTGAGCTTGGGATACTGCAGCGTCTGGGCAAGCTCCGCCAGCAGGTGTTCTGACACGACGAGCTCGAACGCGCCTTCGAGCCACAGCGCGACCAGGCGCCCCGGTGCGCCAACCCTCGACAGTAGCGCCGAAACAAGAACGTTGACGTCGAGGACGACCCTCAATCAGCGAGGGCGGCGGGGTCTTGACGAATGCTGCGCCTCGACGGCCAGGTCCATCGACTCCTCTTGGCCCAGTTCGTTCCTTGACCACAGGCGATCGAGGAGGTCCAATCCGAGGGACCGCCGAATCGCATCCTCGATCACCTCGCTGTCGCCCTTGCCCAGGCGGGCGGCGCGCACCTTCACCCACCTGAGGACCTCCTCATTTAGAGTGACGGTGGTCCGAATCTTGGACATCTTTGCATCATAGCATCACGATGCGTGCAGGCCCCCGGAACCGGCTTCGCCGTCGCCCCCATCCACCTCACCGGGGCGAAGCCGGCGGGCCGGTACATCGACCCTCATCCGATCGTGCCCCCCGCGGCACGCGACGTCTCCCCGCTAGCATTCTTCTGTCATGGGCGAGAGCGCGCGCAGGCCAGTCCACGTAACGGTCACAGGAGCCGCCGGCCAGATCGGCTACGCCCTGGTCTTTCGCATCGCGTCGGGCCAGCTCCTGGGTCCGAACCAGCCGGTCGTCCTGCGCATGCTGGAGATCGAACCCGCGCTCAAGTCTCTCGAGGGCGTGGCCATGGAGCTCGACGACTGCGCCTTCCCGCTGCTGCACGACATGGTCCTCACCAGCAAGACCGAAGAGGCGTTTGACGGGGCGTCGTGGGCGCTGCTGGTGGGCTCGATCCCGCGCAAAGCGGGCATGGAGCGCGGCGACCTGCTGTCGGTCAACGGGGGGATCTTCGGCCCGCAGGGCAAGGCGATCGCCAAGAAGGCGGCGAGCGACGTCCGGATCCTGGTGGTGGGCAACCCGTGCAACACCAACTGCTATATCGCGCGCTCCAACGCCCCCGAGATCCCGGCCGAGCGCTGGTTTGCGATGACTCGGCTCGACGAGAACCGCGCCAAGACTCAGCTCGCCAAGAAGGCGGAGGTGCCGGTGTCCGTGGTCACCAACCTGGCGATCTGGGGCAACCACTCGGCGACGCAGTACCCGGACGCGCGCAACGCGCGCATCGCCGGGGTGGCGGTGCAGGACGTGATCTCCGACCACGGCTGGCTCAAGCACAAGTTCATCGAGACCATCCAGAAGCGGGGGGCGGCCGTGATCGAGGCGCGCGGCGCGTCGTCGGCGGCGTCGGCGGCCAACGCAGTGATCGATTCGGTCAACAGCATCCGCAACCCGACGGCCTGGGGCGACTGGCATTCGCTGGCCGTCGTGAGCCATGGCGAGTACAGCGTGCCGGAGTGGTTGCAGTTCGGTTTCCCCGTCAAGTCGGACGGAGAGCGGTGGGAGGTCGTCGAGGGCCTGGAGCACGACGACGAGGCTAAGGAGAGGATCAGGGTCACCACCGAGGAGCTCGTGCAGGAGCGCGAGCTGGTCAAGGAGCTGGTTCCTAGCTAGATCCAGCGCTCCGGTCGGCCGGCCGACCTCGGGTCGAGGCCCCACTGGCGCGAGTCCACGCCCCAACGCCACGCGGCGATGTCGAACAGGGCCAGGGCAACCAACGCCACGAGCAGCACCACGCCAGGTACAACTCGAATTCGAGACGTTTCGTTCCGCGCCAATGGACCCAGCCGGCACTGTCGCCGGGTTCCCCGCATTGCGGGGAAGTGACCAATCTAATCTTGGCGATGTGAGCGTCAAGCTCGACCGCCACTCATTTCCCTTCACTGCGATCGTCGGCCAGGACTCGATGAAGCTGGCCCTGATCCTCAACGCGGTGATGCCAACCATCGGCGGAGTGCTCATCCGGGGCGAGAAGGGGACCGGCAAGTCGACCGCCGTCCGCGCCCTCGCCCGCCTGCTCCCCGAGCACGACGTGGTCGAGGGGTGCCATTTCGGCTGCGACCCCCATGACCCCGAGGCCTTGTGCGCCGACTGCCGCGCCCGCTTGAAGGCGGCCGGCATGCTGCCCCACCACAAGCGGCGGATGCGCGTCGTCGAGCTGCCCATCAACGCGTCCGAGGACCGAGTGGTGGGAACCATCGACATCGAGGCCGCGCTGCGCACCGGGGCAAGGCGTTTCGAGCCCGGGGTGCTGGCCGAGGCCAACCGCAACATCCTGTACGTCGACGAGGTCAACCTGCTCGACGACCACCTGGTCGACGTGCTGCTGGACGCGGCGGCCATGGGCGTCAACGTCGTGGAGCGTGAAGGTGTGTCCTTTGCGCACCCATCGAGATTCATCCTGGTCGGCACCATGAACCCCGAGGAGGGAGAGTTGCGGCCGCAGCTCCTCGACCGGTTCGGACTCTGCGTCGACGTCGAGGGCATCCGCGACCCCGACCAGCGCGTCCTCATCGCCGAGCGCGACGCCGACTTCAAGCGGGGCGACCACGAGTTTGCCAACGAGTTCGCTGCAGCCGACGCCAACCTCTCGCGCGCCCTGGCCGAGGCGATCGGGCGTGTCAGAGAGGTGCGCGTCAGCCCCGGCCACGCCCGGCTCATCTCCTCCATCTGCGTCGAAGCGGAGGTGCTCGGTCACCGCGCGGACGTGGTCATCGACCACGCCGCCAGGGCTCTCGCCGCCTACCGCCGCCATCGATCGCCGACGCGGGAGGACATCTACGACGCCGCCACTCTCGCGCTCGCGCACCGGGCGCGCCAGCCGGTCAGCCGCGATCCGGACGAATCGAGCTCCTCGGAGCCTGGCGAGGAGCAGGAGGGCAACAAGCCTGCCGAGTCTGAAAGCGGTGAGCCGCAGGCGTCCGAGAGCGACGCCGCGTCGGAGGCCTCGGCGGACCCGAGCTCGAGCGCCGCGGATTCCGGCGAGCAGTCAGCAGGCAGCGACCAGGGGATGACGACGGGCGGCGCGAGCGGCCACGAGTCGGCGCCCGACGCTGTCGAGACCTTCAACCTCAAGCGCATCGACCTGCCGCGGCAGCGTCGCGTGCGCAAGCAGGGCGGGAAGCGCTCGGCGAGCCAGACACCGGACCGACGCGGACGTTACGTGCGCGCCGAGCCTAGGGCGAAGGTGAACGACCTCGCCATCGACGCGACGGTGCGCGCAGCCGCCCCCATGCAGAAGGATCGCGGGCGCCTGGCGGGCGAGCGGTTGAAGCTCGAGCGCGAAGACCTGCGCCAGAAGGTCCGCGAACGGAAAATCGGAAACCTAATCGTGTTCGTGGTCGACGCCTCCGCGTCGATGGACGCAGAGCAGCGCATGGCCGCGACCAAGGGCGCCATCCTTTCCCTGCTGCAGGACGCGTACGTGCGGCGCGACCGCGTCGCGGTGGTGATCTTCAAGAACCGGACCGCCGAGGTCGTCCTGCGCCCGACCTCCAGCGTTTCGCTCGCGCGCCGGCGGCTGGAGAGGCTGTCGGTGGGCGGGACGACGCCCCTGACGCACGGGCTGATGGCCGGTTACAAGGTGGTCAAGACCGAGCTCATGCGCGATCCGACCATCCGCCCTCTGCTGGTCCTCATCAGCGACGGCCGCGGCAACATCTCGATGTTTAAGGAGGAGCCGCTCGTCGAGGCGCAGAAGGTGGCCGGCCTCATCGAGGCCGAGAACATCGACGCGCTGGTGATCGACTCGGCTCGCGACTACAGCCACCTGCCCTCGGTGCAGCACCTCGCTCGCGTGGCGCCGATGTACCAGACGTACGCCATCAACGCGTGCGCCGACCTCGCGGAGCGAATGGGCGCGCGCTACTACGGCCTCTACGACCTTTCCCGCGACGAGATCGCCTCCGCGGTGGAGAGGGAGCTCGGCAGAAGTGGCCGGTAGTATTCGATTTACATGGCGATAGACCGGTACTCCTACCCGTTCACGGCGATCGTGGGCCAGGAGCAGATGAAGATGGCCCTGGTGCTCAATGCCATCAACCCGTCGATCGGTGGCGTGCTGATTCGCGGCGAGAAGGGGACCGGGAAGTCGACGGCCGTGCGCGCCCTGGCACGCCTGCTGCCCGACCAGCAGGTGGTTGAGGGCTGTCATTTCGGATGCCACCCCGACGACCCGGAGGACTGGTGCTATGACTGCCGGGACAGGGCCAAGGCGGGCCCTCTGCCGGTCTCGACCCGGCGCATGCGCGTGGTCGAGCTGCCCATCAACGCCTCCGAGGACCGCGTGGTCGGCACGATCGACCTCGAGGCCGCGCTCAAGGAGGGCGCGCGCCGCTTCGAGCCGGGCGTGCTCGCCGAGGCCAACCGCAACATCCTCTACGTCGACGAGGTGAACCTGCTCGACGACCACATCGTCGATGTGCTCCTCGACGCGGCCGCGATGGGCATCAACACGGTCGAGCGCGAGGGCGTCTCGGTGTCGCACCCGTCGCGTTTCATCCTGGTCGGCACCATGAACCCGGAAGAGGGCGAGCTGCGCCCGCAGCTGCTGGACCGCTTCGGCCTGTGCGTCGACGTGGAAGGCATCCGCGACCTCGACCAGCGCGTCTCGATCGTCGAAAAGCGCGCGGTGTGGGAGGACGACCCCACCCTGTTCACGCAGCAGCACGCGGAGTCGGAGCAGAGCGTTCGCGCGCAGATCGCCGAGGCGATTTCAACCTTCCCCGAGGTCACTTTGCCGCGCCAGATCTTGCGGCTGATCGCCCAGATCTCGATCGCGCTCGAGGTCGACGGGCACCGCTCCGACCTGGTCTGCGCCCGCGCGGCGCAGGCGAAGGCGGCCTACGACAGCGCGGGCGAGGTCCGCGTCAACCACGTCGGTGAGGTCGCGGAGATGGTGTTCGCGCACCGCGTCCACTCAGTGCCGTTCGGCAAGGGCGGCCCGAACCTGAACGAGGTCATCTCGCGGATGATCGGCCAGGCCTAGGGCGGCCACCGGCGAGCGACTGCTGAGAGCTAGCGGACCAGGTACTCCGCGCTGGAGACCGGCGCCGGCAGCGACAAGCCATCCTCGATGAGGCCGTCCACGTGCATGGCGAAGGCTTGGCGAATCCGATCGATCACCTGCTTACGGGTTCTGCCGGTGGCAACGCAGCCGGGCACGTCAGGCAGGTAGGCGGCGAAGTTGGTGCGCGCCCTTTCGACAACCACCAGGTACTGGCTCATCTCATCAATTCCATGCGTGCCTGTTTCAGGATACTTCGAAGCGTCCTCGGCGGGAGCTCGTCCGATAGGTGCCCGGCGATGGTCACGCGGCCCTTCAAACGCGCGTGCTTGAACTGCCTATGGCTGCCCCTCTGCGCTACCTGATACCAGCCTTCGTCGCTGATCAACCGGATTACGTCTTTGACCTTCAATCGGCGGCACGATAGGCGTCTCGGCCCACCTTGGGAAGCCACCCTGTAAAGGCGAGCCCGCCTAACTGAGCTAACTAAGGCGCTGACGCCTCTTCGGCGTGGAGCTCCAGAACTTCTCGGCCAGTGTCTTCGGCGCCTGCGAGGACCAGGCGTCCGTCACAGCCTCGCGCAGCTCCTGCTTGCCGACCTGATCCAGCCGGATGAGGACTGCTGCGAACCCGTCGAAATGCGGGATCGTGAAGAAAGCCTTGCCGTGGGTCATCAGCACGACGTCCTTCTCTGCGAGATTCGAGACGCGCACGCCGAGGATCGGGCCGCCCGGCGGCCGCGTGTCCTCGAACCGTCTGAGGTCTGCCTTGGTGAACGGCCGCTCCCATGCGAAAGCCTTGTCCCTGACAAACCACGTCCTGAGGCCGTGCCGAGGGGCCTCGTGCACCTCGGGCAGCGCGGCCGCGATGCCGGCCACGTCGTCAAAGGACGCCACGTCCACACCGTACCTCAGTCAAGTCGGGCGACCGAGATAACGCCAGGGATTCCTGAAAACGCATCTCTAGACTGATTCCGATGGCTTCCGCCACTCAGGAACCTGCCCTCGAACCTCGTCGCGCGGCGGAGCTGCTCGGGCGCATCGAGCAGAACGTGCACCGCGTCATCGTGGGCAAGGAAAAGGTCGTCCGCCTCGCCGCGGCGGGCCTGGTCGCCGGAGGCCACGTCCTCCTCCAGGACCTTCCTGGCACCGGCAAGACCATGCTCGCGCGCGCACTTGCGACCTCGGTCGGCGGGACCTTTCGCCGCATCCAGTGCACGCCCGACCTGCTTCCCTCCGACATCACCGGGTCGAGCATCTTCAACCAGAAGGATCTGAGCTTTCAATTCATCCCCGGGCCGATCTTCGCCAACGTGGTGCTGGCCGACGAGGTCAACCGGGCCACCCCGCGCACGCAGTCCGCGCTGCTCGAAGCGATGGGGGAGGGCCAGGTCACCGTCGAGGGTCAGACCCGTACGCTTGAGCGTCCCTTCTTCGTGATCGGCACCCAGAACCCGGCCGAGTTCCACGGCACCTATCCGCTGCCCGAGTCTCAGCTCGACCGCTTCATCCTGGCCGCGGAGATGGGCCCGCCCACCCACGCGGAGGCGATTGAGGTCCTGGCGCGCAGGGAGCACGGCGACCCCATCACGGACCTCGGCGCCGTGGTGAAGGTCTCCGAGGTCGTCGAGCTGCAGGAGGCGTGCATGCGCGTGGTCGCGGCGCCTGCGATCAGGACCTACATCGTGTCCATGCTGGAGGCGATTCGCGCACGTCCAGATGTGCTGCTGCCGGCCAGCATGCGCTCGGCCGTCTACCTCCAGCGCGCGGCGCAGGCCTGGGCGCTGTTCGAAGGTCGGGATTTCGTGCTGCCGGACGACGTGAAGCTCCTCGCCCAGCCCGTGCTCGCGCACCGCCTCGGCATGCGAGGCCGCGCGAAAGCCGCCGACATGGTCTCCGAGGTAATGACGTCGCTCCCGCTGCCGCCCCTGCGACAGCACTAGGGGATCCAGCTGAGGCCGACCTGGCGATTCCTGGGCGCAGTCGTCCTGGGCGTGGTGCTCGAGTGGTACGCGGCAACCTCCGAGGTTCCCTGGCTGTTCCTGCTGGCCGCTTGGGTGGTCGCTTTCGCGGCGGTGGCGGGCGTGTACGCCGCCTGGAACCGGTCCGGCCTCAGGCTGCACTTGCGGGTCGTGGCCAACCAGCCGGCTGCGGGTTCGCCCATCGAGGAGATGTCGGACCACCTGCTGCGCAGCGGACCTCTGCCCGCGCCGGTGTTCGAGGGCGACGGGTTCGAGATCGAGGTCGGCCTCGACACAGGGGGCGCCCCGCGTGGGCCGGCCTGGCTGAACGGACGCATCGGTCCCAGGCAGATCACCGCCGGCACGGGGTTG
>DATITA010000014.1:0-1955 GCA_035468355.1 Candidatus Dormiibacterota bacterium
CACCGATCCTTTCGTGGTTGTCAACGGTAGCCCGAGCGGAAAGCCGAGTGCGCCGACCTCCTCACCGAGCCGTGGTGCCGTGCCGGCTAGATGAGTAGTTCCACGGCGGCGGCCGTGGTTCGTGGGTAGGGAGGGGCAGCAGTCAGGTCGAAGTCGGCGGTGCCCATTCGCGCCGTCGACCCAAGGGGGCCACGATGCTCGCCGACCTCGACCTGTTGCTGATTGCCGTGTTCTGCACGGCCGACGATCTCCTGCCTGAGGCGACGAAGAACGCCAGACGGATCCTGACCGACGCCGAGGTCGTCACGCTCGCCGTCGCCCAGGCGATGATGGGGATCCCCTCGGACGGCCGCTTCATCAGGACGGCCCGCAAGCAGCTCTCGCATCTATTCCCGCGCCTGCCGGACCGGGCCGGCTATCTGAAACGCCGGGAGCGGCTGAGCGACACGATCGAGTGGCTGCTCACGGTCTTCGCGAGCGACAGCCCCGGGTTCACCGACGACCTGGTGCTGGTCGACTCGACCCCGGTCGAGTGCGCCCGAAGCGTCGAGACGACGCGGCGCAGCCAGCTCGCCGACGCGGCCGACTACGGCTACTGCGCGAGCCACAGCCGCTACTTCTGGGGCTTCCGCCTCCACGGCCTGTTCGCGCTCGACGGCACCCCGCGCGCGCTCGCGCTCACCTCTCCCAAGACCCCCGAACGCGACGTCTGCCTCACCCTGCTCCAACGCTGCCAACGCGACGGGCACCTGTTCGTGATCGGCGACAAAGGCTACGCCGGACGCGAGTTCGAACAGCAAGCGGCCGAGCTCGACGCCACAATCGTCCGGCCCCGCCGCAGAGACGAACCCGGAAACGGCCCCCACCTCGCCCCGATCAGGCAACGGATCGAGTCGATCTTCCAGACCTGCAAAGACCTGCTCACCCTCGAACGCCACGGCGCCCGCACCCTCCACGGCCTCGCAACACGCATCAGAACGCGCTTCCTCGCGCTCGCCGCCGCAATCGCCCTCAACCACCGCCTCGGCCGACCACCCCGCGCCCTCGCCGACTACACAGCCTGAATCCGTGGAACTACTCATCTAGCGGTCGGTGCCGTCGAGGCCCGCGCGGTACGCGCAGCCTGCTCCGATACGAGCGGATCCGCCCAGCGTGCCGGCAGCTCGAGGCCGACGGTTCAACGCTTCAGCTCGACCTCGACGAAGCTGAACTCGTGATCGTTCGCGCTGATGACATCGTGCTCCACACCGGCCTCCCTGAAGTAGGGAGCACCTGTCTCGAGGTCGGATTCCGTGTCACCGTCGGCCTCCACGCGCTTGAGCGTGCCGTCTGCCAAGGGGACGACGACGTAGTCGTACTGGTGCCTGTGCCAGCCTGTCGCCGCCCCCGGCGCGAAGTCCCAGCGGGTCACGCGGACGACGTCGTTGTCGATCAGCACTGTTGCAACGGCACTCTCGGTCATGATCGCCCGACCCCAGCGCCGGGCCCCGACCCGTCGCACCCGGCGTTCACGTAGCCGGATCGAAACGGCCTCGCCTCTCCGGTCTCATCGTCGAAGGTGTGCCGAAGCACGCAGCCGGTGTCGTTCGCGAGCAGATGGATCGACACGGAGGTCACGTCGGAGGTCGTCCGCACGCGGTGCACGTCGTCCCGAGGGGGAAGCAGCGCGTAGTAGTCGCCCCGCTCCAACGGGCGCTGGCGAAGGAGCTTCAGCCGACCGGCGCCGGGTTCGTAGAACTCCTCGTCCTGGTTGCCTTTGTACAGTCCGACGAGTCCCCAGGCGAGATGGTCGTGCACCGGCGTCATCGACCCGGGCGGCACGACGAGGCTGAACAGGCACAGCGAACGATCCGCGGCCCGGAAGAGAAGCCACTGGCCGATGCCGCCGCCCATGCCGCTCTCGGGCGCGTCCGCCTGAAAGCGCGCGGGCAGCCAGTCGGGTCTCGTGACCAACT
>DATITA010000015.1:0-3107 GCA_035468355.1 Candidatus Dormiibacterota bacterium
AGGAGGACCACGCTGCTGATTCGTCCTCGGCAAGGCGCTCGATGATCGGGATGAACTGGATGAAACGCGCATCGCACTCATCGCGGAGAAAGCGGTAGACGTCGCGGCCACGCCGCTCGTTGGCGTCGTGCACGGTGGTCAATACGTTGTATTCGACGCCAGCGGTGCGAAGATGAGCCAGCCCGCGCATGACTTGATCGAAGCTGCCACGACCGCCCTTGGTGACCCGATAGGCGTCGTGGATCTCGCGCGGGCCATCGATCGACAGCCCGACGAGAAAATCGTTCTCTTTGAGGAAAGCCGCCCACTCCTCGTCGAGCTTCGTGCCGTTCGTCTGGATCGTGTACTCGGGGCGCTGTCCGGGTCGTAGATGCTGGTTCACGAGTTCGACCGAACGACGGAAGAAATCCAGCCCCATCAGAGTCGGCTCCCCGCCCTGCCATGCGACTTGCACAACCGGAGCGCGGGCATGAGCCTCGATCAGTTGGCGGATGTAGGCCTCCAGCAGGTCGTCCGCCATCCGGAAGCGGCTGCCCGGATACAACATCTCCTTGGAGAGGAAGAAGCAGTAGGAGCAGTCGAGGTTGCAGACGGCGCCCGTCGGCTTGGCCAGCAGGTGAAAAGCGGCCGGAGCGTCCGTGGTCATGCCGGCGATTATGCGATCGCTCGCGGGCGGGAGGATCACCCGGATCGGATGAGATGACGTGTCGGCTGGGCTGGCGCGACGGCGGTTTCGGCCGCAATCGGGTTGGCGGGCAGGCGGACCGCCAGCAATAGACCGGCGACGGCGACGGCGGCGAGGACGATCATCGCGGCGACGTAGGTGCCGTTTCCGGAGACGAGGTTTGAGACGAGGATCGTGCCGGCGATCGCGGTGCCGAAGGACGAGCCGAGGTTGGAGATGCTCCGCGACAGGCCGGAGATCTCTCCCTGCTCTTCCTCCGGGTAGGCTGATTGCACGAGGTTGACCGATGGGGTGAGCATCACGCCCAGGCCAAGGCCGATCAGCAGTAGCCCTGGCGCGAACGCCCACGCGCTCGACGAAGCCGCCTTGACCAGGCCGAGCAGTAGCCCGATGCCCGCCGCTGTCACCCCGAACCCGGTCGCGATCAGGGTCTTCTGCGCGTACTTCTTCGCCAGCCGCGCCGGCGCTACGCCATCCCGGCCGTTCGGCCGGCGGCACTTGGCGTCGGTGAGATGAAGGCGCCGACGATCCACAGGATCGGGAGGAAGAAACCGATCCAGAACAGCCAGTAGTGGCCCTTACGGAACGTTGCCATCCCCAAGAAGATCCAGCACATCACGTACACGATGCCGAGCAAGATCCAGAGAAACGTCATCGGATCACGACCTTTCCGATTGGTGGAAGAGCCCTGTAGCGTCGCAAAGGGCAACCGGGCTCAACAAGGGTGCAGACCGGTCTGCCTTGGCGGTGGCAAACACCACCCTCGATGCGGAAAGCCCCCGTGAGCTGGCTCAGAGCTGGTCTGTGCTGCGATCGTCAAGATGGCGAACGGTCCCATCGCACCGCCGCCCCCCACCATGGATGGTCCACAGGCGCCGGAGGATCTTGGGGGTGAGGTCTTGCTTGCGCAGGAAGGCCGACGCGCCGCAGCAAGCCACCAAAGGCCCGAATTCTTCGCTGTCGTGCAGCGAGACGAGAACCACCACGCTTTCGGGATGGCAGTCTGTCAGCCGGCGGGCGGCTTCGAATCCGTCCATCCCCGGCATCTGCACGTCCATCAGCACGAGGTCGGGGTGCAACTGATCCGCGGAGATGAGGGCCTCGGCGCCGGAGGCGGCGTCCCCCACCGGCTCGAATCCGGCGGTCGCGTCGACTACTGCTCGGGCGACCCGGCGAAACACCGCCTGGTCGTCGACGACCATCACTCCTACCGTCGCCGCACCGTGACGCTCGGGGCTCGAGAGTGAACTCATTTGTTTGTACCCGTCGACATGGATCCCCGAGGCTCCGAACCTCTGGTGGCGGCCGTTGCGCAAACGCGGACCGCTCCACGCAGAAGGAGTGAGCGGCGGCCCGAGCTCTATAAGCGCTGAGGCTGGCAAACGTCTGTCTGCGTCGCAACGGCGTGCGCGCCTCAGGGAAGGGGCAGTGCGCACCATCAGCCCGAGGGGTACAGACAGGCATCCCAGGCGGCCCGATACGAACACGCTGGACGGCCCCACCGCGCAATCGACGGGTATGGGGGATATCGTTCGGCCCTGTGGCGATCCGGACTGTGGTGGCCGAGGACAGTCTCCTCGTCAGGGAGGGCATCGTACGGCTGCTGTCGGGCGCGCCGGATATCGATGTGGTCGCGTCGTGCGCCGACTACGACGAGGTCGTTGCCGCCGTCGAGGAACAGGATCCTGACGTTGTCCTGACGGACATCAAGATGCCGCCGACCTCAACCGACGAGGGGATTCGGCTGGCGACTCGGCTGCGGGACACCCATCCGGAGGTCGGCGTGGTCGTCCTCAGCCAGTTCTCCGAGCCGGGCTACGTGCTGGCCCTGTTCGACGCCGGGTCAGACCGGCGCGCCTACCTCCTGAAGGAGCGGCTGAGCGACCGGTCGGCCCTGGTATGGGCGATCCGCTCGGTGGCCGCCGGGGGCTCGTCGGTTGACCCGAAGGTCATTGACGTGCTCGTGCTCGCGCGCTCGAGGGGTGCGAGCTCGCCGCTCGCTGATCTAAGCCCCCGCGAGCGGGAGGTGCTGGGCGAGATTGCTCAGGGCAAGAGCAACGGCGCGATCGCCGAAGCGCTTTTCCTGACCAGACGCGCCGTCGAGAAGCACATCAACTCGATCTTCATGAAGCTTGGGCTTGGCAGCGCGGATGACGTGAGCAAGCGCGTCAAGGCGGCGCTGATGTTTCTCGCGGAGGCGCAGGGTACCGGCGGGGCGGAAGGCTGAGGCGGGCGCGGAGTCGGCTATTGGGCGTGGTCTCGGCGGAGGTGCGAACGATTGGTTCGCCAGGGTTGGCCGTCGTGCGATTCGGGGCGGACCGGTGTCCCTGGTGTGAGCGGGATCCGCCCCGCGATGCTGGTCCCATGACCAGGAGCCGAGTGGACCGTCAGCTCGCCACCGACGACCGACAGACGGTCGCGC
>DATITA010000016.1:0-2175 GCA_035468355.1 Candidatus Dormiibacterota bacterium
GCGACCCGCTGTTGCTGGCCTCCCGACAGGGCAACCGGATAGACGTCGAGCTTGTCCGACAGGCCGACCCGCTCCAGCAGCGCGGTCCCGCGCTCACGGGCCTCGCCGCGGCCGATTCCACTGACCCGGGTCGGGGCCAGAGCCACGTTTTCCAGCGCCGTCATGTGCGGGAACAGGTTGAAGGACTGAAACACCATCCCGATCTGGGCGCGCTTGCGCGCGACCTCGGCCTCGCGCAGCTCGTGCAGCTTGCCGCCCGCCTCGCGATAGCCGACGAGCTCCCCGTCGACCGACAGCAGGCCGCGGTTGATCTTCTCCAGGTGGTTGATGCAGCGCAGGAAGGTCGACTTGCCCGAGCCCGACGGACCGAGCAGGCACATGACCTCGCCGCGCCCGACCTCGAGGTCGATCCCTTTCAGCACCTCGAGACGGCCAAAGCGCTTGTACACCCCCTCGGACAGGACCATCGGCACGCTCATGGGTTCCCCGCCTCGCCGCTGCCCCTGTGCCCGAACGCCAGCCAACGCGAGCCCAGCGTCGCCCGCTCGGCGCGGCTGAAGCCCCGTCCGTAGCGGCGCTCGATGAAGTACTGGCCGACGTAGAGGACGCTGGTCAGCACCAGGTACCAGATCGAGATCACGATCAGCAGGGGAATGACCTTGAAGCTGACGTTGTAGATCTGCTGGGCCGAGTACGTCAGCTCGGCCAGCGCGATGACGCTGACCAGCGACGTGTTCTTGAGCATGCTGATCGTCTCGTTGCCGGTCGGCGGGATGGCCACCCTCATCGCCTGCGGCAGGACGATCAGCCGCAGCGTCTGGATCCGGCTCAGTCCCAGCGACTGCGCGGCCTCGGTCTGGCCCTCGGCGACCGAGATGATCCCCGCGCGCACGATCTCCGACATGTAGGCGCCCTCGTTGAAGCTGAGCGCGAGCAGTCCGGCCACGAACGCCGTGACCACCGTGTTCGCGCTGCCGTGGATGATCGCCGGGCCGAAGGGGATCCCCAGCGAGATCACCGGGAACAGCGCGGCGATGTTGTACCAGAACAGGATCTGGACGAGCAGGGGCGTGCCGCGGAAGAACCAGATGTACAGCCAGCTGGCTCCGGACACGATCGGGTTGGGCGACAGCCGCATGACCGCCAGCATGACCCCGAGCGCGATGCCGATCGCCATCGAGGCGATGGTCAGCTCGATCGTCAGGACCATCCCGGACAGGATCCGCGAGTCGAACAGGTAGGACCCGATGACGTGCCACTCGAAATGGGGGTTGGTGATGACCCCGCGGATCAGCGACGCGCCGACGACCAGCACGATGACGGCGGCGATCCACCGTCCCGGGCGGCGGACCGGAACGGCCCGAATCTCCTCGGGCCGCTCCGCTCCCACCGGCGATTCAGAGACGCTCACAGCGAGAGCCTCTCACGCGCCATGCCCTATGGCTAGCTCGTGGCGCCGTTGAGCTTGACTTCAGCGGCCGGCAGCGCCCCGCTGGTCACGCCCCAGGTGGTCAGGATCTTCGTGTACTCACCGCTCTTGATCAGCGCCTGAACCCCGGCCAGGACCGCCTTGCCCAGCGAGCTGTTCTTGGGCACGGCCAAGCCGTAGGGGGCGGTTCCGTAGGTCGGCCCGACGAGCTTGAACGTCCCGTTGGACTTCTTGACCTGGTAGGCGGCGACGGGCGAGTCAGCCATCGCTACGACCGCGCGGCCGCTGGACAGGGCCAGGTTGGCCGCGCTCTGGGTCGGGAACACGAGCACGGTGATCTTCGCGCCCTTGCACTTGGCGCTCTGGGCCTTGGCGTCGGTCTCCTCGGTCGTCCCGCTCTCGACCGAGACGGTCTTGCCGCAGAGCGAGGCGAGGTCGGTGACGGCCGCGCCACCCGAGGCCTTGGTGAAGAACGACGTGCCGGCCTTGAAGTAGTCCACGAAGTCGACCACCTTCTCGCGGGCCTTGGTGTCAGTGAACGACGACGCGCCGAGGTCGTACTTGCCGGCGGCCAGGCCGGGAATGATCGTGTCAAAGGTCGCGTTGACGACGTCGACCTTGAGTCCCATCAGGGCGCCCAGGGCCTTGGCGAGGTCCGCGTCCATGCCCACCACGGTGTGACCGTCGGGGCCGACGAACTCGTTCGGCGCGTAGCTGGCGTCGGCGGCGACGGTGAGCGTCCCCTT
>DATITA010000017.1:0-15089 GCA_035468355.1 Candidatus Dormiibacterota bacterium
CGCGTTCATCAGCTCCATGATCTTGGGAGACCACTCGGGGTCTCCTTCGAGCGCCTTGAGCGCGGAGATGCGAACGATGGGGATGTCGTCGCCCGGGTACTCGTACTTGGTCAGCAGCTCACGGAGATCGAGCTCGACCAGTTCGATGAACTCCTTGTCGTCGACCATGTCGCACTTGTTCAGCGCGACCACGAGGTAGGGCACGTTGACCTGGCGGGCCAGGATGATGTGCTCGCGGGTCTGGGGCATGGCGCCGTCGTTGGCCGCCACGACCAGGATCGCGCCGTCCATCTGGGCGGCGCCCGTGATCATGTTCTTTATATAATCTTGATGGCCGGGGCAGTCCACGTGTGCGTAGTGGCGCTTCTCCGTTTCGTACTCGACGTGGGTGATCGAGATTGTGATCCCACGAGCCTTCTCTTCAGGGGCCTTGTCGATCTGGTCGAATGCCTTGAACTCGGCCAGACCCTTCTCCGACAGCACCTTCGTGATGGCAGCCGTCAGCGTCGTCTTGCCATGGTCGATGTGACCGATGGTCCCGATGTTCAAATGAGGCTTGGTACGCTCGAACTTCTTCTTCGCCAATGTCTCCTCCTAACTAACTCCGCGACGTAGTGCGGCGCCCAACGGCCTCCGCCAGGTTTCCGGGCATCTCTGCGTAGTGGCTGAACTCCATGGAGTAGGTGGCCCGCCCCGAGGTCATGGACCGAAGTTCGGTAGCGTAACCGAACATCTCAGCCAGGGGCACGTTGGCCTTCACGTTCTGCGAGGTCCCGCGACCCTCCATCCCCAGGATGTGGCCCCTGCGGGACGACAGGTCGCCCATGACGTCGCCGAGATACTCCTCGGGCATCACGACGTCGACCTTCATGATTGGCTCGAGCAAGTAAGGCTGGGCCTTGTGCATCGCGTCCTTGATCGCCATCGAACCGGCGACGTGGAACGCCATGTCGTTCGAGTCGACCGCGTGGAAGGAGCCGTCGACCAGGGCGGCCACGATGTCGACCACCGGGTACCCCGCGACCACGCCCGTCTGGAGGGCCTCTCGGACACCCTTCTCGACCGACGGGATGAACTCGCGCGGGATGCGACCCTGCGTGACCTTGTCCTCGAAGACGAAACCGGTGCCGGGCTCGCCGGGGCGCACGTCCAGCTCAGCGTGGCCGAACTGACCCTTGCCGCCCGACTGCCGGATGAAGCGGCCCACGCCGTGAGCGGGCTTCTTGATCGCCTCCTTATAGGCGACCTGCGGCTTGCCCTGGTTCGCGTCCACTTTGAACTCGCGCATCAGGCGGTCGATGATGATCTCTAGGTGCAGCTCGCCCATGCCGGCGATGATCGTCTGGCCGGTCTCGTCATCGGTGTGGACCTTGAAGGTCGGGTCCTCTTCGGTGAGGCGCTGCAGCCCGATGCCGAGCTTGTCCTGGTCGGCCTTCGTCTTGGGCTCGATGGAGACCGAGATGACGGGTTCCGGAAACGTGATCGACTCCAACAGGATCGGGTGGCTCTCGTCCGCCAGGGTGTCACCGGTGGTCGTGTACTTGAGACCAACCGCCGCGGCGATGTCGCCGGTGAAAACCTCGTCGACGTCCTCACGCCGGATGGCGTGCATGCGCAGGATGCGCCCGATGCGCTCCTTGCGGCCGTTGGAGGCGTTGAGCACGCCTGAGCCGGCCTTCAGCCGCCCCGAGTACACCCGAAAGAAGGTCAGCTTGCCCACGCCCTGTGGGTCCATCTGGATCTTGAAGGCGAGGGCGGAAAACGGCTCGGCGTCGTCGTGTTCGCGAACCAGCAGCGTGCCCGTCTTCGGGTCAGTGCCCTCGACGGCCGGCACGTCCGCCGGCGAGGGGAGGTACTCGACCACGGCATCGAGGATCGGCTGAACCCCGCGATTGCGCAGGGCGGCGCCGCAGAGCACCGGCACGAGGATGCCCGCCACCGTCCCCTTGCGGAGGGCGGCGTTGATCTGAGCCTCGCTCGGCTCCTTCTCCTCCAGGTACAGGTGCATGATCGCGTCGTCGAAGTCCGCGACCGCCTCGATCAGGTCGTGGCGGTGCTGCTTGATCAGCTCGGCCATGTCGGCAGGCAGCTCGAGCGACTCCGTGCTCTTGGTCCCGAGGTCGTCGGTGTAGACCACCGCCTCCTTGGTGACCAGGTCCACGTAACCCTTGAACTGGTCCTCCGATCCCATCGGCAGCTGGATGGGGACCGCGCGCGCGCCCAGGCGAGTGCGGATTGACTGCAAAGAGCCATAGAAGTCCGCTCCGATGCGGTCCATCTTGTTGATGAAGGCGATTCGCGGCACGCCGTAACGGTCGGCCTGGCGCCAGACCGTCTCGGACTGCGGCTCGACCCCTGCCACAGCGTCGAATACCGCCACCGCGCCATCGAGAACGCGCAGGCTGCGCTCGACCTCGACCGTGAAGTCCACGTGCCCGGGTGTGTCTATGATGTTGATCGCGTGGTCGCGCCACATCGCGGTTGTGGCCGCCGACGTGATCGTGATCCCGCGCTCCTTCTCCTGGACCATCCAGTCCATGGTGGAAGCCCCTTCGTGGACCTCGCCCATCTTGTGGATGCGCCCGGCATAGAACAGGATCCGCTCGGTGGTCGTGGTCTTGCCGGCGTCGATGTGCGCCATGATCCCGATGTTTCGGGTGTTCTCAATCGATACCGGACGCTCCTGCATTTTCAGTGCCACGCTCATCTCTCTACTAGTACCGGAAATGGGAGAAAGCCTTGTTGCTTTCGGCCATCCGGTGGGTTTCCTCTTTACGCTTGACGGCTCCGCCGGTGTTCTGCGAGGCGTCAAGGATCTCAAACGCGAGCTTCTCAGACATGCTCTTCCCGCCACGCTGCCGCGCGAAACGCACGATCCAGCGGCGCGCGAGCGCCAGCCGGCGCTCGGGCCGGATCTCCACGGGAACCTGGTAGGTCGCGCCACCGACGCGCCGAGGCTTGACCTCGAGGAGCGGAGTGGCGTTGCGCAGCGCGAGGTCGAAGACCTCGAGAGGCTCTTTCTTGGCTTGCTTGCCGGCGCGCGCGAGGGCGTCGTACACGACCTTTTCGGCCGTGGACCGCTTGCCGTCGCTCATGACCACGTTCACGAACTTGGCGATCGCCTCCGACTGGTACACCGGGTCGGGCGCGATGACACGCTTGACAGGACGGCTGCGGCGAGGCATCAGGCGGCCGCCTTGCTCTTCTCGCGCTTGGCGCCGTACTTCGAGCGAGCCTTCTTGCGGTTCTTGGTGCCGGAAGTGTCGAGCGTGCCGCGGATGATGTGGTAGCGGACGCCGGGGAGGTCCTTGACACGCCCGCCGCGAATGAGCACGACCGAGTGCTCCTGCAGGTTATGGCCGATCCCGGGGATGTAGGCCGTGACCTCGATGCCCGTGGTCAGACGAACCCTGGCGACCTTGCGAAGCGCCGAGTTGGGCTTCTTGGGGGTCTGCGTGTAGACGCGTACGCAGACGCCCCGCCTCTGCGGCGAGCCCTTGAGGGCGGGGGCCTTAGACTTCGCTCTGGCGGCCTTCCGGCCAGTACGGACCAGCTGCTGAATGGTTGGCAAACATTTCTCCGAATAGGGGTTGAATTCCCACGCGGCAATAGCCGATTGGGCGACAAACGATGAGTATACCCAAAAGGCGGCCGCCTCCACCGGCCTCCGGCGCACCGGTCGGAAAGGGCCATTACTTCGACGCACGGCCGGCCGTGGCCTCCCGGCCGAGGACGGTCAGGCTGCGCCTCGGCGAGCTCGACCTGGAGCTCCAGGCCGATCGCGGCGTTTTCGGGTCCAGGGGCGTCGACCTGGGCACCATGGTCCTGCTGCGCGAGGCCCCGGCCGCCCCTTCCACTGGCGAAATTCTCGACTTGGGCTGCGGCTACGGGCCGATCGCCGCCGTCCTGGCCCTGCGGTCGCCGGACGCGCGCGTCTGGGCGGTCGATGTCAATGAGCGCGCAGTCGAACTGGCGCGCGAGAACGCCCTGGCGGTGAAGGCGCTCAACGTGAGTGCCTGCGGGCCGGACGAGGTGCCGGACGACCTCCGGTTTGACGCCATCTACTCCAACCCGCCGGTCCGGGTCGGAAAGGCGCCGCTGCACGAGCTCCTGCTGCGATGGCTGGCGCGGCTGAAGCCCGGCGGCGCGGCCTACTTGATCGTGCAACGCAACCTCGGATCGGACTCGCTCGCATCGTGGCTCGCCACCCAGGGGTTCGGCGTGGCGCGCCTAAAGTCGAAGAAGGGCTACCGGGTGATAGAGGTCAGGCCGCCGGCGTCTTAACAGGCTGGGTTGACCGCGATTTCTCTCAGATCTAAGGTGAGCCCCGGAGTGCCGGCGGGGGAGGGTCCGGCACGGAGGAAGGGAGGGCCCGACGCCGACGCCCGACGCCTCGACGCCGACGCCGACCCCCGACGCCACGCCCGACGCCACGCCCGACGGCCACGCCACGCCCGACGCCACGCCCGACGCCACGCCCGACGCGACGCCCGACGCCACGCCCGACGCCACGCCACGCCCGACGCCGCGCCACGCCTGGCCCGCCCCGGAGCCCCGACGCCCGGCCTACGCCTCTCCCGCGAAGTGGCAGGCCGCGATCTGGTCGGGCTGACCGTGAGGCTCGAGCTTCGGTTCGGTCTCGGAGCAGATGCCGGGCGCGCGCGCGATCGGGCAGCGCGGATGAAACCGGCAGCCGGAAGGCGGGTTCACCGGCGAGGGGATCTCGCCCTGGAGCAGGATCGGCGCCCGGCTCTGCTCTACCACCGGGTCGGGCACCGGGATCGAGGAGAGCAGCGCCTTCGTGTAGGGGTGCTGGGAGTGATCGTAGATGTCGTTTCGGCCCGCCGTTTCCACCACCTTGCCGAGGTACATCACCGCGATCCGGTCCGAAAGGTGACGGACCACCGCGAGGTCGTGCGCGATGAACAGGTAGGTCAGGTTGAACTCGTGCTGCAGGTCCTGCAGAAGGTTGATGATCTGCGCCGCGATCGACACGTCGAGCGCCGACACCGCCTCGTCGCAAACGATGAAGGACGGGTTCACCGCCAGGGCACGGGCGATCCCGATGCGCTGCCTCTGGCCGCCGGAGAACTCGTGCGGGTAGCGGTTGGTGAAGTTGGGGTTGAGCCCGACCAGCCTGAGGAGCTCCTGCACCCGGCTCTGCCGATCATGGCCGGACCCAATCGAGAAGTTGTCCAGCGGCTCCTGGATGATGTCGCCGACCGTCATGCGGGGATCGAGCGAGGCGAACGGGTCCTGGAAGATCATCTGCATCTTCCGCCTCATCCGGCGCAGCTTGGCGCCCCGCATCGCGGTGACCTCCTGGCCGTCGAAGAAGATCTTGCCCTTGGTGACGGGAAGCAGGGCCGTGATCAGCCTCGCCAGCGTCGACTTGCCGCAGCCAGACTCGCCCACCAGGCCGAGTGCCTCGCCGCGGCGGATCTCGAGGTCCACGCCGTCGACCGCGTGGACCGCGAGGCCGCCGAAGCCCGAGATCGGAAAGTGCTTGTAAACCCCCTCGAGGCGCAGGAGGATGGGGTCGGCTTTCACCGCCGTGGCCGGGGCCTTCTCAGGCGCCTGCATGGCCGCCCGCGCTCCCGCCCGCGTCCCCACTCGGCTCCGAGGCGGCGACCTTGAGCTTCTGCACCGCCTCGCGCGAGATGGAGCTCTGCTTGGCGGCATCGACGTCCTCGTCCTTGACGTTCCGCATCAGCACCCAGCAGCGCGCGACCTGCGCCGGGGCCACCTCGTCGAGCTCCGGCTCCTGGACCCTGCACTTGTCGATCACGAATGGGCACCGCGGGTGGAACTTGCACCCCGGCGGCGGGTTGGAAAGGTCGGGCGGCAGGCCGCGAATCGACACCAGCCGGTCCTTGCGCGCCTCGTCCACCCGCGGCACCGAGCGCAAAAGCGACCACGTGTAAGGATGCTGCGGGCTCTTGAAGATCTGCTCGACCGAGCCCTCCTCCACGATCCGGCCGGCATACATGACGACCACGCGCTGGCACAGGCTCGCCACCAAGGCCATGTTGTGAGTGATCAGCATCATGGCAGTCCCGAGCTCGCGGTTCAGCTGCTTCATGAGCTGGATGATCTGGGCCTGCACGGTCACGTCGAGGGCGGTGGTCGGCTCGTCCGCGATGAGGAGCGAAGGCTCGTTCGAAAGGCCCATGGCGATCATCGCCCTCTGCCGCATGCCACCCGAGAACTGGTGCGGGTAGTCCCTCACGCGGTTCTCCGCAGACGGCACGCGGACGCGGGTCAGGAGCTCGACCACGCGGGTCCGCGCCTGCGCCCGCGTGAACCGGTTGTGCGCCGTCATCGCCTCCTCGATCTGAGGCCCGATCTTGGTCACGGGGTTGAGAGAGGTCATCGGGTCCTGGAAGATCATCGCCACGTCGTTCCCGCGGAAATCCATGATCTCGGCGTCGTCCATCTTGGTCACGTCCTTGCCGCGAAAGAGGACTCGGCCGGACGTGATCCGCCCCGGGTCGGGCACCAGGCGGAGGATCGACAGCGCCGTGATGGTCTTGCCGCAGCCAGATTCCCCGACGACTCCAAGCGTCTCGCCGGCGTCGACGTGAAGGCTTACGCCGTCGACGGCCCGCACCACACCCCTTGACGTGAAGAACTGCGTGTGCAGGTCTTCGATCTCGAGGAGGGTTGCTGTCACCTGATTAGAACTTTAAGGCGTACTAGCGGCGCATGCGAGGGTCGAGCGCGTCCCGCAGGCCGTCACCGATGAAGGTGAACGCCAGCAGCGTGATGCCGATGGCGACTGCCGGGAACACCACCGACGATGGGTTCGCATAGATCGTTTCGTAGCCGCTGTTGACCATCTGGCCCCAGGTCGGAGTCGGCGGCTGGATTCCAAAGCCGATGAAGCTCAGGAACGCCTCGAGGAAGATGGCATTGGGGATGCCGAAAGTCAGCGTCACGATGATCGGTCCCAGCGAGTTGGGCAGCAGGTGCTTCAGGATGAGCTTGAGCGGCGGCGAGCCGGAAGACCGCGCCGCCTCGATGAACTCCTTCTCTTTGATCGAGAGCACCTGGCCGCGGACCAGCCTGGCCAGGCCCACCCAGTTCACGAGAGCGATGGCGCCGAAGATCATCAGGACCTGCAGCACGATCGAGCCGCTGGTGAACTGCTGGAACACCGACACCACGACCAGCACGAACAGGAGGTCCGGGAAGGCGTACCAGATGTCGGTGAAGCGCATCAGGATGTTGTCGATCCGGCCGCCGAAGTACCCGGCCGCGAGCCCGATGGCGAGCCCGATGGGCAGGATGATGAGCTGGACCAGGATCCCGACCGACAATGAGACCCGGCTGCCGTAGACCAGGCGGCTCAGCGTGTCACGTCCGAGCTCATCGGATCCCAGCACGAAGCCCGACTGGCCCGGTCCGACCTCGATGAAGGCCACGTCCTGCTTCAGAGGGTTCTTCAGAATGCCGAAATGGACCAGCAGCGGTCCAGAGATGGCCACCAGCACCAGGAATATGACGATGGCTGCACCGATGAGCGCCAGCCTGTTGCGCCGGAACCGCTGCCAGGCGTCCTGCCAAAGCCCGATCTGTTGCTCGGGGACCTCCCAGTCGACGTCGTGCGGTACCGCGGCGGCGGCGGGCATGGCCATCAGGTGAGCCTCACGCGGGGGTCGATGAAGACGTAGAGCACGTCGACCAACAGGTTCGCGACCGCTATCACGAGCGAGAACAGAATCGTGGTGCCCAGGATCATCGGGTAGTCATAGGAGGCGACCGCGACCACGAAGGCGCGGCCGATGCCCGGGATGTTGAACACGTCTTCGACCACCACGGATCCGGTCACGAGGAAGGCGAACAGCGGTCCAAGGATGGTGACCACCGGGATGAGCGAGTTCTTGAGCACGTGCTTTATGACCACGACCCGTTCCGGCAGGCCCTTCGCCCACGCCGTCCTGACATAGTCCTGCCGGATCGTGTCCAGCGTGCTCGCACGGGTCAGCCGGGCGGTGTACGCGATCGACAGCAGGGAGAGCGTGATCACGGGCATGATCAGGTGGTCGTCCACCTTGAAGTCGGAAGACGGGAGGAAGAAGTTGCCCCCCGTCCACTTGTAGAGCAGGACCGAGAAGACGACCACCATGAGAGAGCCGACCACGAAGTTCGGAAAGGATGCCGCGAGGGTGGCAAAGCCCATCGTGACGTAGTCGACGCGGGTGTTTTGGCGCAGCGCAGCCAGCACGCCCAGGCCGACCCCGACAGGCACGATGAGCAGAAAAGCCAACCCGCCGAGCGTCGCCGTGTACGGCCAGCTCTGGAGCAGCAGGCTGTCCACGGATTTGTTCTGGTACTGGTAGGAGAGCCCGAAGTCCAGGTGGATCACGTTGTTCAGGTAGAGCAGAAACTGCGTCCACAGTGGCTTGTTCAGGCCGTACCTGGCGTTGAGGTTGTCGACGACGGCCTTGGAGAGCTGGCGCCCTCCACCCTTGTCCCAGGGGCTGCCCGGAGCAAGGTGCATGAGAGTGAAGGTGATGACGATGACGAAGAACACGATCGGGATCATCCACAGGATGCGGCGGACGATGAAGAGAGCAAGGGTGGCCCCCCTGCTCTCAAACAGAGTCGAGAAGCGAGCCGGGAGCAGGGCGCCCCATCGGGAGCGCCCTGCGATCACTGCCAAATAGACGGTCTCCTAGTGAGCGGTGATGTACGCGGTGTTGTAGTAGTTGTCGCCGGGTAGGTTCTGGTCGTCGAACGCGGTGTGAGTGTAGTTCACCCAAGGCTGGATGAGGTCGTACTCGTACTGCTGGTAGATGAAGCCGACCGCAGCATTGTCGATCAGCAACTTCTGAGCGGTCAAGTAGTCCTTGTTGCGCTGGGTCTGGTTGAGCTCGGTGTCAGCCTTCTGAACGAGCGCATCGTAGCCGGCCAGTGTCGGGCAGCCCCAGTTGAGGCTGTGGCATGAACCGGTCGTGAAGATGTCGAACCAGTCTTGCTGGTCCGGGTAGTCGGCGCCCCATCCGTCGGGGCCGTAAATGTCGAACTTACCCTTGCGGATGTTTGCAGTGACGGTGTGGCTGTCGATGACGTCGAGCTGCATGTTCAACCCGAGGTTGGTGTTCCACTGGTCGATGATGAACTGGTTGACGGTCTTGCTGCCCGAGGTGTTTCGGGTGAGCAGCTTGAACTTGTTCAGCTGGTCGGCGGTGACACCGGCCTTGGTGAGCAGTGCCTTGGCCGCCGTCGGGTCAAAGCTCTGCGCGTTGTCCGATGTGTCGGCACCGGCCATTCCCTGGGGAATGAACGACTGATAGGGCTTGTCGGTGTCGTGCAAAACGTTGACCGCCAGCTTCTGCCGGTCGATCGACTTGGCGAACGCCATGCGGACATCAGCCTTGTCGAACGGCGTTTCGTGAGTGTTGAAGGTCATCCAGAAAGTGGTCAGCGTCGGGAAAAGCTGCGCCTGCTTGTTCAGCTTAGGGTCGGCGCGAACGACGGTGACGTCGGCGATCGGCACGCCGGTGATGTCCAGGGCGCCCGTCTGGTACTTGGAGAACGCCGTGTTCCCGTCAGCGATGAAGTCGTAGGTCAGCGTCTGGATCTTTGGTGCGCCGCCCCAGTAGTTGGCGTTCGGCACCATGGTCACATGGTCCTTCGAAACGATCTCGGAGATCTTGAATGGACCGTTGCCGATGATCGTGGCCGGGCTGTTGGCCCAAACCTCGGGCTTGGTCGTGTCGGTCGATGCGAACGCGCCGCCCGCGGCGGTCTCCACGACATCTTTGCGAAGCGGAACCGCAACCCACAGGGTCACGACCCACTTGAAGTAGGCGGCCGGGTGCTGGAGCTTGATCACGAACGTGTTCGCGTCAGGCGCCGAGAGTCCCAGGCCCGAAAGGAACGTGTCGATCGCGCTGGCGCTCGTCACGTCGACGCTGGCGTATCCGTCAGCTCCGGCGATCGTCCCGTCGAAGAACGGGTCAACGTAGCCGGCTGCCAGGGCGGGGTTGAGGAAGTGCTTGTAGCCGTAGACCCAGTCGCTGGCGGTCACGGGCTTTCCGTCGCTCCACTTCGCGTTGGTCTGCAGGTGGAACGTGTAGGTCAGGCCGTCCGACGAGACGTCGTAGCTCTTGGCTGCGGCGCCCTGGACGTCGCTGAGGTCGGGCTTCGACTTCAGCAGCGCTTCGAAGGTCTGGCGGCCGACGCCGGCTTCATACGTGTAGGTCTGCTGCGTCGGGTCGTAGCTGTTCGGCTCGGTGCCGTCGTTCGCCGTGATGGTTTGCTGGGCGGTCGGCGCCAGGTTGGCGCTGGGGTTCGAAGACGAGCCTCCGCAGGCCGCGACCACGAACATCCCAGCACTCGCAAGCGCCACCGCTCGGATGCTGTTCCCTAATTGCATACGCGTCTTACCTCTCAGACTGATCCTGCGGCCTTCTTCCCGTTACACCGGGGCGAGAGTGCGCCGGCAGCAGGTCTTACTCCACAGCCTCCGCGGCTAAAACGAATTCTGTTGCTCCGCGACGCCGAGTGTCAAGTTGCGTAGCCGGCTAAGTGCACGAACACTCGTTCGTGAGTCCGACCTGTCTCAGTGGGGTGCGATCGAGATCTGAGACGGCGCCAATGCCCCTGGCCACTCGTCGACGGGCGAGGTGACCACCCCACGCACGTACGACCTTAACAGGTACCAGCTCACTGACTGCGCCATAAAGGCCACGGGGACGTCCCCCACGAGCATCTGCTGGGCCTGCTGGTACTCCTGGTCGCGCCGCGCCGGCTGCACGTCGGTGCGCGCCACGCGCACGAAGTTGTCGTACTGCTGGTTCTCGTACAGCGAGATGTTGTTCGAGTTGGTAGTCAGGAAGATGTCGAACCAATCGGCCGGGTCGGGGTAGTCGGCCGTCCAGCCCATCGGGCCGGCGATCTGAAAGTCGCCGGTGCCCAGGCGCGAGCCCAGCGTGTTGCGGTCCAGCGCCTGGAGGGCGATGTCGGCGCCGAGGTTGGCTTTCAGCTGGTCGTGGACGAACTGCGCCGTCGCCTTGGCGAAATCTGACGACTGGTCGTACGAGAAGGTCACCGCGGAAAGCTGCTGGGCGGTCACTCCCGACGCCGCCAGCGAGGCCCGCGCTTCGGCGACGTCGAATTTCTGCGGCGAGGGGTCCGCACTGTGGCCGCGCATCCCTGTGGGAAGAAACGTGTCCGCGGGCACGCCCTGGCCCTGGAAGATCTCTCTGACATATGCGTTGCGGTCGATCGCCTGGGCGATCGCCAGCCGCAGCTTCGGGTTGTTGAGGGGTGGTGAGGTGACGCGGAACACGATCCAGTAGACGGTCAGGTCCGGGGTCTTGACCAGGTCGCCCTTGAGAGTTGAGTCCCCGCTCGCCGCCGCCGCCTGCGCCGGCTGGAGCGAGATTTCGTCCAGGTCACCCTTCCTGAACCTGGCCAGGGCGGCGGCGCCGTCGTTGACGACCGTGAACACGATCGAGGTCAAAGTTGGTTTGGGACCCCGGTAGTCGACGTTGGGGACGACGGTGATGTGGTCGTTGGCCACCATCTCCGACACTTTGAAGGGCCCGTTGGTGACCAGCGTCGCGGGACTGGTCGCCCACTTGTCGCCGTTCTTGCCGACCACTTCCTGGCGTATCGGCGCGCCGGCCGGCATGGCGGCGACCCAGGGGAAGGCCGGATCCGGCCGCGAAAGCGTCACCTGGAAGCTCAGGTCGTCAAGCGCCTTGAGGCCGAGAGTGCCCAGGGCCGCTTCGATCGTGGCGGCGTCGCGCTGCGGGTCCATGACGGACACGTGGTCGCCGTTGAGGATTGACGACGCGAAGAAGGTCTCGTTGGGCGCCGCCAGGCGCGGGTCGATGAGCCGCTGCCATGCGTACACGAAGTCCTGCGCCTTGACCGAGGTGCCGTCCCAGTACCTGTCCGTGGGACGCAGGTGGAAGACGTAGACGGTCCCGTTGCTGCCGACGTCATAGCTCTGCGCCGCTGCCGGCACGACTCCGCTGAGGTCGGCGGTCGGTTTGAGCAGGGGTTCGGAGATCGCCCTCAAGACGGCGGTCTCGTACGGGTACTGGGTCTGGCCCGGGTCGAGTGACGACGGCTGGTCTTCGAGCAGCACCCTCAAGGTCTGGTCTTTGGCCAGCCTCGGTCCCTGGATTACCGCGCCCGAGCTGCACGCCGTGAGCACCGCGACGGCCAGGAGCTCCAGCGCGAGGGCGCGAAGCATCCTGGAGCTTGGGATCACGTTTCCATCATAAGTTCCGAGAAAAAGAGAAGGGCCACCCTGTGGCGGGCGACCCTTTGTGCACGTACCGGAGAATGTAACGCAACCGGGCCGAATTGGCACTGGTAATGCGTAGCCGGTAGGCCCGGCTTTGCCGGGCCGTCTAAACCGCGTGAACCCCAGACTCCAATACGTCGCGGGGAGTATCTATTCAGTTAATCCCAACAGCGGGAAAGAGAGCAGCCGCGCGAAGCGCGGCGATGAGAGGGAACCGGCAGGTTCCCTCTCATACCGTCTAGACCGATAGGGTCTCCAGGTCGATCGGTTCCTCTTCGAGGACCTTGGCCGCCTGCTCCCGCTGCTTCTTGTAATAGTCCAGGCCGGTCCCGGCGGGGATCAGCTTCCCGATGATCACGTTCTCCTTGAGACCGCGCAGGCGGTCCACCTTGCCGGAGATGGCGGCTTCGGTCAGGACCCTGGTCGTCTCCTGGAAGGAGGCGGCCGACAGCCACGAGGTCGTGTTCAGCGCCGCTTTGATGAGTCCCAGCAGCACGGTCTGCGCGGTGGCCGGCTCTCCGCCCTCCGCCAGCGCCTTCGCGTTGCCTTCCTCGTACTCCCACTGCGAGACGATCTCGCCGGGAAGAAGACCGGTGTCGCCGGCCGAGTCGACGCGGACCTTCCGCATCATCTGCCGGACGATCACCTCGATGTGCTTGTCGTTGATGTCCACGCCCTGGCTGCGATAGACCTTCTGGACCTCGTCGACCAGGAAGGTCTGCACCGCCTCCTTGCCGAGGATGTGGAGCAGCTCCTGCGGTGAGATCGAGCCTTCGGTGATCTGCTGTCCGGCCCTGATCATCACCTTGTTTCCGTCGCGCCGGTCCAGCTCGGGCCGGATCCGGACCTGGTGCGGAATGGGGTACTCGCGCACCTCCTCGTCCAGGGTGCGAACGGTCATCTCCTTGGCGGAAACGGAGACCTTGCCGGCGTGCCGCGTCCGGACCACGTTGTTCTTGGAGTCGCGGGCCAGCTCCTGGCCCTCCATTACGTCGTCATTGTTCTTGACGAGCGCGTCCATCTTGGGGTCGACCGGGTACGAGACCTCGAACTCTTCCTTAGAAGTCACGCGCACCTTGCGCGCGCCCTCCTGGCGGATGATCTCGAGCTCCCCGTCGATCTCGGAGATGATGGCCTTGCCCTTGGGGATGCGTGCCTCGAACAGCTCCTCCACGCGGGGCAGGCCCTGGGTGATGTCCACGCCGGCGACACCGCCGGTGTGGAACGTTCGCATCGTCAGCTGGGTGCCCGGCTCGCCGATGGACTGCGCTGCGATGACTCCCACCGCCTCGCCGATCTCGACCACCTTGCCGGTCGCCAGGTTGCGTCCGTAGCACGTGCGGCAGACGCCCTCGCGAGCCTCGCACACGAGAACCGAGCGCATCTTCACAGGCGCGCTCGCGGCGATGATCTGCCGGGCCGCGTCGTCGCTGATCGCGGTGCCCGACTTGACCAGTACCTTGCCGTCGACCGAGACGTCCTCGGCCGACACGCGGCCCGCGATCTTCTCGAAGATCGGGTCGTTTTTCGCCCGCTCGGGGGTGATGTCACGGATCCAGATGCCGTTCGTGGTTCCGCAGTCCTCCTCCCGCACGATCACGTCTTGGGCGACGTCGACCAGACGGCGCGTCAGGTATCCGGAGTCGGCGGTTCGGAGCGCAGTGTCGGCCAGTCCCTTGCGCGTGCCGTGCGTCGAGATGAAGTACTCGAGCACGGTCAGGCCCTCGGTGAAGTTGGCCTGGATCGGTAGGTCGATGATCCGGCCTGTGGGGTCGGCCATGAGGCCTCGCATCCCCGCCAGCTGGCGGATCTGCTGGATGTTTCCGCGGGCGCCGGAGCCCATCATCATCCAGATCGGGCTGAACTTGTCGAATGCGTGCTCGGTGGCGTTGCCCACGTCCTCGTAAGCCTTCTGCCAGAGCTCGATCACCTTGCGGTATCTCTCGTCGTCGGTCATGACGCCGCGGCGGTACATCCGCTCGACGTCTGCGACCTCTTTCTCGGTCGCGTGGATGGTCTTCCACTTGGAGTCGGGGTGTGGGATGTCCATGGCGGACACCGTGATTCCCGCCTGGGTCGCGTAGCGGAACCCGAGACGCTTGATGTCGTTGACCACGACCGCGGTGACGTCGCTCCCGTAGAGGCGGAAGAGGTCGGCCACCAGCGTGCGCAGGAGCTTGCGGTCGTAGTGCGCGTTCTGGAAGGGCAGCGGGCGCAAAGACGCGAGCTCCTCGACGGTCGCCCCGCCCGTGCCGAGCGGAGCCTTGCCCACCGGCAGCGGCTGGTTGAAGACGACGCGGCCGGGGGTGGTGACGACACGCTCGTCTCCGATCCTGACCACGATCCATTCCTGGAGCTTGACCGCCTTGGCCTCGAGCGCCAGCAGGACTTCGTTTTGAGAGCTGTAGACGTGCAGCTTGGACGCATCCGTAGGCCGGTCGCCACGCGCGGCGGTGAGCCAGTAGCAGCCCAGCACGACGTCCTGGGTCGGCGCCACCACGGGGTGGCCGTCGGCCGCGGACAGGATGTTCTGCGACGACATCATCAGGTTCTTCGCCTCGGCGATGGCGCCGCTGAAGAGCGGGACGTGGACGGCCATCTGGTCGCCGTCGAAGTCGGCGTTGAAGGCCGCGCAGACGAGCGGGTGAATCTGGATCGCCGAGCCTTCCACCAGCACCGGCATGAACGCCTGGATGCCGAGACGGTGCAGGGTCGGGGCGCGGTTGAGCAGCACGGGGTGCTCGTGGATGACCTCGTCGAGGACATCCCAGACCTCCGGCCGGCTCCGTTCGACCATTCTCTTGGCCGACTTGATGTTGGT
>DATITA010000018.1:0-36589 GCA_035468355.1 Candidatus Dormiibacterota bacterium
CGTCATCGACGCGGTGCTGCTGCCCGCGAGCTAGCGCCAGACGCCTCCAACACCAAGGGGCTTGAGGGAACCCCTAGCCTCAAGCTCAAAGACAAGCCCGGGTCCGATACGGCCCGGGCTTCGTCATTTCAGGAAGGCTTACACGTTGACGAGGCGCGGCGCGGCCCGGAAGGATGCCAGGTCCCGCGCGCCGACGCAGAACATGACCACTCGAAGCACTCCAGCCAGCTCCGCGGCGAAGTCGGCAGCCGCCTCGGGGCCGGCCGCCGCGGCGCGCAGGAAGGGCCCGGCTAGACCGACAAGGTCGGCGCCAAGACCAAGCGCGATCGCGACGTCCATCCCCGAGCGCACTCCTCCGCTGGCGAACACAAGGCGGTCGCCGGCGACCGCACGCGCGGCGCTCACCGCCTGAGTTGTCGGGATACCCCAGGAACGAAACGCCAGTGCGATCCTCTCATCGGTCCCGGTCAGTCGGTGACGCTCCACCTCGCTCCAGGACGTCCCACCCGCGCCCGCCACATCGACGGCGGCGACGCCCGCCGCGAAAAGGGCGGCCACGACATCGGGCGCCAGGCCCGATCCGACCTCCTTCACCACCACCGGCGCCTGGAGTGACAGGCACAGCCGCTCGATTTCTCGGAGGAGTCCCCTGAACTTCGGCTCCCCCTCGGGCTGAAGCGCCTCCTGGAGTGGGTTGAGGTGAAGAACCATGGCGTCGGCTCCGGTCAGATCGAGCAACCGCCGGCAGGCGTCGACTCCCGTGCCCTGGCTTAGCTGACCGGCCCCCAGATTGGCGAGAAGCGGTATGTCGGGAGCTCTTTCACGTACATCCATACCGGGGGCCTGGGGATCCTCGAGCAACACCCGACCAGATCCCAGGCCCATCGCCAGCCCGTGCTGCTGTGCAGTTTCCGCCAGGATCGCGTTGAGCCGAGCGGCTTCCCGCGTCCCTCCCGTCATGCACGAGACCAGGATCGGGGCGCGCATGGGCCTGCCAAACAAGGATGTCGACAAGGACACCTCGGAGAGGTCGATCTCGGGCAGCGCCAGGTGTTCGAATCGGTATTTCTCGAACCCAGCAGAAACCTCACCGGTGACCTCGCCCGCCAGGTTTATCCGCAGATGGTCGTCCTTACGGGCGCCTGTCTCAGAGATGCGACGCGAAACTGGGTCACGCTTGCTCATGGACAATCCGAATCTACCGCTCTCGCAGTTGCTCGACTATCGCATCTACATGTCGGATCAAGCTCTCGACGACAACGGTGACGCGCGCGACCCCGTCGTCCCGCGGATATCGAACGCTCAAGACCTCAATAGTTGCACTCAGGGCCGTGAGATCAAGCGCCACCTGACGCAGCCTGGCAAGCGTTCCGGCGCTCCAGCCCGTCAAGGCGCCATCACCTTGACCCGCTCTACGATGCTCCGGCCGTTGGCCGGGAGGGGCAGGAAGTAGCCTCGCTGGAACCCCGTCGCCGCGTAGGGCCCTGACACCGGCGAGCCGCTGAGCAGCAGACAAGGAACGCGACGGAAGTGACTCCGGAGCATCGGCAGCGTCCATGGCGCGGGCCAGCTGTCGCACGCGGCGATGACGACGTCGACTTTAGGGGTGGCGGTTGATCCGCTGGGAGCGGGCACCACCTCGAACCCCTCCAGGCGAAGGAGCTCGGCAAGCGAGCTTTCGAGCCCGTGGTCTGCCGCCAGCAGCAGGATCCGTCTCTTATTCACTGCTGACTCACGTTAGGAGCGTGTCACGCCAGGCCGGGGCCAGGCGCAGGATAGAGTTAGACGAATTCTTAGATGAAAGCAAAGCCGACCCAACGTCCCGGACGAGCGCGGATCCGGGTGCCCGTCGCACCTTTCCTCGACGCCCTGCTGGCGGGCGACAGGTCGCGGGCCCTCGCACTGGCGTCCGATGCTCTGGCGCTGCTGGGCCGCAGAGTCGCGGTCTTCTCCGACCTTCTCCAGCCCGCCCAGCACGAAATCGGCGAACTCTGGTACGAGGGGCGGATTGGCGTCGCCGATGAGCACCGCGCGACCTCGATCGTCGAGGCGGTTGTGAGCTCGCTCCCGCCCACCCCGAGCGCTGATCCCGTCCCGCGGGGCAGCCGTTGCCTGTTGGCGGCGCTCGGAGAGGAGCAGCACGTGCTCGGGCTGAAGGTGTTCAAGCAGGCGCTCGAAGACGAGGGCTGGACCACGCAGTGGCTGGGTGGCCGCACCTCACTTGATGAGATCGTGGATGCCGTCCGAACCAGGCCCCCGCACGTCGTTGCTCTGTCGGCCGCCTATCTGCCCGAGGTGCAGCCGCTGAAGCTTGCCATCGAACGGCTCAAGGCAATTGGCCCCAGGGTGCTCGTCGGTGGCGCTGCCTTCAATCGCGTCCCCGACCTCTGGATCCGGCTCGGCGCCGACGGCCATGGCAGCGATGCCCGGATCAGCCTGGTCCTCGCGCGGCGGATGTTGGAGCGATGACAGAGGCAAGTTTCACGATCGCCGAGGTGGCGTCCATGGTCGGCCTGACCCCCTACACCATCCGCGCCTGGGAGAAGCGCTACGGCGTTCTCAAGCCTCGGCGCACTTCGGCTGATCACCGCCGGTACACGATGGAGGACGTTGAGCTGCTGCGCCGCGTCAAGCAGGGTGTGTCGCTCAAGGGCCTGTCGCTCAAGCTCGCCGTGATGCGGGCGCAGGGCGAGATTCTCGAGCCCGAGATCGAGGAGGCCAGGAGCGCGAGCGTTCCTCGGGCGATTGACGATCAGCCCGACGAGCACGCGCCGTGGCGGGCGATGGCGGACCTGTCTCCTCTTCTCATGGCGGTCCTCACGACCGACGGAAAGATCGTCGACGCCAACATCGCGTTCGCACGCGCTGCGGGCGTTGTGCGCGGCAGTCTTCGCGGCGCACGCTTCGTGGATTTCGTGGATCCACACGACCGGGCGAAAGCCGTCAAGGCGTACCGGCCGCCGCTGCAGCAAAGAAGAGGGTGGGAGCTCAACCTGCGGACGAAGATGGTGTCGGGCATGTATTCGTTCGACTGCTGGCCGCTGCGGCGAGGGGAGCAGTGGCTTCTCGGGCTGATCGGCCGCGACCTCAGCGCTTCGGGCATGGACATGTGGGCCCCCGAAGATGAGCAGCAGTGATCCGTCAGGCCTGCGCCGTGCGCCGGCGGGTCGAGGACGTCCAGGCGGCGACCAGCACGAGATATGCGGCGCCGATTCCGATCAGTCGCCACCGCTCGGCCACCAGCAGCCCGAACAAGGGCGGATATGAAAGCATGCCCACGGCCGCGGCCCTCCAAATGCCGAGCAGCCTGATCAACACCAGGAACAGGAGCAGCGCAACAGCGAACGCCTGAGGGCCGAGAACCAGCGCGCCGCCGACCAGGCACGCCACGGAGCGGCCGCCGCGAAAGCCTGACCAGACAGGCCAGGCGTGCCCGGCCATGGCAAGGATCGCGCCGGCACACGCAGCCCACCAGCCGCCTAGAACCAATCCGATGAGCGCAGCCGCCGCCCCTTTGCCAATGTCGCCGGCGAGCACGGAGATGCCGGCGCGCTGACCGAGGAGGCGCCATACATTGGCCGCGCCTGGGTTGCGCTCGCCGGCGACGAGCGGGTCGAGATTGCTTCTGCCGGCGACCCAGCGCGCCGTCGGCAGGGATCCTAGCAAGTAACCGATGACCGATGCCGAGACGCCCGCCAGCGCCAGGTGTCCTGCTGCGGGGTCAGGCAAACCGCAGCATCTCGCCGGCCAGGATGCGCAGCTTGCGGCGCGCCGGGACCACGGCCCGGGCGCGCGGCTCGGGACGCCCAAGCCCGCGTTCGACCTCGAGCAGGATCGCCCGGTACATCTGCGCCGCACCGCGTACGACCCGGCCTCCCTCCCGCAGGTGGGGCACCCCGGCGAGGCCGAGCTCGTACCAGTGCTGCGCGATCGCGATCTCGATCCTCATCTGCATGATGCGGTCGCCCGAGGCCAGTTCGAAAGACTCCTGGGGTAGGTAACTGCGGCCGCGCTGGGCGTCCTCTTCGACGTCGCGGAGCACGTTGGTCCGCTGGAGGGCTATGCCCAGGGCTCGCGCAGCGCTGTCCGCGTGGGGTGTGTTGGTGCCCAGCACCGCCGCCATCATCCGGCCGACGGTCCCCGCGACGCGGTACGCGTACAGGTCGAGGTCAGCCTCGGTCCGGAATGCCACCGCGCCGAAGTCCTGCTCCTGGCCGGCGCAGAAGTCTGCCACTGCATCGAGCGGGAAGGCCGGATGCCGCTCCCGCAGATGCTCCAGGATGACCTCCTCGCGGCCGGCAGGGCTGCCGCCCGCCGCCCAGGCCGCGACCTCTCGCAAGCGGCGTGCGGCGCTCGGGTCGCCTTCGTCCACCAGGTCGTCGAGCGTGCGGCACACCAGGTAGAGGAGCACGACATCCTGGCGCACCGTGCCGGGCAGAAGACGGGCCGCCAGCCAGAAAGTCCGGGCGTGGCGGCTCATCGCGGTCACGGCCTCGGCCATGAGGGGCGAGGTCAAATCCGACCCTCCAGCGCGTCGCGGCGGATCAGCTCGCTGGTCACGGACGCGGTCATGAGCACGCCAGGAACTCCCGCGCCGGGATGAGTGCCCGCCCCGGCGTAGTAGAGGCCCGTCACATCGTGATCGCGGTTCGGCTGCCGGAAGTAGGCGGACTGCAGCAGCAGCGGCTCAGGGCCGAACGCGTTGCCGTCTGGGCTCTTCAGCTGGTCGCGGAAGGTGAGGGGCGTCCAGCGGTGCTCCACCTGGATCGAATCGCGTAGGCCGCTCAGGCCCAACCCGTCGGGAGACTCGAGCACGTCGAGGACGCGTTCCCGCAGCGGCTCCTCGGCTGCCGACCAGTCGAAGCCGGAGCCGAGGTTCGGCACCGGGAGCAGGACTGAGATCGACTCGCCACCCTCGGGCGCCATCGCCGGCTCGGTCCGCGACGGGGCGTGGACGTAGAGGCTCAAACTCGCCGGCATCTGGCGCTTCACGGTGACGTCGCGGATGAAGCCCCGGTAGTCCTTGCCGACCAGGAGCGTGTGGTGCTGTAGCTGGGGGAACTTCCGGTTCAACCCGAGGTAGAGGAGGAAGCAGCTCATGGTCAGGCTCGGGATCCTGCCGTTCAGCCCGAGGAGCTTGCGCCGCGTGGTGACGACGTCGGCGTTGCTGACCACGATGTCCGCGGCGATGCGTTCGCCGGCCGCGGTGTCGACCCCGACCACGCGCCCTTCCCGCCGCACGATGGTCCTGACCGGGTCGCCACACCTGAGCTCGCCACCGCGGCTGACCATCCGCGACAGCGCTTCGACGACCGACCACATGCCGCCGTCCGAGTACCAGACACCGCCCTCCGCCTGGAGGTAGGCCAACGTGGCGTAGACCGCAGGGACGCGAAAAGGGTCTCCACCGATGAACAGCGGGTGGAAGGCGAATGCCTGCCGGACGTGGGGCTCGCGAAAGAAGCGGCCGACGAAGCCTTCGACGCTGCGCAACGCGCCTAGACGCGCCATCGCCGGCACGAGCGACAGGAAGTCGCCCAGCTTGAGAAAGGACCGGTTTCCTGCGACGAGGATCGCTTCCTCGTAGATCCTTCGACTGGCGGCCATGAAGTCGTCGTAGCGGCCGGCGTCCGCGCGGCTGAAGCCACCGATCTGATCGATCATCTGCGCGCGATCGCCGTTGAACATCAGCTGCCTCTCCTCGCCCTCCCACGAGATGCGATAGAAGGGGTCGAGGCGCCGCAGCTTGAGCTCCTTCGCGGTCGTGGTCCCAGCCGCGGCGAAAAGGTCATCCAGCAGCTCCGGCATCGTGATCAGTGACGGGCCGGTGTCGAATCGCCAGCCGCGATCGCAGATCCGGCTGGCCCGGCCACCCGGCTGTGGTCGCCCTTCGACGACGGTGACCTGGTGACCGGCGGCCAGCAGCCGCACCGCGGTGGCGAGACCGCCAAAGCCCGCGCCCACGACGACGACCTTCATTCGGCCTGCCCCACGAGCTCGCTGCCGCGCCATACGGGCCGGCGCCCACGCAGGCCGTCGGACACGCTGAGGCACATCGCCCAGATGGTCGCGACCCACGTGATCGGATGCCAGGCGATGGTCGACAGCGGCTGCCGCTCGCTGATCGCGATGGCCGTTCGCAGCACCAGCAGACCGAGCAGCCCGGCCGCCGCACCGAGCAGCGCCGGCCGGTCCTGGGTCAGCCACGCCGCGACGAATGCGAACGCCGGCACAAGGAAGACGGTCGCGAGCCCGGCGATCCCAGCGAGGGCGATCGCGAGCGAGTTCCCGCTGTACGCGTAGTACATCCGGCGCCACGCTGCGGCGAACTGCCCTGCCGATCTGTAGTGCCTCGTCGAGCCCAGATCTGCGCCGTGGAGCATGCGGACCGGCCGCCCCGCGGCGGCAAAGAGGCGCGCCAGGTCCACATCCTCGCGGTCCGACCCGCCGATCGCCCGGTGGCCGCCGAGCTCCATGTACTCGGTGCGGCGCGCGACCATGAAGGGGCCGTAGGCCAGCGGCAGGAGGGTCAGAGGCCACAGACCGACCTGCATCAGCGCGAAGGCGGGCATCACGGCCCGCTCGGCGGGGGTAGACATTTCGTAACGCGTTAGAAAAGAGACGAGTCCGCCGCTGCCGCAGACCTCGGCTGCGGCCACCTCCAGCGCCTGGTCGCGGAGCTGGGTGTCGGCGTCCAGGAAGACGAGAATCTCGCGCGAGGCCAAGACGGCCCCGCGCCACGCCGCCCAGCACTTGCCCGTCCATCCGGCCGGGCTCAGGCCCGCCGGCACGACCCTGCCGTTGGGCCCGAGCGCTCGCGCCGCGACCGACATCGTGCGGTCGGTCGACCCGTCATCCACGACGATCACCTCAACGTCTCGCGGCAGCGCGCGCAGGCAGGCGGCGATGTTCGCCTCCTCGTTGCGCGCGGGAACGATGACCGAGACCCGCTCCCATCCGACGCTCTTGGAGCGGCGCCTCATGCGCAGACGGTTGGTGGCGAAGATCGCGAGCAGGGTGAACACGCCCGCCGCCGAACCCCATGTGATCAGCTCGAGCCCGGTCACCCGGCCGACTCCCCAGACCCGGAGCAGGACCTGGGTGATCAGAAATCCTGAGAAGAGATTCATGCCGAGAAAGCCCCTCCAGGCCCGACGGGCCTGCAGCTGTGCGTCGCCGGCCAGGCACGAAGCTGCCAGCAGCGGGTAGGGGAGGAGGGCGGCCGCTGCTACCAGGGCCAGGCCGCCGGCGCCGGCCACGATCGCGGCTGATGCGCTGTAGAGGATCATCGAGACCACCGCGGTGGTGCGTGCGCCCAGGCTGACGGCGATCGAACCGATGCCCGCCTGACTGTCGAACTCCACGTCCTGGATCGCGCCCAGCGCCTGAGACGCGGCGCCCCACAAAAGGAATGCCAGGAGGTACCGCCACGGCATGGCGCCGATCGCAGCTCCGGCGAGCAAGGCGCCGGTGGCACAGGGAAGAACGAAGTGAAGCGCAGATGTCAGTGCGTCCAGCCCGGGCACTTCCTTGGTTCGAACAGGGGGCAGCGAGTAGATGAGGGCGACCGCGTCCGTCGCCGCCAATGCGATGCCGGCGAATGCGCCCCCGAGCCATGCCAGCACTGCGAGGAAGGGGACGTTCGTGACGAGGATGGCGCTCCAGAGAAGCCTGCGCCGATCCGGGGGGACCAGGCCTCCCTCTACAGCGCCGTCCTTTCGCGGGTTGCGACGGTCGGACTCATAGTCGAACGCGTCGTTAGCGCCGTAGAGCAGCAGGTTGTAGGGCGCCAGGAAGTAGATGGCGCCGACAACCAGCGCTGCGGTCGGCCTGCCGACCGCGATGCCGCAGGCAAGACACGGTAACGCCGTGTTGATCCAGCTGAATGGCCGGCTTGCTCGAAACAGGTCGGACAGCTTTCGCAGCCCCTTTCCGCCCCATTCGTGCGCCGTCACGGCGACCGAGTACAAGGCCGCTCCGTAGAGCAGGTCCTCAACCGGCATGGCGCCGATCCGGATGCCGCTGATGAAGCGGCCGCCGAAGGTGAAAACTCCGTTGGAGACGAGGACCGAGTCCGAGATGACGGTCAGCGCAGCGAACGCGACAAGCCCGTACCAGTACGCGCGCCGCGCCAGCAGACCCTGCAGCCCGGCGACCGAGATCGCCGCAAGCGCAGCTGCCGCGGCAGCGAGCGTGTACTCCATCACTGCCGGTCGCCCTGCGCGCCGAGCAACCTGCCCGCGGCACGCCACAGGACCACTGAGAGTATTGCCAGGAAGGTCAGCAGGAAAGGCTCTTCGAACGAGATGCCCGGCGGCAATATCGCGACGCTCAGGTGGGGGTCGCTGCTGAACCAGCCGCGAGCGGCGCCGACGGCATCTATGACGAGGAAGACCGGCACAGTCAGTGCGATGGCTCGCACCAGGCGGGGACCGAATGCGCCCAACCTCATGCGGCGGTCCAGCAACAAGATCCCCGTTGCCGAGAAGATGATCGCGGCAAGATAGATGTAGCGCGTCATGCCCACACGGCGAAGTTAGCCCGCGTTGGGGGGGACCGGGCGGGCGGTGATCCCTTCGCTTAGACAGAAATCTAGACGCTGGCCGAGCCGAACCGAACCGAGTCGAGTCGAGTAGCTAAACGGTCCCGGGCTGTGATCCAAGCCGGCGCTGCGCCAATGCCGCGCGCACCGATTCGCGAAATCCCAGCGGCTTCAATCCGAGCTCTTGCATGAGTAGAGGGCGTTCCGCGACGAGGTCGTGCCGGAGGCTGGCGACGAGGGAGCGGGCCACGTTCATGTCGACCCTGGCGACAAGTCGGAGCCAGTGCGCCGACAGCTCAGGCGACAGGAGCGGGACCGGGAACATGACGGGCTTGCGCCCGCGCAGCTCGGTCGCGGTCACCTCGAGCATCTCGCGGTAGGTCAGCACATCGGGACCGACGAGGTCCACCTCGCGAGCTCCCGCGATTCCTGCGGCCGCGGCCAGACCGCGGACGGTGTCGTCGATCGACACCGGCTGGCAGAGGCTCGCGAGCCACCGTGGGGCGATCATCAGCGGAAGGCGCTGCGAGAGGGCATACAGGATCTCGAACGAAGCTCCGCCGAAGCCGACCACGACACCTGCTCGGACCGCGAGCGCGCCGGTCTCTTGAATCAGGGTCAGACCTACCTGCCGCCGGCTCGCGAGGTGAGCCGAGAGCTCACCTTTGGGGTACAGGCCGCCTAGATAGATGACGCGCGCGACCCGCTGCCTGCTCACCGCACGTGCGAAGTTCTCGGTCGCCATCCTCTCGCGAGCTGCGAACCCGGGCCCCTCAGCCATTCCATGGACGAGGAAGTAGGCCAGGTCCGCTCCATCGAGCGCGTGATCGACGCCCTCACCGGTCTCGAGGTCGCAACGTACGAACTCGACGCTCGGATCTTCAGTCGGGCGGGGGTTGCGCGACGCGACGCGGACCGACCGGCCGGAGGCTCGCAGCGCAGGCACCAGCCTGCTTCCGATGAATCCCGTTCCGCCGAGCACTACCACGCGTTCCGAGGCGGCCGCGTTCATGTCACGTCGAGCGGCGCAGAGACTCCATGCGCGGAAAGCGCGGCTAGTTCCACACCGATTCGCTCATGAACCCAGTCTAAAGACGCAGATGCGCGAGGTTGTCCAGGTGCTTGTCTAAGTCAGGCGCCCAAGCGCATCAGGTCTTTGGTCGTGGTGACATACGGTGGTGGCAGAACAACAAGGGGGTCAGACCAGTGAGCGATCAACAGCCGTACGAAGTCGAGCGGACCATCGAGGGGGTCGAGATTCGGCGCTACCCGCCGATGGTGCTCGCCACGGTTCGCGAGATGCCTGACAACGAGGCGTTTGGCATCCTGTTCAAGTACATCTCCGGAAACAACCGCTCGGCCCGCCGTGCCGTGGGCGAACGGATCGCCATGACGGCGCCGGTCTTCTCCGCGAGCGAATCGTTCTCGTTCGCCATGCCGCCCTCGTATTCGATCGACACGGCGCCCAAGCCGCTTGATGGTCGGTCCGTCCTCGAGGGGATGCCCGCTCGGCGAGTCGCCGCGCTCAGGTTCTCTGGCACCGCCCCCGAAAAGACGGTCGCCGCCAAGAGCCGCGAATTGCTGGACATGCTGGCGAGACACCGCCTTCGCGTCCTGGGCTTGCCATTCCTCATGCGCTACAACGCGCCGTTCACGCCGGGCTTCATGCGGCGAAACGAGGTCGGGGTCGAGCTGCGGCCAGCCGGCTGATCGGGAGCTGGCGATTCGAGCGCGGCCTGATCGCACAGGCGTCCGAGGTCAGGCGCGAAGAGGTTCGAACCGCGCGGTGAAGTGACGAAGCGTGGAGGCCTGCTCCACGATGCGGTACCCGGGCAGGCGGGCGGCGCCGCGGGCGACCTGGGCACACACCTCGATGACGTAGTCGATGTGGCTTTGCGTATAGGTCCGGCGTGGAATCGCCAGCCGGACCAGGTCGAGGGTAGCGGGCTGCTCGCTCCCGTCTGGGCGACGCCCGAACATGACGGTGCCGATCTCGCACCCTCGCACTCCGCCCGTCTCGTAAAGCGCCACGGCCAGGGCCTGGCCGGGGTACTGCAGCGGCGGGATGTGGGCGAGCATGGCGCGGGCATCGATGTAGACGGCATGGCCGCCGGTGGGCTGGACGATCGGGATGCCCAGCCGGTCGAGGGCCTTGCCGAGGTAGGCAGTCGAGCGCACCCGGTACTGCAGGTAGTCGTGCTGGACGACCTCTCTCAGCCCCTGCGCGATCGCCTCCAGGTCTCGACCGGCCAGGCCGCCGTAGGTGGGAAAGCCCTCGGTGAGGATGAGAAGGTTCCGGCACCGCGCGGCCCAATCGTCATCGTTCATCGCCAGCCAGCCGCCGATGTTGGCGAGCCCGTCCTTCTTGGCGCTCATGGTCATGCCATCGGCCAGCGAGGCGATCTCACGCACGATGTCGCGAACCTTGCGGCGCTGTTGCCCCGGCTCGCGCTCACGGATGAACCACGCGTTCTCGGCGAAGCGGCAAGCGTCCAGGAAGAGCGGCACGCCATGGCGCGAGCAGACCTCTCGCACCGAACGCAGGTTGGCGAGGGAGACCGGCTGGCCGCCTCCCGAGTTGTTGGTGATGGTGACGAACACGACCGGGACGTCCGCGCGGCGTGATCGCAGCAGCGCGTCGAGGCCCTCGACGTCCATGTTGCCCTTGAACGGATGGAGGGCTGCCGGGTCTCGACCTTCCACGCAAACCAGGTCGACCGCCTCGGCGCCCGTGAACTCCACGTTGGCCCGCGTAGTGTCGAAATGGGTGTTGTTGGGCACGAGCTTGCCCGGCCCGGCGATCGCGGTGAAAAGAATCTTCTCGGCGGCGCGACCCTGATGGGTCGGGATCACGTGCTTGAACGGAAACAGGTCCTGCACGCTCTCGAGAAAGCGGTAATAGGAGGGCGACCCGGCGTAGCTCTCGTCCCCGCGCTGGAGCCCGGCCCACTGGTCGCGTGACATCGCCCCGGTGCCCGAATCGGTGAGCAGGTCGATGATCACGTCGTCGGAGTGCAAGGCAAACAGGTTGTAGCCGGCCGCGCGGATCGCCTTCCTCCGGTGCCCGGGCGTGGTCATCCGCAGCGGCTCCACCGAGTGGATTCGGAACGGCTCGATGATGGTGCGGAAGCCCATCGCCGCTAAATCGTCGCTGTTTGCGAGCGGCGGTGCGCGGTGATCGGCCGGGAGACAGGCGGGTCCGCGCTCGAACCCGCCTCTTCTCCCGTCAGGCCGTTTCCGATCAGGCCACGACTCTGTTGGACGGAGTCGACGGGGCGCTGCCCTCCACCGCGTGGCGCACAGTGGCCATCAGCCAGAGCATGGCCGTGACGACCATCAACACGATGAGGAACTGCTGTGTGCCGGCAATCAAGCCCCCGACGATCGCGACCGCCAGCGCGATCATCACGATCACGGTCGTCATCAGCCCGAACGCATCCCTGTAGTAGACACTCTCGCGCGGGGCGCCGAGCGCGCACGCTGCCACTCCTACCAGTCCGAGGGCGACTATCCCTGACCGCACTCCGCCCAGAAGCGGCCAGCCCCAGCCCAGGACCACCGAAAGCGCCATCAGCAGACCCGCCGAAACGAGAACGGTCGACCAAGCGTCTCTCCACGTGAGCCTCATGAGCAAATACCTCCGATCAGAACTTGACCGGGTGTGGCTTCGCCGCCAACTGCCATAAGTCCCGGCAGGAAAAGGACTGTCCGCCCATTCGCGATCGCCACCCGCTAAAAGCCGCGCACCTTGGTGGGGACCAACCGGATTGCCACGCTGTAGGTCTCGGCCATCTTGTCGGGTGGCCCTAGACCGAGTCGCGCCATCTCACTGTCGTATTTCGTGGCGTAGGCATCGTTCTGGTGGACCGGCGGAGCCGTCCGGTCGATCGCCGCGTCGGCGATGACTATGACGATGTCGTCGCCGCTGCTCCGGCTGTCCAGGTGGAGGGCGACCCTGGGATTGGCCTCTACGTTGCGCAGCTTCGCCTGGCCGGGCTCGCTGTAGACCAGGATGCTTTCGCCGTCCCACGAGAACCAGACCGGGTTGGGCTGTGGGGTGCCGTCGCTGGAGACCGTGACCAACCAGCCGACGGTGTCCTCTTGCAGCCGCCTGGCCGCGCGAGCGCCGAACTCGGTGGTGGTGTCGATCAGGGGTCCCATGTCACCGCGAGTCTATCCGCCCTCGCTCGATGGTCAACAATGGACCAATGCCTAAAGTGACGTTGATAGGGGCGGGCAGCGCGGTATTCGCGCGCCAGTTGATGACCGACATCCTCGGGGTCGACGGACTGGACGATGGCACGTTTGCCCTGGTCGACATCGACCCTGAGCGGCTCGAGCTGGCGAGAAGGATCGGCGATAGGCTGGTCGAGCTCTCGGGCAAGCGATGGAAGGTCGAAGCCTCCACCGATCGCGCGACGGTGCTGGAAGGCAGTGACTACGTCATCAACTCGATCGAGGTCGCCGGGCTGAAGAACGTCCGCGCAGACTACGAGATCCCGTTGCGTTACGGCGTCGACCAGTGCATCGGCGACACGATCGGGCCCGGCGGGATCTTCAAAGCCCTGCGCACCGGGCCGGTGTGGCTCGAAATCGTGTCCGACATCCAGCGTCTGGCCCCGCGCGCGGTCGTCATGAACTACACCAACCCGATGTCCATTCTCACCATGGCGGCGGCGCTCGCCTCCGACCTGCAGGTCGTCGGCCTTTGCCACAGCGTCCAGGGCACGTCGCGCCAGCTGGCGGCGTATCTCGACATCCCGTACGAGCGGCTCACCTGGCGCTGCGCCGGCATCAACCACAACGCATGGTTCACCAGCCTGGAGAGCGACGGCCAGGACCTCTATCCAGAACTGAGACGGCGCGCGCGAATCCGAGAGACCTACGAGCAAGACCCTGTCCGGTTCGAGGTCATGCTGCACCTCGGAGCGTTCGTCACCGAGTCTAGCGGGCACTTCTCAGAGTACGTGCCGTACTTTCGGAACAAGCCGGACCGGGTCGCGAAGTACGCACGTCGCGGCTACCTGGGCGAGACCGGTTTCTACGCCGACAACTGGCCGGACTGGCGGCGGGCCAGTGACGCTCTGATCTCTTCGATGCTGGAAGGTGAAACTCCAATCCCCACGGAGCGGGGACTGGAGTACGCGTCCTCGATCATCGAGGCGATCGAGGGCGGCCCGGTGGCATCGATCCACGGAAACGTCCGCAACCGTGGCTCGATCGACAACCTGCCGGACGGGTGCGTGGAGGTCGAATGCCGGGTCGACGGCGCCGGGATCAACCCCATGAGGTTTGGCGCCTTACCGGAGCAGTTGGCCGCCTTGAATCGAGCGCACATGGCGGTGCACGAGCTGGTCGTCCAGGCGCTGCTCGGTAGAGATCGTCGCAAGGCGAAATACGCCCTCATGCTGGATCCGCTCACGGCCGCGGTTTGTTCGCTGGAGGAGATCGACCGGCTTTTTGACGAGATGTGGGAGGCCGAAAAGGAGAGCCTGGCGGCTTTCGACTAAGCCACCGCGCGCCCGAATGCGCGGGCGCCGACCAGGATTGCGACGATCGACAGGACGAGCATGATCACCACCCCTTTGGCCACGCTGGGATCTCCCAGGTGACCGACGAACACCGCGCGGGCGGCGTCGACTGCGTAGGAAAGGGGATTGGCCGCTGCGATGTTACGCAGCCACTGGGGAGCGAAGCCGAGCGGGAGCAGGACTCCCGAGAGCAGAAGGATGGGCAGCGCGGCCGTGAAGACGATCGGCGCGTAGCTGTTCTCGTCGCGCACCCACAGCGCGACCGCGTAGGCGACCGATGCAGTCAGGAGCCCGATCAAAGCGATCAGGGCCAGCACGACGACGACGCCGATGGGGTTGATGCTCAGGCCGAACGGCAGCGAGAGAAGGATCAGGATCAGCGACTGCACCAGGATCGACAGCATGTCGCGCAACGCCCGGCCGAGGAGCAAGGCGATCCGGCTCACCGGCGTTACGCGCAGCCGTTCGATCACGCCCATCCTGAGCTCGGAGATGAGGCTGAACCCGACGCCGGCCGCGCCGAACATGCCGAGCTGCACCAGGAGTCCCGGCACGAACACGTTGTAGGCGCCGCCCGTGGGAAAGCCCGGGACGCCGGCGAGCGGCTTGAGCAGGGGGGCGAAGAGCACCAGGTACAGCACCGGCTGCAGCACCCCGATCGCCACCCAGGCAGGGTTGCGGATAAACAGGCCGAAGTAGCGGCCGAAGACCAGCCAGGTGTCGCGTGCGAGCTTCATGCCGCGGTCTCCCGCAGCGACCGTCCGGTCTGGCGGAGGAAGACGTCGTCCAGGCTCGGCCGGTGCAGGCCGATGGTCATGAGCTGCATCCCGGCGGTGTCGAGCAGGCGGAGGATCGCCGGCATGGCGACCTCGCCGCGGTCCACGTATAGAAGGATCGAGCCCTCCTCGAGGCGCGACTCGCGGACGAAGGCCTGATCCTTCAGCAGGTCGAGCGCAAGCTGCTGGTCTCCCGCCACGCTCATCGTCACCACGTCGCCTGCGACAGCGCGTTTCAGCTCTTCCGGGGTGCCTTCGGCGACGATCTTGCCGTAGTCGATGATCGCGATCCGATCGCAAAGCGCGTCCGCCTCGTCGAGGTAGTGGGTGGTCAGGAACACCGTCGTGCCGCGGTCGTGCATTCGCCGCACCTCGTCCCAGACCCGGGCGCGGCTCTGCGGGTCGAGCCCGGTGGTCGGCTCGTCGAGGAACAACAGCTGCGGGTCATGGACGAGGCCGAGCCCGATGTCGAGGCGGCGCTTCTGTCCCCCGGAGTAGGTGCTGCCTACACGGTCGGCGCAGATCTCGAGCTCAAGCATCTCGATCAGCTCGGCCGCGCGCTTCCTCGCCGCGGCGCTCGACATCCCGTAAAGGCGCCCCTGGAAGACGAGCTCCCTTCGGCCCGTGATCTCGCGATCGGCGCCACCCGCCTGTCCCACGTAACCGATGCGGTTGCGGATCTCGCCCGACTGGGTCAAGAGGTCACATCCGGCCACACGGGCGGTGCCCCCGCTGGGTGGCATCAGGGTCGACAGCATGCGGAGTGTGGTGGTCTTGCCGGCGCCGTTGGGGCCGAGGAAGCCGAAGATCTCGCCGGCCTTCACAGTCAGGTCGACGCCTGCGACCGCCTCGACGGTCCTGGCGCGCGTCTTGAACACACGGCGGAGTCCGCGGGTCTCGATCACAGCCGGGTCGTTGGTTGCTTCCACCGCTAGATTGTGTTGGAAACGCCAGGCGCCCCGCGTGTCATGTAGTCCCAGAAAGCCTCCTGGACCGGGCCGCCCTTCGCCTTGCGGCGGATGGCGCTGATCGACCTGAAGATCGAGGGTATGGGCAGCGCGTTCAAAATGCCGGCGGCGATGTCGCCCTCGACCGCCAGGCGCGGCAGGGCCGCGAAGCCGAGCCCCGCGATTACGGCTGCACGGACGTACTCCGGGTGTCCCAGATTGAGGACCTCCGCCCTGTCGTAAGCATCACCGAGCATCTCGCGCACCTTGTATTCGGCAGACCAGGTGGGTCCGCGCCGCAGGTAACGGTGATCCGCCAGCTGCGCCGGTGTGACGGTCGGCAGCGAAGACAGAGGATGGTCGTGCCGCGCGACCAGGATGAGCTCGTCCTCCGCGAGCACGAATGAAAGGAGCTCTGGGTCGGCCTCGCCTTCGATCAGCCCGCAGTCGACGGTGCCCGCGACCACGTGCCGGTTGATGTCGGTGGTGGGTTCGACCGAGACGTCCAGCTTGATACCCGGGTGGAGCCGCGAGAAGTCAGCCAGGCGATCCGGTAGGTAGTAGCTCGCGCAGGTCGGGCTCGCACCGAGGTGCAGGGAGCCGGCCTGGATGTTCTTCATCGACTCCGAGGTGTCTTCGAGGACCTCGACCGCCCGCAGCACGGCGCGGCAGCCGACCGCGAGCTCGCGCCCCGCCCCGGTCAGCCGGATCCGCCGTCCGTAGTGCTCGAGAAGCTGCAGGCCGAGGACCCGTTCCAGGTGGTGGACCTGCTGGGTGACGGCGGCCTGCGTGAGGAAGATTGAGGCTGCCGCGTTGGAGATGTGCTCGTGCTCCGCGACGGCGACGAACGACCGAAGCTGCTCGAGGGTGAAGACCGGCCTTCGCATTTCCTACATATTAGCCGTGCTTATGAAATTCATTAAAAAGTGTTGAATCGAATTCCTTAATGAAAGCTGAATAGGAACGTTGTGCGGGTTACGGTTTCCAGGCCCTCGCCTTGGGCGAGAAAGGAGGTGAATGCCAGTGATACGCCGGATGTCAAGCCAGAGCGGCCAGGGTATGGTCGAGTACGCACTGATCTTGGTTCTCGTTTCGATCGTAGTTATCGTGATTCTTTTGACCATGGGTAACCAGATTCAGAACGTCTTCTCAAACGTCGTGGCGGCTCTCGGCTAGTTCGAATTTCCAAGCGGGCCGGGCCGTCGCCCGGCCCAATCGCCAGTCCGTGAAGGCCTCGGACCAGGCACGTGGTCGGGGCCCGGGGCGGCCTTTGAAAGCCTTTACCGACGCCTAACCGAAGTATCGCCGTCCACCCGCTAGAGTTGCCGTGGTGGGCGCCCAGCCGGATTCCGAGCAGTCGCCTGTCCTCGCGCCTCCAGTTTCCCGATACATCAACCGGGAGCTGTCCCGGCTCGACTTCGACGAACGTGTGCTCGCCATGGCCGAGGACCCCAGGCTGCCCCTGCTCGAGAGAGTGCGCTTCCTGGCCATCTTCAGCCAGAACCTTGACGACTTCTTCCAGGTCCGCGTCGCCGGCCTCAAGGAGCAGGTGCTGGCGGCCGTCGCGGTGGCCTCCCCGGACGGCATGTCGCCCCTCGAGCAGCTGAAGGCGATCCGCGCGCGCGTCGAAGACCTGGTCCACCGGCAGGAGGGCCTGTTCACCCGCGAGCTAGCGCCGGCCCTGGCCGGGGCTGGAATCGCGATCGTCAGGCGCGAGGAGGTCAGCAAGAAGGAGCTCGGTCAGCTCCACACGATGTTCAGGCAGCAGATCTTCCCCGTCCTGACCCCGCTGGCAGTGGATCCAGGCCATCCGTTTCCATACATTTCGCACCTCTCCCTGAACCTCGCCGTCATGGTTCGAGACCCGCAGCGCCACCAGCAGCGGTTCGCCCGGGTCAAGGTCCCGCCGGTTCTGCCGCGGTTCATTCCGCTGGTCGAAGGCGAGCGCTACGTGCCGCTCGAGGACGTCATCGCCCTGCACCTTCCGGCCTTGTTTCCCGGCATGCAGATCGTCGCCCACCACCCGTTCCGGGTGACGCGCGACGGCGACCTCGACGATGTCGACAGCGATGCCGAGGACCTGCTCGCTGCCATCCAGACCGAGCTGCGCCGCCGCCGGCGCCACGCGCGGGTCGTGCGCCTCGAGGTCGACCCGGACATGTCTCCTGAGGTCCTCGAGATGCTGACCCGCGAACTGGAGCTTCAGCCTGCCGACGTCTACGAGGCGGACGGCCTGCTCGACCTGGGCAGCCTCGCCGTGCTCGCGCGCCTCGACCGCCCCGACCTCAAAGAGGAGCAGTGGACCCCGACGACCCAGCCGCGGCTTCGCGGACTCGGCGCCGAGGTCCCGGACCTGTTTGCCGTGCTGCGGTCCGGGGACGTCCTGGCGCACCATCCGTATGACTCGTTCGCCACGTCGGTCGAAGCGTTCATCGACCATGCGTCGAGCGACCCCGACGTGCTGGCGATCAAGCAGACGCTGTACCGGACCTCTGGCCCGGGCAGCCCCATCGTGCGAGCCCTGATCCGCGCGGCCGAGCGCGGGAAGCAGGTCGTCGCTTTGGTGGAGCTCAAAGCCCGTGGCGACGAGCAGGCGAACATCGGCTGGGCGAGGGCGCTGGAGGAAGCCAACGTGCACGTCGTGTACGGCCTGCTCGGCCTCAAGACTCATGCGAAGGTGACGCTCGTGGTCAGGCGCGAGGGCGCGCACATCGGGCATTACCTGCACGTCGGAACCGGCAACTACAACCCCAACACGGCGCGCGCGTACGAGGACGTGAGCCTGCTGTCCGCGGACGCCGACCTGGGCGCGGACGTGACCGAGCTGTTCAACCTGCTCACGGGTTACAGCCGTCAGAACAAGTACCGCAAGCTGCTGGTGGCGCCCACCAGCCTGCGCGCCGGCATCACGCGGCTCATCGAGCGTGAGGCGGTCGTGGGCGGCCGGATCGTCATCAAGGTCAACAACCTGATCGACCCCGAGATCATCGACGGGCTCTACGCCGCTTCACAGGCGGGGGCGCAGGTCGACCTTCTGATCCGCAGCATGTGCTCGCTGCGCCCCGGCGTTCCGGGCCTGTCGGAGCGCATCCGGGTCCGTTCCATCGTCGGCCATTTCCTCGAGCATTCGCGCATCTTCTGCTTTGGCAACGGCGGCGAGCCGGAGTACTTCCTGGGATCGTCCGACCTCATGCCCCGCAACCTCGACCGTCGTGTCGAGGCAGTCGTCCCAGTCACCGACCCGCAGCTGCGCCGCCGGCTGGCCGACATCCTGGAGATCTACCTTGCCGACGACGTCCTGGCGTGGGAGCTCGGGCCGGATGGTGGATGGCGGCACGTCCCGACGGTCGCCGGGCTCAACTCGCATCGACGCTTCCAGGAGATGGCACTCGAGGCCGCTCGAGGGTTGACGGTCGTGAACGGCGTCGCGCATGCCTGACCGGCGGTGCTAGAGCGTGAGGTGAAGCTCGGGGCCGGCCCCGCCTTCCACCTCCCCGACCTCAATGGTGTAGTCGAAGGCGTTTTGGTCACCGCGCCCGAGGCGGTGCGCATGGAGACCGTCTATTACGACACTCCAGATCTGCGGCTCGCGCGCTGGGGTGTCTCGCTTCGTCACCGCGCCGGCGAGGGTTGGACCCTCAAGCTCGCCCCCCAGGCCTCGCCAGGCAAGCCGGCGACAGACCTGCTTCAGCGCGACGAGCTGACCTTCGAGGGCGCCGCCAAGAAGCCGCCCGAGGCCGCGCTTGCCCTCGTGCGCGCCTATGTTCGCAAGGCCGAGCTGGTGGCGGTCGCGCGGCTGTCGACGCTTCGGCGCCGCGTCAGGCTGGTCGACGCCTCCGGCATGCGCCTTGCGGAAGTCGTGGACGACGAGGTGTCCGTGCGGGACGGCCGCCGCGTGGCCGCGAGGTTCAGGGAGATCGAGGTCGAGGTCGCGGCCGCCGGCGATGCCGGTGACGCAATAGTCGCGCCGCTGGTGACGCGCCTGCGCGGCGCGGGCGCCGGCGCGCCCGACCCCACGCCAAAGCACATCCGGGCGCTGGGCCCGAGGGCGATGGAGCCGCCGGAGGTATCGTCGCACGCGGTGGACAAGGACGCATCCGCCAGAGACGTGATCCGAAGCACGGTCGCGGACTCTGTGGCGGCGCTGCTCCGTCACGATCCGTTGGTGCGCACCAGCGGCGACCCCGAGGCGGTGCACCAGGCCCGCGTTGCGACGCGCAAGCTGCGCTCGCACCTCCGCACCTTCTCCCCGCTGCTCGAGATCGAGTGGACCGATCCTCTGAGGTCGGAGCTCGGCTGGATCGCGATGAGCCTGGGCGCGGTGAGAGACAGCGAGGTGCTGCTCGAACGACTGCGTGAGCGCTCGACCTCCCTGCCGGCCAGTGACGCCCGGTCCGCGGCCTCGCTGCTCGGCATCCTCGTCACCGACATCGAGACGATGCGAAAGAAGCTCCTCGCCGACCTCGGGTCGAGTCGATACGTCGATCTGCTGGAGAGGTTGGTGGCAGCGGCACACTCGCCCGCCACCCTCCCGGATGCCGAGCAGCCGGCCGCATCGCTCCTCCCGGCCCTCGCGTCGACCCCATGGCGGCGCCTACGCTCAGCGGTCCGCCAGCTTCCCGAGGACCCGGCCGATCCCGAGCTGCACCGGATCCGCATCCTGGCCAAGCGGGCGCGGTACGCGGCCGAGGCGGTGGCGCCAGTCGCTGGAGTCGCGGCCGATGCCTTCGCGCGCGCGGCGGCCAAGCTGCAGACCGTGCTCGGCGAGCACCAGGACAGCGTGACAGCGCAAGGGTGGCTGAGGAGCGCCAGGGTCACCGGACGCAGAGCTTTCGTCGCCGGCGAGCTCATTGCGATGGAGCACGTCGCGGCCGAGGAAGCTCGAGGTAAATGGCCGAAGGCCTGGAAGGCACTGGAGCAAAAACGCTTGCGCGACTGGATGGCTTGAGCCGCCATGGGGACCTTCTACGTCGTGCGCCACGCCAAGGCCGGCAGTCGTGGTCACTGGACCGGAGATGATCGCCTCCGGCCGCTGAGCGCGAAGGGTTTCAAGCAGGCTGAGGCCCTCGTCCCGATTTTCGGGGCGTTCCGCGTCACAGCGATCTACTCGAGCCCATACCTGCGCTGCGTGCAGACCGTCGACGCGCTGGCGCGCGCCAGAGGCATTGGGGTGAAGGAATCGGCTTCTCTGGCCGAAGGCCACGGTCTGGCGGGCGCCATGCAGCTCATGGGCGACCCAGCCCTGGATGGCGCCGTCCTCAGCACACACGGCGACATCGTGTGGGAGCTGGTCGAAGAGCTGGTCAAGCGTCATGTCGCCAAACCGGGAGACGGAGGGTATGAGAAGGGGGCGACCTGGGTGGTCGAAATGGAGGCTGCAACGCCTGTCCGGGCCCGCTTCATCGAGGCGCCATGAGCGCTGCGCCCTCGGCGCTGACGCGCAGCCTGCGCAAGGAGATGTCGAAGCTCGCGAACCCCGAACGGGCAGCGGCCATGCGGGCGTACATGAAATCCACGATGCCGTACTACGGGCTGAGCCTCCCCCAGGTGCGCGACGTCTGCAAATCAGTGCTGATGGAGCGCGATCTCGGTTCGTGCGCAGGCTGGAAGAGCGCATTGCTCGAGCTGTGGCGCGGCGCCCGGCGGCGCGAAGAGCGATACGCCGCGCTGTACCTGCTGCGCGAGAAGCGATATCGCGACTGCGTGGGCCCGGGCCTCATGCCGATGATCGAAGAGATGGTCGAGACCGGCGCGTGGTGGGACGTGGTCGACGAGCTCGTGCACACCGTCGGCGAACTCCTTCGGTCTCACCCAGAAGAGATCAAGCCGGTGATGCGAGCCTGGAGCACGGATCCCAACCTGTGGAAGCGCCGCGTGGCCATCATCTGCCAGCTGTCCTTCAAGGAGGACACTGACCTGGAGCTCCTCTACGACAACATCGAACCGAACCTCGGCGACCGCGAGTTCTTCATCCGCAAGGCGATCGGATGGGCCCTGCGCCAGTACGCACATACAGATCCGCAAGAGGTGGCGCGGTACGTTCGGGCGCATGAAGCGGAGCTGAGCGGGCTGAGCCGGCGCGAGGCCCTCAAGAACTTCCCCGCTGGCGGGGAAGATGGCCCGCCGCCATTGGCGGCCGGCCAGATGGGGAGGCGCAGATCACCAAAGAGCATGGGATAGCCTTGCACCGATGACGGTCACGCTGCGGGGCCCGGGGCTGACCGAGGCTCAGGTCGTGGCCGTGGCCCGCGACAGGGAAACGGTCGCGCTGGCTGCGGCGGCCAGGACCAGGATGGAGCGCAGCCGCGCCAGGGTGGAACGTGCGGCAGCGGCCCGCGAGCCGGTCTACGGCGTGTCGACCGGGTTCGGGGCGTTGGCCCAGACCCGCGTCGCGCCCCTGCGCCAGCCCGAGCTTCAACTTGCCCTCATCCGCTCGCATGCGGCCGGGATGGGGCCGCCGGTCGAGATCGAGGTCGTGCGGGCGACCATGCTGCTGCGCGCGCGCACGCTCGCGATGGGCCTGTCGGGCGTGAGGCCGTTGATTGCCGAAGCCCTGATCCGGATGCTGAACGCCGGGATCACGCCCGTGGTTCCCCGTCACGGGTCGGTCGGGGCGAGCGGCGACCTCGCCCCGCTCGCCCACATCGCCCTCGCGCTGGTCGGAGAAGGCGACGTTTTCGACCCGGAAGGCGCGAGGAAGCCAGCGCGGCAGGCGCTGAAGGCGGCCAAGTTGAAGCCGGTCAAGCTGGAGACCAAAGAAGGTCTGTCGCTGATCAACGGGACCGACGGAATGCTGGGCATGCTGGCCCTCGCGTGCGCCGAAGCCGAACTACTTTTCCGGACGGCCGACGTGACCGCGGCGATGTCGGCGGAGGGGCTTTTAGGCACCGATCGCACGTTCCAGCCGCGCCTCCATGAGATCCGGCCTCACCCCGGCCAGGTGGCCAGCGCCGCCAACCTCGCGCGCCTGATGCGCGGTTCGCAGATCGTCGCCTCTCACCGCCACTCGCAGCACGCCGTCCAGGACTCGTACTCGGTTCGATGCAGCCCTCAGGTCGCCGGCGCTGCGCGCGACACGCTGGAGTTCGCCCGCCGTGTGGCCTCCATCGAGCTGTCCTCGGCTGTCGACAACCCCGTCGTGCTGGAGAACGGGGACGTCGAGTCGACTGGCAACTTCCATGGCGAGCCGCTCGCCTTCGCGGCCGACTTCCTGGCGATCGCCGCGGCAGAGGTCGGCGCGATCGCCGAGCGCCGCGTCGACCGCCTTCTCGATCCTCACCGCTCACAAGGCCTGCCGCCGTTCCTGGCCGAGGAGCCCGGGGTGAACTCCGGCCTGATGGTCGCGCAGTACACGGCGGCGGCGCTGGTGGCCGAGAACCGGCGGCTGGCCGCCCCCGCCAGCGTCGATTCGATCCCGACCTCGGGGATGCAGGAGGACCACGTCTCTATGGGTTGGGGTGCTGCGCTGAAGCTGCGCACCGTGCTCGCCAACCTCGGGCACATCCTGGCTGTGGAGCTGGTCTCGGCCGCCCGTGCCCAGGACCTCCGCAGCCCCCTCGCCGCCTCGCCCGCGACGGCCGCGGTCCGTGACCTGCTTCGGACGCGGGTTGCCGGCGTGGGTCCCGACCGTGTCCTGGCGCCCGAACTCGCGGCGGCGGAGGAGATGATCCGCAGTGGCGCGATCCTCCAGGCCGCCGAATCCGTGACGGGCACTCTGCGGTGAGCCACGTGGTCCGCGCGCCGCGCGGCCCTGAGATCAGCTGTCTGGGCTGGCCGCAGGAGGCCGCGATGCGCATGTTGATGAACAACCTCGACCCAGAGGTTGCGGAACGGCCTGAGGACCTCGTCGTGTACGGGGGCACGGGGCGGGCGGCGCGCTCCTGGGAGGCTTTCGATGCGATCGTTCGCGAGCTGCGCAGGCTCGAGGGGGATCAGACGCTGCTCGTGCAGTCGGGCAAGCCGGTCGGGGTCTTCGACACGCACGAATGGGCGCCTCGAGTGCTCATCTCCAACGCGATGCTCGTCCCCGAATGGGCCAACTGGGACGAATTCAGGAGGCTCGAAGCGCTCGGCCTGACGATGTACGGACAGATGACCGCCGGCTCATGGATCTACATCGGCACGCAGGGCATCCTCCAGGGCACGTACGAAACCTTTGCCGCGATCGCTCGCAAGCGGTTCAAAGGCTCGCTCGCGGGCACGATCACTGTCACCGCCGGGCTAGGTGGCATGGGCGGAGCGCAGCCGCTGGCGATCACCTTGAACGGCGGGGTCGCGATCTGCGTAGAGGTCGATTCGGAGCGCATCGCAAGGCGTCTCGAGCATAGATACCTCGACGTCCGCGCCGACGACCTGGAGCACGCGCTGCGGCTCGCCGGCGACGCCAGGAAGGCCAGGCGCGCACTGTCGATCGGTTTACTCGGGAATGCGGCCGAGGTGCTGCCCGCGCTGGCCGCCCGCGGCTTCGACGCGGACGTCGTCACCGACCAGACCCCTGCCCATGACCCTTTGAGCTACGTGCCGGCCGGCCTCTCCCCGGAGGATGCGCAGGAGCTGCGGCTGGACGAGCCACAGGAATATGTCAGGCGCGCGCGAGAGAGCATGGCCCGCCACGTGGATGCCATGGTCGATTTCATGGACCGCGGGGCCGAGGTGTTCGACTACGGCAACAGCCTTCGCGCCGAGGCGCGGCTCGGCGGGAGCAGGCGAGCATTCGAGTTTCCGGGTTTCGTGCCCGCCTACATCCGGCCGCTGTTCTGCGAAGGCAAAGGTCCGTTCCGATGGGTAGCGCTCTCCGGGGATCCGGCCGACATCGCGGCCACCGACCGCGCCATCGTCGACGAGTTCTCCGACGATCCTGCGCTCGTGCGGTGGATCGAGGCGGCGGGTGAGCGGGTCAAGTTCCAGGGCCTGCCGGCACGCATCTGCTGGCTCGGCTACGGGGAGCGCGCTCGCGCGGGGCGCCGCTTCAATGAGCTCGTCCGCAGCGGCGCGGTCAAGGCGCCGATCGTGATCGGCCGCGATCATCTCGATTCGGGCTCCGTCGCTTCGCCCTATCGCGAGACGGAATCCATGCTGGACGGCTCGGACGCAATCGCGGACTGGCCCATCCTCAACGCCCTTCTCAACACGTCGAGTGGAGCGTCGTGGGTGAGCGTGCATCACGGCGGCGGTGTGGGCATTGGTCGATCGATCCATGCGGGCATGGTGGTCGTGGCGGACGGGACCGAGATCGCCGCTCGCAAGCTCGAGCGCGTCCTGACCAACGACCCGGGCACCGGCGTCATGCGCCATGCCGACGCCGGCTACGAGCGCGCCATCGAGGTTGCGCACGAGCGTGGCGTCCGCATCCCGATGCGGGAATGAAGGGCGGCGGGGTCTGGCACGCCGAGCAGGCGTGGCTGGGCCACCGTGCCGCAGATGTGCTGATCGAGGTCGACCACGGTCTCATCAAGTCGATCACCGAGGGCGTGCCGGCGCCGACGGGCGCCACCGTCCTGAAGGGCTGGACGATCCCCGGGATGGCCAACGTGCACAGCCACGCGTTTCAGCGGGTGCTGCGCGGAAGGGTGGAGTCCGGCGGCGGCGACTTCTGGGAGTGGCGGCAGGAGATGTACCGTGCGACCGAATGGTCGGCGGAGGGTTACCTCGACCACTGCGCCTCCGTGTTCAAAGAGATGCTCGCGGCCGGCATCACGGCTGTCGGCGAGTTCCACTACCTCCACGCCGGAGGCAACGAGCTGGGCAGGTCGGTGATCGCGGCCGCCAGGAGGACCGGTATCCGCCTCACCCTGCTGGACACGTGTTATCTCCACGGGGGCGTCGACGGCCGCCCACTCGAGGGGGCTCAACGCTCGTTCTCAGACGGCGACGCGCAAAGATGGGCTGCGCGGGTGGACGAGCTGGAAGATGGCGACGGAGTGCGTATCGCGGCCGCCATCCACAGCGTGCGGGCCGTGGACCCGGCCTCGATGCGGCTGGTGGCCGCGTGGGCGCGCAAGCGAGGCGCGCCCCTGCACGTCCATCTTGCAGAGCAGCCGGCCGAGGTCGATCAGTGCGTGGCGGCGCACGGATGCACGCCGGCCGCGCTGCTCGAGCGCGAAGGCGTCCTCGGCGATGATGTGACGGCGGTGCACGCCATCCACGTTGATGAGCGCGACATCTCCTTGTTGGGCCGCCGGCGCGTGGCCGTCTGCGCATGCAGCACGTCCGAGCGCGACCTCGGCGATCGCGTCGGGCCGCTGGACGCGTTCTCGGCCGCCGGCTCGCCGCTGACCGTCGGCAGTGATTCAAATGCCGTGATCGACATGCTCGAAGAGGCGCGTGGTCTCGAGCTCGACCAGCGCCGCGCGACGGGCCGGCGCGTGCATCACCAGCCCGAGGCGCTGCTGCAAGCGGCCACTGCGAACGGAATGCGATCACTCGGGTGGGAGGCCGGCGAGCTCAAAGCCGGCAAGCTGGCGGACTTCGTGACGCTGCGCGCGCCGGATCGGGATCTCGACCCGGGCTACCTGGTGTTCGCCCTTTCGGGCCGCGACGTCACCAACGTCGTGGTAGGCGGCAAGACGGTGGTGGCGCGATGAGACGATTGCGCAACGTCGGCCGCCTGTTCACGGGCACCGCGGCCGGCGTGATCGAAAAGGCATCTGTGATTTGCGATGGAGAGCACATCGCCTGGTGCGGCAAGCAGGGCGACGAGCCGCGCGAGCTGATGGAGTCGATCATCGACGATCACGACTGCGCCGGGGGCCTGGTCACCGCCGGTTTGATCGATGCCCATACGCACCCCGCGTACGCGGGCGACCGGATGGCGGAGGTCGCGATGCGCACGGCGGGCGCCTCGTACGCCGAGGTCGCGCAGGCGGGTGGCGGGATCCGCGCTACGGTGAAGGCCACGAGGGCCGAGCCTGTCAGCGCTCTCGAAGAGGCCACAGCGCGCCGGTTGGGAACCTGGTTCGAGGGGGGCGCCACGACGGTCGAGGCCAAGACGGGGTACCACCTCGAGCGCGAGGGCGAGCTCGCCACCACCCGCATGCTGGCTCGCCTCGCGCAACGCAAGGACCTGCCTAGGGTAGAGGTCACGTTCCTCGCCGCTCACGCCGTTCCTCCTGACCGGTGGGGGCGCGCCGGCGCTTACGCGAAAGAAGCCGCGAGCTGGTGTGAGGACGCGCACCTCGCCGGTGCGCGGTTCTGCGACGTCTTTTGCGACCGCGGTTACTTCACCGTCACCCAATCGCGCGCGATCCTCAAGGCGGCGCTCGAGGCGCGGCTCATACCTCGTATCCATGCGGACGAGCTCGCGCGGACCGGCGGCTCTCGCCTCGCCGCGGAGCTGCACGCTGTCTCTGCGGACCATTTGCTGCGAGCCAACCAGAGCGACGCCGTCGCGCTCGCCCACGCCGGCGTGGTCGCCACGCTGGCCCCGGGCACGGCGCTATCGATCGGCAGGCTGCCGCCCGTCAAGGAGCTTGCGGCCGCCGGTGCTGTGATCGCCCTCGGCACGGACCACAATCCCGGCACGAGCGGGATCACGAGCATGAGCCTGGTGGTGGCGATGGCGGTCGGCGTTTTCAAGATGTCCGCGGAGCGTGCCCTCATAGCGGCCACGGTGGGAGGGGCTCATTCGCTCTGGCGTTCAGACCGCGGAGTCATCGCTCCTCGCAAACTGGCCGACCTGGTGCTCTGGGAGGCGGAGCACGAAGGCGCCTTTGCGTGGGCGTACGGACTCAAACCGCGCATCGTCTGGCGGGGCGGTTCGCAAGTATTTGCCTGATACTGAGTTGCTAAACACGTGCAATCGGCATATAAGTTGCACTTACACGACCGCTGCTCTGCACATACGAATCAACAACCGCGGTCGAAAATGGAGGAAGTCTGCTAGTGGCAAAGTGGAACCCCTTGGCGTTGAAGCTTCTGATGTGGGTGATGGGAGTGCTAATCGTGATGGGCTCCGGCTTGGGGTTCATCGGAGGCACTTTCTTCCCGTTTGACAGCTGGGCCGGCGTAACCGGTTCGGTTGCGGGTGTTGCGTTCGGCGCCGGGCTCATGATCGCCGGGTTCGACCCGATCGGAAACGTGAGCTGGGTCCGGGCTCTTGTCCTCTACTCGATCCTGGAGATCGTGTGGCAGATCTTCAACCAGGTCAGCGTCGGCCGTCTCGACATCGTCGCGATCATCATCGCGATCATCGTCGCGGTGCTCATCCTGGTGCTGTACCCGAACAAGCCGGCGCTCTGGATGCAGGGCGGGACCTCAACGGGCGCCCGCGTATAACTGAAACCGTAACGCGACCTCAAGGGGCAGCCACCGCTGCCCCTTTTTTGTTGCGTGCCGACAGTTGTGTCTCCCCATCCCCCGGCTGCGCCGGGTACTTCCCCGCGGAGCGGGGAAGTGAGGGTTGATGTGTTGTGTCTCCCCATCCCCCGGCTGCGCCGGGTACTTCCCCGCGGAGCGGGGAAGTGAGGCCCGTCAGCCCGTGCCCGGTTCGTCTCCGCTGACTATCCAGCGGCCGGCGCCGCCGTCATCCACGAGGTCGTCCGCCGCGCGCGGGCCCCACGAGCCGACCGGATAGATCTCGGGATGCCCCTCGGCCTCCCATGCCGCAATCAGCGGATCCACGATCTCCCACGAAAGCTCGATCTCTTCAGCGCCAGGAAAGGCCGAGTGCCCGCCGGCCAGGACCTCTGACAGAACGTTCTCGTACGCGTCGGGAAGCGCTGCCCGCGTGAGGCGCGCGTAGTCGAGCCGCATCCCGGCCGGCACCATCTCGAACCGCGTCCCCGGGCGCTTGGCGCCGATGCGCAGCGAGATGCCCTCGTCCGGTTGGATGCGGATCACGATGAGGGTCGGGATGCCGCGCTGGCGGCGGCCGGCAATCTTCAACATCGGCGCGTCACGCAGTTTGATCACGACCTCGGTCACGCGGCGGGTGAGCGCCTTGCCCGTGCGTACGAAGATGGGAACGCCGTCCCACCTCCAGTTCTCGATGGCAACCCGCGCTGCGACATATGTCTCGCGCCTCGAGTCGGGCGCGACGCCATCCTCCTCCTGATACCCGTCGTACTGGCCACGGACCGCGGTGGCCGGGTCGATCGGGAGCATCGCGCGCAGCGCCGCGCGCTTCGCCCTTCGCACGTACTCCGCGTCGAACGTGGTGGGCGGCTCCATCGTGATCAGTGCGAGAAGCTGCAAAGCGTGGTTCTGGATGATGTCGCGGACCGCGCCGGTCTGGTCGTAGTATCCGGCGCGCTGGCCGATGCCCTCCTCCTCCGCCACTGTGATCAGGATCGACTCCACCAGCGTGCGGTTCCAGACCGGCTCGAACAATGAGTTGGAGAAGCGGAGCGCAAGCACGTTCTGCACGGTGTCCTTGGCGAGGTAGTGGTCGATGCGGAAGATCTGCTCTTCCTGAAACGCCTCGGCGAGCTGGGCGTTCAGCTTCTTCGCCGAGGAAAGGTCGTGACCAAACGGCTTTTCGACCACGACCCGGCGGGACTCGTCCTGCTTGGTCGAAAGCCCCGATTTGACGAGCGCGGCGACGATGTCGGAGAACGTGTCGGCCGGGGTGGCGAGATAAAAGATCACGCAGGGCGAATCAATCAACAGCTCTTTCAGCGGGTCGAAGGTCGCGGCGTCGGCGTAATCGAGCTTGACCCACTGGGCCGTCGACGCGAGCTTCTCGTTGCGGCTCGCATCGCGGACCATCTGGCGATAGTCGTCGGTGGCCTTCTCGCTGCGTCCTGCGCCGACGATCCGGACCTGCCGGCCTTCGCGCGCCGCCAAGCGGCCCAGAGAAGGCAGGATCTTGCGTTGCGCAAGGTCGCCCGAGGCGCCGAAGATGACCAGATCGACTCTTGAGTCCACCATGAAGATGCTACGTGTCGGCGTCGATCACGTCGGTGCACGCGATCTCGTCGTGGTCCGGCCGGCCGCGAATCCACGAGATAGGTAGGGCGACGAGACGCACCAGCGACTGCGCCGGGCTGGGTCGCGAACCGTCCACCGACACCACGCGCTGCCTCATCACCAACCCGCCGAGCGTGCGCCCCGAGAGGCTCCAGCAGGTCACGTGATAGACAGCTGCGATCCCCATCAGGACTCGCACCCGCCGGCGGCGCCCGACCACGCCGGCGAGCGTGGCGCAAAAGGCGAGGTCGACCGCAGCCGCGCGCATGCGGTTGGACGATGTCGCAGTGACGCCCGGAGCCGGGTCGCGGCCGCGCAGCCGAAGGAGGTAGAGGCGGGCCAGCAGGTGATGCACCGGAAGCTGAGTCACCGAGTAGATCGCCGCGGGCAGGCGGGGACGGTACCCCTCGACGGAGGCCACCAGCCGCCGGCCCGAAGCATGGAGACGCCAGGTTCCACCCGGCGCTCCGGCGAGGAGGCCGCCCTCGATCGGCCACTCGACCCCAGTGCGGGCGACCCTGGGCGTCCCGAACCGCAGAAGCTCCAACGGTCCAAGGCGCAGCGAGCCTTCACCGGAGCGCACCAGCCCAAGCGTCACGGCGCTGATCCCGGGCAGAAAGGAGTCGCGGAGCAGCCGCCCGGATGCCGGGCGGGGCATGTCAACGGAGTCGTCGACGGACACGCGGCCCTCAATCCATCTCATCCAACCCATATCTTGGAGGTGTGGCATGGAACGAGTTCTCTGCGGAGGTCACGGTCAAGGCCACTCCGCAGAAAGCTTTCGACTACTTTGCCGACTTCCAGCACGTCGCCGGGGTGCTGGACGGGGTCAGCAAATGGGAGCCGATCGGCCGCAAGAGGAGGGGTGTCGGGGCCCGCTACAACGTCGAGATGGTGGCGTTCGGGTTCCCGCTCAGGAGCGTGCTGGTGCTGGACCGCTGGTCCCCGCCCGAGGAGATCGGCTGGAAGTCCGAATCCGGAGTGTTCCCGCAGGAGGGCGGGTTCACCTTCACCGAGGTGAGGACCGGCGTGCTCATCGAGCTGCGCATCGCCTATCAGCCACCCGCCGCGTTCATCGGCGGCGCCATCGCCCGCCGCGTCGATTGGGTGGTGCGCGGTCGGCTGGAGCGTGCGCTGGAGCGGATCCGCAAGACGCTCGAGGCCTGACGCTCCACTAGAGTGGGCGAATGAGGTTGACCCGCGAAGCAAGCGCGATCCTGGGGCGGGCCTCCATCGGAATGCTCGCGCTGCGGGCCGGCCGCGCCGCGCACGGGGCCCCGCTGGTAAACCCGGCCGTATTCAGCTTTGCACAGGGCTCCCTCTGGATGACCACCTCGCGCTACGCGGCCAAGACGATCATTGCCAGGAGGGATCCTCGCGCCGCGTTCCTCGTCGACGGCGAGTCGACCGCGCTGCACCTGCGCGGCTCCCTCGAGGTGTTCGACCCGCTTTCGGTGTCCGGCCAGGTGCGGGCCATGCTCGACGGGCCGGGCTATTTCCTGGGCATGGCGGCCTATGCCCTGAAGAACGCTCCGTACTTCGCGGGCTACGTGCTCGACCTGGCCCGCCTTCCGCGCGCCTGGCTGCCTTACAACCGCGTGGTCCTGCGGCTTCGACTGAGCCATGCCGACATCATCGAAGCGGCGCCGTTTCCTGCCGCGCAGGCGGCGCGCGTCCCTGCCGTCCCGGCCGACGTGAGCCGGCGCCTCGCCGGCGTGTCACGCGGCTATGCGTGCTGGATCGAAGGCGCGATGCCGGTGATCCGTCCCGCCTACTGGGACGTCGAGCGCGGCGAGATCAGCGTCGCTCCGATCAGCGGCCGCCCGCGCTCAGGCAGCGCCGGCGCAGTGGTCATCGAGGCGCACCATCGTTTCCGTCCTTCGTTGATGGTCGGAGCATGCGTGCGTGGAACGTTCGGCGGCGAAGAGGACGAGGAGGCGATCGCCGAACGGTACGGGCTGCCACCGGCGGACGTTCCGCGAACCGTCACGATGCGGGCCGAGAGGGTGACGGCGTGGCGAGGCTTCTCCGTCACCACCGCAGTCCCCCGCTCGGCGCGTGAGCTCAGGGTACTCGGGGAGCGGGGCTGAGCGTGGCCCGGCCTTCGGCGCCCGGGCTGCGCGTGCGGAGGTGGGAGGAAGGGCGATGGTCAGATGCGCCGGACGCCGTCGTCACCGAGGAGCCGCTGCAGCTGCTGCTCGACGGGACGCCGCTGTCGGTCCTGATGCGGACGCCCGGTGAGGACGTCGAGCTGGCCCTCGGTCTGATGTTCGCCGAAGGGATCATCCGGTCCCGGGCCGATGTGAAGGAGATCAGGATCAGCGCGGAAGCGGGCGAAGCCGACCCCCGCATCTCCGTCGAAGCCTCGCTCGTCGAGTCCAACCAGGTCGACGTTCACCTGGCGGCCGCCCCGCGTCGGCGCCCCGAGCGTTCGATGCTGTCGAGCTCAGCCTGCGGGGTTTGCGGCGCGGTCCTCATCGACGACCTGCGCCGGGACCTGTCGGCGCTGAAGGACGGCCCTTCAATTGATCCGAAAATCCTCCCCGGCCTGGTCGAGCAGCTTCGGTCGCACCAGGGCTTGTTCGAGCGCACCGGCGGCCTGCACGCGGCGGGTCTCTTCAGCCCGAAAGGCGAGCTCGTGTGCCTGCGCGAGGACGTGGGGCGCCACAACGCCGTCGACAAGGTGGTGGGTCGCCGGCTGCTCGATGAGCTTGTGCCCGCCTCGGACAACGTGATGGTCGTCAGCGGCCGCGCCGGATACGAGATCGTGCAGAAATCGATCAGCGCGGGGATCCCCGTGCTCTGCGCCGTTGGAGCCCCTTCCAGCCTTGCTGTGGCCCTTGCGCGCGAGTTCAACCAGACGCTCGTGGGCTTTCTTCGCGCGCAACGTTTCAACGTCTACGCGGCGCCGGAGCGCCTCGCCGCTTCCTCTCTCCGATAATCGAGAGGTGGTCTCAGCCGTCGCGCGGCGCCCCTATGCCAGGGTGGTCGAGATCGGGGTGTATGTGCTGCTGGTGGAGTGGGTGCGATCGCTCGCTGTCGGCGCTCCGCACGCGGCGGTCCCCTCGCTCGTCATCGGAGGGGCCGCGCTCGGGCTCGCCGTGGTGGGTTGGCGCGCCCAGAGCCTCGGGGTTGGGGCTTCACATCTCGGTTTGCGCATCCTCGGCGGGTTCGCCCTCGGCGCCGTCCTGCTGCTCCCTGCCGCCGTGCGCGCGGACGCCGCGCCTATCCTTCCTGCCGGGCTGGCGCTGCCTGCCATCGCGATATCGATCGGCGAGGAGCTCGCATTCCGCGGCGCGCTTTACGCCGCGCTCGACGAGCTGGGCGGGGCCCCGCTGGCGATCATCGGCAGCACCGCCCTGTGGACGCTTGCCCACGCCTTCTCGCACCCGCCCGCTTTCCTGGGCGCGGTCGCCGCAGCGGGCCTGGTGCTGGCGCTGTGGCGTTGGGCCTGCCGGGACCTCATCGGGCCGATCGTCGGCCACGTGATCGCGGACCTTGCGCTTTGACTCCAGACCGAAGGCGGATCGCAATCCTGGCGGGTGCAGCTGCGGTTTACACGGCGGCCGCGTGGATGGTCGCTCCGGGCTTCTACGACGGGTTTGGCCCCGCGCAGCCCTACAACTGGGTCTGTCCGCCGCCGCAGGCGGGGTCCAACATCAAGCCGAGCTCCGGGCACCTCAGCATCAAGGTGATCGGCGGTGTCAGCGACGCGAACTCGGCCTTCACCAACGACGGCCAGATCGTGATCGGGTTCCTGCCCGGCGCCTTCGACACGACCGGAAAATCGAGCATCTCAGTGGACATCACGCCGCTGACGACCTGCCCCAGCCCGCCAGACATCAAGTTCGTGACCAACGTCTACCAGATCACCGCCGACGCCCCGTTGAAGCAGGCCGCCAACCTCGAGCTGGTGTTTTCCAACCTTCTTCCGGCGCCGAACAACATCTACGTCGCCGCCAGCCCGAGCGGTCCTTACCGCCAGCTCCAGTCGCAACCCACACGACCGTTCGTGCTCCAGGCGCAGACCTCGTCGCTGGGCTACTTCGGGGCCGGTTACTCCGCCGCGTCGCCGCCGGCCGGGGCTGTGACGGTTGGAGGGGGGCAGACGCTGCCGATCGTAGTGGCAGGGCTCATCGTGGTGGTCGTCCTCGCCGGGCTGCCGCTGGCCCTCATGCGCCGCCGCCGCTCGAGAGGCGCGGAAGGGGAAGAGGAAGATGACGACGACGACGAGGGGTAGCGCTACTCGTATTTGATCGCCTCGAACAGCGTCGCGCAGCGCCGGCACCGGTACTGCAGGGTCATGGCCTGGGTCCCGAAAAGCGAGATCACCTCGGCGTCCCGCGCGCTGCAGTGAGGGCAGCGCGGCTCGGGCCGAGGCCCTTCAGGCTTCCTTGGCGGCGGCGCTGGGCGGGGCAAACCTCTTCTCCTCGAGCCCGCGGAGCATGGCAAACGTGGCCTCGTCGATCGCTCCCGCCCTGCTGCGCCGCCGGATCGGGTCCCACGCCTTCCACTCGACACTGACCGAAGGCGCCCGCACCCCGAGCTGCGCTTGGAGCCGCGCGAGCAGCTCGGACGGGCCCATGCTCAAGCGGCCCTCTCGATGAAGGGCCGCGGTCTCGCCATCCGGAGGGCCGAACCACTCGATCGCCTGCCGCCAGGCCTCGTCACGGGGGCCGGCGTCGATACCGGACCTGAGCCAGCTGCGCCCGTGCAGGAAGTGGTAGCGCTCCTCCATGAGCATCTTGCGCAGTCGCTGCTGAAGCACCTCGACCGAGCCGCCGACGCAAGCTTCGATCATGGCGGTGAAGGCCGAGTCGAGTATGGCGTTGGCCGCCACGAACTGCGCCCACTCGGTCCACGGCCGGTCGAAGTAGGGAAGCGCACGCAGGCTGGCGGGGTCGGATTCGCGATCGCGGCCGCGCGGATCGGAGCCCAGCGGCTCGAGGCATCCATAGAGGACGCGGCTGTGGCCCAGATCGTCGAGGCCCATCGCGGCCGCCGCGATGTCCGCCTCGAGTGACGGGGCGCGCGTGGCCCATTCGGCGTAGCGGAGCCCGAGCATCTGCTTGTTGTCCGCGATGCTGAGCACGAGGTCAGAGAGGCTCATTGGCCCTTCCTAATCCAAACAGGGGAGGGAGAGCAGCGGCGCTTGCCCGGCCGCAGGCTGGGTCGGCTTTGCCGAAGCCGCGATGAAAGGGAACCGGCAGGTTCCCTCTCATGCCTCGCCTGGCTGCCAGAGCTCGATCACGTGCTCCCTGCGGACGATGGCCATCTCGCACCAGCGTTCTTCGTCATAGGTGGCGCGGGCGTAAGCCATCGCGAGATCGTCGTCCGGTGCCACCACGCTGCCGACCTGGTGCAGCGGCTCGCCGCGGGTCTTCCGCGCGAAGACCTCGTATTCGAGCGCGTCGCCGTTGACCCGTTTGTACCCCGCCGTCATACCGCGAGGCCCCATTCCTCGAGCGCGTCGCGCCCGGCCTCGGTCATGCGCGCCGCGGTCCACGGCGGATTCCACACGACGTTGATCCGGACATTGCGCACTCCCTCTTCCTGCATCAGCCGCTCGCGCACGTCTTCGAGGATGAACTCCGAGGCGGGACAGCCCATGGCCGTGAACGTGAGGTCCACCTCGACCGTGCCGTCGACATCTCGTATGCCATAGATCAGGCCCAGGTCGACCAGGTTGACCGGCATCTCGGGATCGCGCACCTCGGAAAGCGCGGCCCAGAACCTCTGGGTCATTTCCCGTTCTGGTGATGCGTCTTCCGGAACTTGTGGAACTCTTCCTGGAACATGGCGACCATCTCGATGTTGCGAGGACCGCGGGCGCGCCAGCGCTTGAGTACGTCGTCCCAGGAGATTGGCTGGTTGAAATCCCAGCGTTTCGCGTCGGCGTCGAACTCGCAAGGGAACGGGTAGTCCAGCTCCCACACGTCCTTGCCGTCGCGCACCTCTTTGTGAGCCGGGACCTTGATCCCGATCTGCTCGCAGTAAGGGACGACGGTGGAAAGCCACCACTGGCGAAGCTGGTCGTTGGTCAGGCCTTTCAATCGATATTCGAGCTGAGCGGAATGCATCTTCATCGAGTCGGGCAGGCCGAACCACTCGACGCTGAGCGGGAACATCCAGTCCACCGCGCGCTGCAGCTCGTCCTTGGCGGAGCCGCCGGAGGCGCTGATGCGTTTCATCCACGTGCGGCCGTTGCGGAGGTGGAAGTTCTCCTCCGCCATGACCTTGTTCAAGCCTCGCTTCCACGGCCCGTACGAGCACTTGTCGTGGATGTCGCCCAGAAGGCAGAAGCCGGCCTGGTCGTACATGCCGTTGGCGACGACCAGCTCCGTCCAGCTGTCCAGGGGGACGTCGAACGCGTACGGGTAGCGGAAGCTCTTGGGGTCGCGGCTGAAGATGAGCTTCTCCTGGTCCTCCCCCAGCTCTTCGAGGATGTGGTAGGCGATGTGGGCGTGGGCCAGCTCGTCCTGGATGATCGCGATGCCGGTCATGAAGGCGTTGATGGACGGAGCCCGCTTCGCGGCGAGGTAGTAAGCGGGGGCTGAGATGAGCTCCGTGTCGCCCGACACGAGCAGCGTGTGCTTGAGCTCTTTCAGGTATTCGGGGGTCATCTCTTTGAGAGACTCGATGAGCTCGCCGGACTGGATGGTCTGGGCGAATTCGGCCGTCGTTGGCATCGCTCTCCCATTCTCTGACAAACGGGCGGGTAAAATCGGGGTTCCTCGAGGGGGCCTTACGGTCCCGGGCCCGTCCGTGGTGGCTATAGCTCAGCATGGCAGAGCACCAGATTGTGGATCTGGCTGTCGCGGGTTCGAATCCCGCTAGCCACCCTTTTTCGCTACTCATCGAGCACGGGACGTGCGCATACGGGCTCGC
>DATITA010000019.1:0-16715 GCA_035468355.1 Candidatus Dormiibacterota bacterium
CGACGGCCAGCCTCAACTTCAGGCGCAGGTCCTGGTCAACCTCGTGGACCATGGGCTGGAGCCCGCCGAAGCGGTGGCTCGGCCCAGGATCCGGATTCTTGCGGACGGGGTGACGGTGTCGGTGGAGGCGGACTATCCGGGTGCCGCAGGCCTGTCGCATTCGTCATGGAAGGTGGAGCTGATGCCGGCCAGGCATCACCAGTTCGGACATGCGCACGCGATCGTGATCGATGGGCCTGCCGCATGGCGCGCCGGCGCCGACCCGCGCTCGGACGGGAGCGTGGAATTCGCCTCCTGACGGCTCGAGCCGGTGCGCACGTATACTTCAAGGTCGAGTTTTGGCAGTAGAGACTGAAGTCAAAGGCAAGCTCATCGCGGAGCACAAACGCGCTGACAAGGACACGGGTTCGCCCGAGGTCCAGATTGCGCTTTTCACCGCCCGCATCAGGGAGCTGACCGAGCACCTCAAGACGCATGCCAAGGACCACCACTCACGCCGCGGCCTGCTGCTCCTGGTAGGTAAGCAGCGGCGGCTGCTGAACTACCTGAGGGACACCGACATCGAGCGATATCGCGCGCTTGTCGCCAAGCTCGGGATCAGGCGATAGTCCGACCAAGCGCCGGGCGCCCGCCTGGCGCCCTCAAGTAAATCCGGGAGGACCCCACGCTGGTAGCGCGGGTCAGCTCTTAGAAGCCCTCACCCAGGTCGTCGAGGTTGCGCAGGGCGCGCGCCGAGACGAGCACCCGGCGGCGGCTGCTAGGAACCTGGCCCAGGTCGCACCTCCGGGGGTCTCCTCCCACACATATGGAGGTATCTGACGTGGCAGTAGTCACGAAGAACGTTGACGTAGCCGGCAAGCGGCTTTCGATCGAAACCGGCCGGGTGGCCGAACAGGCCAACGGCGCGGTGATCCTGCGCCAGGGCGACACTGTGGTGCTCAGCACGGCCGTGATGGCCAAAGAGCCCAGGGAGGGGATCGACTGGTTCCCGCTCACCTGCGACTACGAGGAGAAGCTCTACGCGGCGGGCAAGATCCCGGGCGCGTTCATGCGCCGCGAGGGCCGGCCGAGCGAGACCGCGATCCTCGCCTCCAGGTTGACCGACCGTCCGCTACGGCCGCTCTTCCCTGAGGGCTTCAGGCTCGATGTCCAGGTGGTGTCGACCGTCCTCTCGGTCGACCAGGAGAACGACCCGACCATCCTGAGCATCAACGGCGCCTCCACGGCGCTGGTGATCTCCGACATCCCGTTCGCGGGACCCGTGGGGGCGGCCCGCATGGGCTACCTCGACGGCCATGTGGTGGTGAACCCGCCGATGTCGCGCATGGCGGAGTCGGAGCTCGACCTCGTCGTGGCCGGGACCGCGGACGCGATCCTCATGGTCGAGGCGGGCGCGAAGGGCGTGACGGAGCAGGTCGTGCTCGACGCTCTGGCCATGGCCCACGAGGAGATCAAGCGGATCTGCGCAGCCCAGGTGGAGCTGCAGCAGCAGGTCGGCCTCGAGAAGCGCGAGTTCGTCCCGGTGTCATACCCGGAGCAGATGGTCGAGATCATGAGCGAGTACCTCGCTCTGCGCCTTGACCAGGTCCTCTACAGCGCAGACAAGTCGGTCCGTGAGGCAGGCGTCGAAGACCTCCGCCGCACGACCAAAGCCGAGCTGGGCGAGCGATTCCCGGAACACGCCGATATCCTCGGCAAGCTTTTCGACAAGGCGGTCAAGGACCGGGTTCGGCAGCGCATCGTCGAAGAGGGCGTGCGCGTTGACGGTCGCGGTCTCAAGGACGTGCGGCAGATCACCGTCGAGGTCGGGGTCCTGCCCAGGACCCACGGCTCTGGGCTCTTCACGCGCGGCCAGACCCAGGCGCTGACCATTGCCACGCTCGGCTCCATGTCCGACCAGCAGAAACTGGACGGCCTGACCCTCGCCGACGAGTTCAAGCGCTACATGCACCACTACAACTTCCCGCCCTTTTCAGTCGGTGAAGCGCGACCGCTGCGGGGCCCTGGCCGCCGCGAGATCGGTCATGGCGCGCTCGCCGAGCGTGCGCTCCTGCCGGTGATCCCGCCGGTGGAGGAGTGGCCGTACACGATGCGGCTGGTCTCCGAGATCCTGAGCTCCAACGGTTCGACTTCGATGGCTTCGGTATGCGGCTCGACCCTCGCGCTGATGGACGCCGGAGTGCCCATCAAGTCGCCGGTGGCCGGCATCGCCATGGGCCTGATCACCCGGGAGGGCAAGTTTGCCGTCCTGACCGACATCCAGGGCGTCGAAGACGCGCTGGGCGACATGGACTTCAAGGTGGCCGGAACGCGGGACGGCATCACCGCTCTGCAGATGGACATCAAGATCAAGGGCCTGACTCATGAGATCTTCAGCCAGGCGCTAGAGCAGGCTCGGGTGGCGCGCCTTTTCGTGCTGGACAAGATGCTCGCGGTGCTGGCCAAACCTCGCAGCGAGATGAGCAGCTACGCGCCGCGCATCACCACGATCATGATCAACCCGGACAAGATCCGCGACATCATCGGCCCGGGAGGCAAGATGATCCGCAAGATCACCGAGGAGACGGGCGCCCAGATCGACGTCGAGGACGATGGACGAGTCTTCATCGCCGCGGTCGACCAGGAAGGCGGCAAACGGGCGATCGAGTGGATCAAGGGCCTCACCGACGAAGTCGAGGTCGGCAGGATATTCCGCGGCAAGGTCGTGCGCATCATGCCGTTCGGCGCATTCGTCGAGGTGCTGCCGAACCAGGACGGTCTCGTTCACATCTCCAAGCTCACTGATCATCGGGTCGAGCGTGTCGAGGAGATCTGCAACGTCGGAGACGAGATCATGGTCAAGGCGGTGGAGATCGACAGCCAGGGCAGGCTCAACCTGAGCCGCCAGGCCGCGATCGAGGAACTGACCGCCAAAGGTGAGCCGATCGACGAGCAGATCGACAAGGACGCCATGGCGGTGGCCTTGGCGTCACCGCCGCCCGCCCCGCGCGAAGGCGGGTTCGGCGGTCGGGACCGCGGCGGCCGCAACGGCGGCGGCGGCGGCCGGAGCCGCGGACCGCGTCGAGACTGATCGACCAAACGGGGTGTCTGCTGGAGCGGACGTCCCCACGCGGCGGCTTTACGCACCTACCCCGCGCTTCGTACGCGGGGACCCCAATGGTGGGAGGCAACCCTGATGGCTGACGCCATCAGGGTTTGCGTGGCCGGCTACCGCGGCAAGGTCGGCTCGGTGCTCGTGCCCGGCCTTCAGGCCGAGTCGGACATCGAATACGTGGGTGGAATCGGGCGAGGCGATGACATCGCGACCTTCCTCCGCCAGAAGAGACCGCGCGCTTTCGTCGACTTCACGCGGCCATCGGACGCTCTGCACAACACGCTCGCGGCGATCGCGGCGGGTGCGTCACCGGTGATCGGGACGACCGGCCTGACGGGGGACAACGTGGACAAGATCGAGACCGCTTGCAAGGAAAAGGGCCTGGGCGGCATCGTGGCGCCCAACTTCGCGATCGGCGCCGTCCTGATGATGCATCTGGCCGACATCGCCGCGCCCCATTTCGATGCCGCCGAGGTGATCGAGATGCATCACTCGGCGAAGCTCGACGCGCCTTCGGGCACTGCGCTCGCCACGGCAAGGCGGCTTGCCGCGCGTCGCGGCAGCAGGCCGTTCAGCCACAAGGAGACGGAGAAGGAGGCTCTGCCCGGGACGCGGGGCGGGGAGGAGGGGCACATCGCGATTCACAGCGTTCGACTGCCCGGGCTGGTGGCGGACCAGGAGGTGATGTTCGGTCTGCCGGGGCAGACGCTGACCATCACACATCGCACCACGAGCCGCGAGGCGTACGTGCCGGGAGTCCTGCTCGCGATCCGCAAAGTGACCGCGGAACAGCGCTTCTACAGGGCTCTCGACGAACTACTGGGCCTTCGCTAAACTGACCTCGTGCCCACCTCCAAGCGACTAAACGTCGCTGTCGTAGGCGCGACCGGGATGGTCGGGCAGGAGATGCTGCGCGTGCTCGCCCAGCGGCACTTCCCTAGCGAGCACATCACCGCGCTCGCCTCGGAGAGGTCCGAGGGCATGACGGTCTCGTACAACGGGAGCTCGCTGAAGATCGAGCACCTACACGAGGGCGCATTCAAGGGCATCGACATCGCCCTGTTTGCGACGAGCGCCGACATCGCGTTGATGTACGGACCGGTCGCGGCCGAAGCCGGTGCGCTGGTCATCGACAACAGCTCGGCGTGGCGGATGAAGGAAAACGTCCCCCTGGTCGTCCCAGAGGTGAACGGCGATGACATCCGCGCCAACGAAGGGATCATCGCGAACCCCAACTGCTGCGCGATCCCGCTCACAGTCGTCCTCCATCCCTTGAGGAATGCGGTCGGCCTGGAGCGCGTCCTCGTCTCGACGTACCAATCCGCGTCCGGGGCGGGCAGAGCACTGGTGGAGGAGCTCGAGGAGCAGACGAGGGCGATCGCCGCCGGCACGGAGCCGCCGGTGGCCGCTTATCCCCATCAGCTCGCCTACAACGTGGTGCCCGGTGGATGGCGCCCGGAGCCGGACGGTTACAACGAAGAAGAGGTCAAGATCGTCAACGAGACCCGAAAGATCATGCACATGCCGAACCTGAGGATCACCGCGACGTGTGTTCGCGTTCCGGTGCCAGTCGGCCACGGCGAGTCGGTTTTCATCGAGACCACCAGGAAGCTGACGTCAGACGAGGCGCGCACGATCCTGGGCAGCGCGCCCGGCGTGATCGTCGAAGACGACCCGCACGCCAGGCTCTACCCGACGCCACATGGGGTGGCGGGCAAAGACGAGGTGTATGTTGGCCGCATCCGCAACGACGCCTCGACCGTCAACGGCCTGGTGCTCTGGCTGGTGTCCGACAACCTGCGCAAGGGCGCCGCCCTCAACGCGGTCCAGATCGCTGAGCAAGCCATCGAAATGGGAGTAGTCGTGAAGTGAACGCTGACCTGGGACGGCTTCTGACCGCGATGATCACGCCTTTCAAGGCCGACGGGTCGGTCGACCTCGACGCCGCTGAGAAGCTTGCGTCGCAGCTCGTCGCGGACGGTTCCGACGGCGTGATCGTGTCCGGTACCACGGGCGAGTCGCCCACACTCGACGACGATGAGAAGATCGAGCTGCTCCGCGTGGTCAGGAATGCGATCCCCGGCAAGACCGTGGTCGCCGGGACGGGGAGCAACGCCACCCACCATTCGGTCAAGCTCTCGGAGCGGGCGATGAGAGCGGGCGCCGACGCGCTGCTCGCGGTCGTGCCTTACTACAACAAGCCTCCGCAGGACGGAATCTACCTGCATTTCAAAGCCATCTCGGAGGTGGGCCCGACGATCATGTACAACATCCAGGGCCGCACCGCGGTCAACATGACCGCCGCCACGACGCTGAGGTGCGCCGAGCTGCCCGGGATCGTCGGAGTCAAGGAGGCCAGCGGCGACCTGGACCAGATCGGGTTCGTCTGCGCGGGCAAGCAGTCCGATTTCAAGGTCTGGAGCGGGGACGACAGCTGGACTTTGGCGGTGCTGGCGGCGGGCGGTTACGGTGTGATCTGCGTTGTGTCGCATCTCGCCGGCCGCTCGATGAAGCGGTTGATCGACGCCTACGGCAAGGGGGACGTCGAAACGGCTCGCGCCATCCACCTCGGGCTGCTGCCGGTGATCAAGACGTTGATGACGACGGCTGCCAACCCGGTGCCGGTCAAGTCCGTCCTCAATGCGATGGGATTCCCGGCCGGCCCCTTCCGCCTACCGCTGGTCCCCCTCACCCCAGACCAGCTGAAGTCGGTGATGAAGACCGTTCATGACGCGGGCGAGCTGATCACCTTCAAGCCGGGAGTCAAAGTCGCTTAGCACCTCGGTGGAGCTGAACCAGCTCCACGACACGATCCGCTCCTGCAAGAACTGCGGGCTTCATGCGACGCGAACCCAGGCCGTGCCTGGCACCGGCCCCTGCCCGGCCGACGTGATGATCGTCGGAGAAGCGCCGGGGTTCAACGAGGACCGCCAGGGCGAGCCGTTCGTCGGAGCCGCCGGCAAGCTGCTCGACACCCTGCTCGAGCGCATCTCGCTCAGCCGGTCCCAGGTTTTCATCACCAACGTCCTGAAGTGCCGTCCGCCCATGAACCGCGACCCCATGCCCAACGAGGCCGAGGCTTGCTCGCCGTACCTTGCGCGCCAGCTCGAGCTGATCAAGCCGAAGGTCGTGCTCATCCTCGGTCGCCATGCACTCGAGCGCCTCATGCCGGGCCAGGGCTCCATATCTCGCGTGCACGGCAGCCTGATCAAGCGCGGTGACGTCGCCTATGTGCCGCTGTACCACCCAGCCGCGGCTCTCCACAACGGCTCGCTCGTCGCGGACCTCGAGCACGACTTCGACCTGGTCAAGCAGTACCTCGACAAGCTGCTCGCGCCGCCGCTGCCGCCTATGCCTGTCCCCGTCCCGAAGCAGGAACCGGAGCAGCTCCAACTGTTGTGAGCTCACGACTCAAGTACATCCCTCTGGGCGGCCTCGGCGAAGTCGGGATCAACATGTGGGCGCTCGAGTGGGAGAACAAGGTCCTGGTCGTCGACGCGGGTTTGATGTTCCCGCAAGAGGACATGCTCGGCATCGATCTCGTCCTCCCGGACATCTCGTACCTGATGCGCAAGGACCGCGAGGTGCTTGGCATCTTCCTCACCCACGGTCACGAGGACCACATCGGCGGCCTGCCTTACGTGTTAAAGAAGCTCAACGTCCCGGTCTACGGAACCCGGCTGACCCTTGGCCTCGTCAAGCCGAAGTTGAAGGAGCATCGGATCCTGCGCGAGTCGGACCTGCGCGAAGTGCGAGTCGGGGACTCGGTGCAGTTCGGACCGTTTCGCGTCGAGACGGTGGCCGTCTGCCATTCGATTCCCGACGCAGTTGCGCTTTCCATCGAGACGCCCGTGGGCCGCGTCGTCTACACGAGCGACTTCAAGCTCGACTCGGCGCCCCCCGACGGGCATCCCACCGACATGGCGCGCTTCAGGCAGCTTGGCGACGAAGGCGTCCTCTTGCTGTTGAGCGACTCCACCAACGCCGAGCGGGCAGGGCGGTCCGGCAGCGAGCGTGACCTTCACGGCCCATTCGAACGGATCTTCGGGGAGGCCCCCGGGCGGATCGTCGTGGCCAACTTCGCCTCCAACATCCACCGCATCCAGCACCTCGTTCGCATGGCGACGCAGTTCGGACGCCGAGTCGCGGTGGTGGGCCGAAGCCTCGAGACCAACTTCAAGACATCGCGCGAGCTCGGCTTTCTCAAGGTGCCCGAAGGACTTACGGTGGCGCCTGGGGAGATCGGCCGGGTGCCGCCGTCGAAGCTGCTCCTGCTCACCGCCGGCAGCCAGGGCGAGCCGATGTCGGCCCTCGCGCGCTTCGCCGCCCAGCGCCACCCCCTCGTCAACGTCCTGAAGACCGATTGGGTGGTCATCTCGGCGCGACCCATCCCGGGCAACGAGCGGATGGTCCATCAGACCGTCAACAACCTCTACCGGCATGGGGCGCATGTCTTTTACTCGGAGGTCGGCAATGTGCACGTCACGGGGCATGCGCAGCGCGACGAGCTGACGGAGATGCTCGACGCCGTCCGGCCCAAGTTCTTCATCCCGGTGCATGGCGAGTATCGGCAACTGCTCCTGCACTCGGAGATCGCGCGCGCAGCAGGTCTGACCGAGGACCGCATCGCCGTCGTCGAGGATGGGCAGACGGTAGAGCTGGATGCCGGCTCGATGCGCGCCGGCGAGAAGATCGGTACGGGCCTCGTCTACGTGGACGGGCTTGGTGTGGGCGACGTCGAGCAGGTGGTGCTGCGTGACCGCCGGCACCTGGCAGAGGACGGGATCCTGGTCGTGACCTTGACTCTTGACCGCGACACCGGTGTGGTGCGGGCCGGTCCTGACCTCATCTCACGAGGCGTGATCGAACCGGAGCTGTCGACCAGGCTCATGGCGGATGCCCGCGCGGCGGCGATGCAGAGCATCTCTCGCTTCTCAAGCAGCCGGGCGGACCTGAACCTGCTACAGGAGATGATCCACGACGCCGTCTCGAAGACGGTCTACAAACAAACCCGCCGCCGCCCTATGGTGATCCCCGTCGTGACCGAGATATGACCGAGTGAAGCTGCCGCCGCTCGCGCTGGTGGCGCCGAGCCTTTGCCCGCGCTGCGACCAGCCCGCCATGGTGCTCGACCATTCGGGTGACGAGGCCCGCTGCGCCCACTGCAGCCTGCAGCTGCACCAGTGCGGCAACTGCCGCGGCGTGGCGGGTCCGTTCGACCGCTTCTGCGGCTTCTGCGGTCACGAGATGGTGCGTGGCGACGCGCGACCGGTGTGGTGGCGGCTGTGGTTCCTCGCCGCGCTCGTTCCTCTCGCCGCGGGCCTCATCTACGGAATCGCCCAGGCACAGGTCCACAAGTAGAGGCCGAAGGGCTCCCAGACCTTCACATCTATCCGGCCGCTTCGCGCCGGACATCTTCCCCGCGGAGCGGGGAAGTGGCTTATGTGGGTCGATGCAGTCGCTGGCCGCACTCGACGCAGAAGCTGTGCCGGCCGAGGTTGTGATGACCGCAGGATGAGCAGACCAGCCGCCTTGGCGGGTCTGCCTGCAGCCAGCGCTCGTTCTCGCGCCGATACCAGATCCCGTCCTCGGGACCGAGCATCCACCGCCGCCCTTCGCTGTCGAGGACCGCGAGGTCACGCACCGCGAGCCTGAACGCGCGCGGCGGCATCGCGCCGGACCGGCGCTCGTCGACCAGGGATTTGTACCTGACCTCGGCTTCTGAAAACGGATCGACGGCCACGGGGAGAGAGTATCGCTCGCCCGCGCAGTCGCCGGCCGGGTCGCGAGAGGGTCGTAGTAGAATCCGGTTCGGCTCAAGGGCCCGCAGCATGCGTCGCACCACATCCCGAGGCACACGTCACTCCGCGAACGGCGCCCGTCGCGCATCGCGTTCGCGTTCCCGCTCCGCACGCGGCAAGAAAACCACGCGTCCACACCTGACGCAGCGCCAGGTGCGCGAGGTGTCGGGGGTCCTCTTGATCCTCGTCGCTTTGCTGGGATTCCTCGCCATCGCGAGCCACGCCGGCTCGATCCTGACCGGGATCCGCGAGGGCCTCGTCTCGACGTTCGACCGCGCCTGGTTCGTTCCGGTCCTCGCCCTGCTGGCGCTCGGGGCATACCTCCTGTGGCCAAAGGCTCCTCGCCCGCGCGCTGTCGACCTGGTGGCCGGAGGGGTGGCAGTGCTCGCCCTGGTCGGGTTGTTCGGCCTCGTCGGCCACGCGGGCGGCTCGGTGGGAAGCTCGATCGATGCCGCCGTGACCGGCGTGGTCGGGCCCATCGGGGCCTGGGCGCTCCTGATCGCGCTGCTCCTGATCGGGCTCATCGTGACCATCCACTTCAGCCCGGGAGCGCTGCTTGCCGCCGGCGTGGGCGCCGCCCGCTTGGCTTATGCCGAACGCGTGCGTATCCAGAACCTGGTCGCGCTTCCGGTCTCGGAGAAGCCCAAGCCCCCCAAGCCGGCCAAGGCCGCGCCGGCCACCGGCGACGCCCTGGCCCGGTCGGCGGCCAGCTTCGCGACGCCGGTTCCGCTGCTCGAGCCGGCCAGGCCCTGGGAGGTCGACGAGCCCGAGGCTGAGGACGGCGCGCGACCTGAGCGTCACGAACGCAAGGCGAGCGGCGGCGAGCGGGAGGATGAGCCGGCCGTCGCGGTCATGCGCGTGGTCGCGGAGCCTGAAGACGAGTTCCCTGAGATCGACTGGAAGCTGCCCTCCATCGCCCTGCTCGACACCGTCACGGCGAGGCGGGAGCGGATGGCCGACGAAATCAAGCGCAACGTGAAGATCATCGAGACGACCCTCGAGACCTTCGGCGTCCCCTGCAAGGTGGTGGGGGTCAACCCGGGACCGGCGGTGACGCAGTACGAGCTGCAGCCGGGGGCGGGCATCCAGGTCAAGCGCATCACCGCATTGCAGAACGACCTCTCGCTGGCGCTCGCCGCCGCGCCCCTTCGCATCGAGGCCCCGATCCCCGGCAAGGCCGCGGTCGGGATCGAGGTGCCCAACAAGTCGGCCAGCCTGGTCACCATCCGCGAGGTTCTGGAGACGGCGGCGTTCCGCGAGGGAACGAACAAGCTCGCGCTGGGGCTTGGCAACGACGTCTCCGGACAGTCGATCGTGGCGGACCTCACGCGCATGCCGCACCTGCTCATCGCCGGCGCGACCGGCCAGGGCAAGAGCGTTTGCATCAACGCGCTCATCACGAGCCTGCTGTTTCAGGTGACCCCCGACCACCTGAGACTGCTGCTGGTCGACCCGAAACGAGTCGAGCTGACCGGGTACAACGGCCTCCCTCACCTCGCGCTGCCCGTCCTGGTCGAATCGCACCAGGCCGCCGCCGCGTTGCGCTGGGCGGTGTCGGAGATGGACCGGCGCTACAAGCTGTTCTCGGCCGAGAGCGTGCGCAACATCGCCGGCTACAACGACAAGGCAGCGCTGAAGCAGGCGCGGCCCCTGCCTTACATCGTGATCGTCATCGACGAGCTGGCCGACCTCATGATGGTCGCGGCGGGAGAGATCGAAGAGCTGATCTGCCGAATCGCGCAGCTGGCGCGCGCCGTGGGCATCCACCTGATCATCGCGACCCAGCGTCCTTCGACCGACATCATCACCGGTCTGATCAAAGCCAACATCCCGTCCCGCATCGCCTTTGCGGTCGGCTCCCAGGTCGACAGCCGGGTCATCCTCGACACCGGAGGCGCCGAGAAGCTGCTTGGTCGCGGCGACATGCTTTATCAGCCGGTCGACGCCGGCAAACCGACGCGCATCCAGGGCGCTTTCGTGAGCGACCCCGAGGTCGAGGGGGTCGTCAACTTCTGGAAGTCACAGGGCGGTCCGCGCTACATGGAAGAGATCCTCGAACAGGGCGCGGGCACCGAATGGGAGGGGGAGAGGCGAGAGGAGCGAAAGCTCGACCCCTTGTTTGCCCGCTCCGCGCGCGCCGTCGCGGCCGAGGGCTCGGCGTCCGTCTCGCTGGTGCAGCGCAAGTTCAACGTGGGCTACTCGAGGGCCGGGCGAATCGTCGACCAGCTGGCCGAGAACCACGTGGTCGGCAGCTACCAGGGCTCGAAGTCTCGCGAAGTCTTGATGACGCTGCCCGACGTTGATGAGCTGCTGGAGAGGCTCGGGCTGGAATGAAAGCGCATGGGGGTGGCCTGGCCAAGCCGGACCACGCGGAATCATCTCGAGTCGCCTCGGCGTCGCGGTCAGGGATCCTGGAATGAAAGCGCATGGGGGGCAGGCCCCCCCTACGCAACCCCCCCTCGCAATACAGCCGCTCTCGAATAGACCCTACGTGAGCGGTGGTCCGGCCAAGCCGGACCACGCGGAATCATGTCGAGTTGCCTCTGGGTCGCGGTCAGGGATCCTGGAATGACTCCGGGGACCTTGCTGGCTGCCAAACGCGGCGAGCGAGGTCTCACCATCCAGCAGGCCGCGGCGGCTACCCGGATCCGTGCCGAATATCTCGTCATGCTGGAGTCAGACGAGCTCGAGTCGTTCTCGGCGCCGGTCTATGCCAAGGGGTACTTGAAGGCGTACGCGGGCTACCTCGGCCTCGAACCCGACTCGCTGGTAACCGGGGCCCACATCCGGTCCATCCCTCCGCGTCTTGCGCTCGGCATGGGGCGGAGCGAGCGCAAGCCGCGGGTGGTGGCGACGGTGCCGGTGGTCGCGACGGCAGGTGTGCTGCTGCTGGTGGCTGCATTCGCCGTATACGCGTGGTGGCAGCTCGCGGCCGACCAGCGCCCGATCCCGACCACCGTGGCGTCCCAGCAGGTCGCTGCCGCCACGCCGTCCGCGTCGCCCGCGATCGCACCGTCCGTGCAAACGCGTCCGATCGTCGTCGGCGTGCGTGTCACAGATGCCGTCTGGATCAACGCGGTGGTCGACGGAAACTCTCAGTTCGCCGATTCCGGGAAGACGCTCCAGGCAGGCTCCGTCGTTTACTTCACAGGGGTGGACATCAAGATCACGAGCGGTAAGGCGGCGGCCACGTTCATCACGATCGACGGACACAGCCTGGGAGCCCTGGGCGTGGGGGTGGCGACGAGGGAGTTCTCGTCGCAGACTTCTCCTCAGTCGTGAACCTTTCGAACGCCCTGACCCTCAGCCGACTCGCGGCGATCCCCGTGCTGATGGTGCTGCTGATGGCGCGGTTTCCCGGCCACGACCAGGTCGCGGCCGCGCTGTTCATCCTGTTCTCGCTCACGGACACGCTCGACGGTCTGCTCGCGCGTCGCCAGGGCACCGTTAGCGATTTGGGCAGGTTCCTCGACCCGCTCGCCGACAAGCTCTTCGTCCTGTCTGTCCTGATCGTGCTGGTCCAGGAAGGACTGGTCGCGGCCTGGGTCGTGGTGCTGATCTTCTCGCGCGAGCTGATCATCACAATCCTGCGCTCGGTCGGGACGAGCCAGGGACGGGTGATTGGCGCGGCGCCGCTCGGCAAGACCAAGACCGTGATGCAGATGAGTGCGGTCACCCTGCTGATCCTGCAGCGGCCTTACCCGTGGCTCGTGGGGATCGCCGACGTCGCTGTCGGCGTGGCGATCATCTTCACGATCTGGAGCGGCCTCGACTACCTTTGGCGATTCCGCTATCTGCTCGGGCCATTCGACAGCTCACAGATCGCGGGACGGACGGGGCCGAGCGGAGGCGCACCGGAGGCGGGCGAACCCACTTCGAGCGAGGCCGAGGCGGGCCGCGAGCTTGGGGAGGCTCTGCGCAAGGCAGGGCTGACAATCGCGGTCGCCGAGTCCTGCACCGGCGGCCTGGTGGGATCCTTGATCAGCGCCCAGCCCGGCAGCTCCGCCTATTTCCTCGGAGGCGTGATCGCCTACTCCGACGAGGTCAAGCGGGCCCAGCTCGGCGTCCCGGCGGCGCTGCTGGAAAGCAAGGGGGCGGTCAGCACGGAGGTCGCGGAGGCGATGGCCGAGGGCGCCCGCTTGCGCTTCGGCGCGAGGGTGGCGATCTCCATCACCGGCATCGCCGGGCCGGATGGGGGGAGCCCTGCCAAGCCGGTCGGGCTGACCTACATCGGCGTCGCGTCGGCCGGCGGCACATCCGCGCGGGAGTACCGGTTCAAGGGAGACCGCTGGGCGAACCGGCGCGAGGCGGCGGCTCACGCGATCCGCCTCGCCATCGAGGAAGCCCGTGCTCTCGAGCGCGCACGGGCCAACAGCGCTTGACGCACGAACAGGTGTTCGCTACACTCTGCCAACCGGCCTGTAAAGAACGTTGACCTCGAGCCGACGACGTAGAACACTCGCCGTAACGACCTAGGAGGCGTCAAAGCATTGGAAAAAGAGAAGGAAAAGTCCCTCGACTCGGCGATGGCCCAGATCGTCAAGAGCTATGGCAAGGGTTCGATCATGAAGCTGGGGGAGCAGGCGGCGCTGCGGGGGGAGATCACGGTCATCCCGACAGGAGCGTTGCTGCTCGACCTTGCGCTCGGAGTGGGGGGGATCCCCCGCGGCCGGGTGACGGAGCTCTACGGACCCGAATCCGCGGGCAAGACCACCCTGGCGCTGCACGTGATCGCAGAGGCGCAGAAGCAGGGCGGAGTGGCTGCGTTCGTCGATGCCGAGCACGCGCTCGACCCCCTGTATGCCTCGCGCATCGGGGTCAAGATCGACGATCTCCTGATCAGCCAGCCGGACACCGGTGAGCAGGCGCTCGAGATCGTCGAGGTCCTGGTGCGCTCGGGCGCGGTCGATGTCATCGTGATCGACTCGGTCGCGGCGCTCGTGCCCAAGGCCGAGATCGAAGGTGAGATGGGCGACGCGCACGTCGGCCTCCAGGCTCGGCTCATGTCGCAGGCTCTCCGTAAGCTGACAGCCGCCATCTCCAAGTCCAACTGCTCCGTGATCTTCCTCAACCAGCTCCGGGAGAAGGTCGGGATCATGTTCGGGAACCCCGAGACGCAACCCGGTGGACGCGCGCTGAAGTTCTATTCGTCGGTGCGCCTGGACATCCGCAAGGTCGAGGTCATCAAGTCCGGCCTCGACTCGGTCGGCGCTCGCGTCAAGGTGAAGGTGGTCAAGAACAAGGTCGCCCCCCCGTTCCGGTCGGCTGAGTTCGACATCCTGTTCAACGAGGGAATCTCGCGTGAGGGCTCGCTGATCGACGCAGCCATCGAGTACGCGGTGTTCGAGAAGAGCGGCACGTGGATCTCGTACGGCGACCAGCGCCTCGGCCAGGGTCGAGAGAACGTGCGCAACTACCTGCGCGAGAACCCTACCCTGGCGGCCGAGATCGAGGCCAGGGTCCGCGAGAAGGCCGCCGGCGGTGTCACGCCGTCCCGGGCCGCAGCAGGCACGGTGAAGGCGCCTGCAGGTGCCGCCGAAGAGCTCTAAGGGCGCTCGCCGGGGTCCTCGGTCCAGGACTCCGGCCGGCTCCGCCCTGGAGGCGGGGCTCAGGCTCTTGGGCCGTCGAGCCCATTCGCGGGCAGAGCTGGACCGGAAGCTGGGCCGACGTGGCTACCCGGAGACCGATGTTCGCTCGGCGATTGACCGGCTCGTCGAGCTCGGCTACCTGGATGACCGCGCCTTCGCGGAGAGTCACGTCAGGCGGCGGCAGGTCGGCCGGGGCCCACGTGCCCTGTCGGCCGAGCTGTCGGCTCGTGGAGTCGACCGCCAGGTGGCCGACATCGCCCTATCAGGGTTCGATGGCGAGGCTCAGCTCCTTTCGGCGATCAGACTTGCCGAACGGCTGCGCGGGGGAAAGGCGCATGCGGGGTATCGCGAGGTCCTGGAGGCGATCGGCCCCAAGCTGCTTCGCCGAGGGTTTTCGTCCGGAGTGGCCAGGGCGGCCTGCCGGGCGGTCTGGTCGGGAACGTCGCCCGGGACAGAAGCCTAGAATTCCACTTCACACGGGCGCCTTTTGACGCCCGCAGTCATCGAGCCAACCCGAGGCGGGATCGTGCCGGTCCTGCCATGGTCGACGCACTTTGACAATCGAATAAACGAGGTGCATGTCACATGCCAGTCTTTATCTACGTCCCGCTTTTGGTGGTGGTGGCACTCCTCGCCGGTTTTGGAGCCGCCTACTGGCTGCTTCAGCGCCGGCAGAGCGACGGGACCCACGTCCTTGAGCTCAAGGCCCAGCAGGCCGTCTCCGACGCCGAGACACAGGCCAAGGAGAAGCTGCTCGAGGCCAAGGAGGAGGCTGTCGGGATCCGCACCGCCGCCGAACAGGAGGCCCGCGAATACCGGGCTCAATCGCAGCAGATCGAAAAGCGCCTTTTGCAAAAGGAAGAGAACCTCGACCGCAAGGGCGAGGACCTCAGCCGTCGCGAGCGTGAGTTTGGAAATCGCGAGAAGGCGCTGGACGACATCAAGGCCGAGCTCGAGGACACCGCTCGTCAGCAAGAGAAGGAGCTACAGCGGGTCGCCAACATGACCCGCCAGGAAGCCCAGGGAGTGCTGATGGGCCAGGTCGAGCAAGAGCTGCGCAACGAGGTCGCGCGCAAAGTCCGGGAGGCCGAGCTGGCCGCCCGGGACGAGAGCGAGCGCAGGGCCAGGGAGATCGTCACGGAGTCGATCCAGCGGATCGCCGCCGACCAGACCGCAGAGGTCTCGGTCTCGGTGCTGCCGCTGCCGACCGACGAGCTCAAGGGCCGCATCATCGGCAAGGAAGGGCGCAACATCCGCGCCCTGCAGCAAGCGACCGGGATCGACCTCATCGTCGACGACACCCCGGAAGCCGTGATCATCAGCGGTTTCGACCCGGTCCGCCGCGAGGTGGCCAGGGTGGCGCTGAACAAGCTCATCGTGGACGGCCGGATTCACCCGGCCCGAATCGAAGAGATCGTCGCCAAGTCCCGCCAGGAGGTCCTTCAGAGGGTCAAAGAGGAAGGGGAGGCGGCTGTCCTGGAGGTCGGTCTTCAGGGTTTGCACCCTGAGGTCGTCCGCCACCTCGGCATCCTGCGTTTCCGTACCAGCTACGGGCAGCAGGTGCTGAACCACTCGAAAGAGGTCGCTTATCTGGCCGCCATGATGGCGGCCGAGATCGGCGCCGACGTCCACATCGCAAAGCTGTCTGGCCTGCTGCACGACGTCGGCAAGTCCATCGACCACGAGGTCGAGGGCTCGCACGCCGTGATCGGAGCAGACCTCCTGCAGCGCCATGGAGTCCCCGCACAGGTGGTCCACGCCGTTCGCGCGCACCACTACGACGAGGAGCCTCACTCCATCGAGGCGCTCCTGGTCATCGCCGCCGACGCGATTTCCGCAGCTCGCCCAGGGGCGCGCAGAGAGTCGCTCGAGGCATACGTCAAGCGGCTGGAGAAGCTGGAGGAGATTGCAAACTCCTTCCAGGGGGTCCAGCAGTCCTACGCCATCCAGGCCGGCCGAGAGGTCAGGATCCTGGTGAAGCCCGAGCAGATCGACGACACAGCTGCTCAGCTCATGGCCAGGGACATCGCCAAGCGAATCGAATCAGAGCTCAGCTTCCCGGGCCAGATCAGCGTCACCTTGGTGCGTGAGACCAGGGCCGTGGAATATGCGAAGTAGATCCACCAAGGGAGTCCCAACTCGGGGCTCCCTTTTTTGTTGCCCAATAGACTTGTGACTGTGACCGGCGACGAATTCCGCATTCTTTTTGGTGCCGACGTGGTCGGGCACCCC